>JAJYXG010000067.1:0-9077 GCA_021791095.1 Pseudomonadota bacterium
TGCTTGCGCGGTCTGCCAGCGTGACGAAGGACATTTTCTTCTGCTCGCAGGCCTGCCAGGCGGCGCGCGCCTGGGCAATCCGCTGCCTGGCGTCGGCGACGACTTTTTGCTGGCCGGCGATGGCGTGTTCGAGTTTCTGCATGAAGACCTGAAAATTGTTGAGTTGCGTCGTGCTGATCCCGGTGGTCAGGGTGGACTGGCAGCGTACGGCATAGTCGTCGCGGTACTGCATCAGCAGTTCGAGTTTCTGCTCCGCTTCTTCGCCGGCGTGCAACGCGGCGCCCAGCTGTTTCGCAGCCGCGTCGGTCTCCTTGTTCGCCAAGTCGATCAGCGTGTTGAGTGCGGAGGGGGTCGCCATTGAATGTGTCTATCGTCCGTTGGATTTAATGGAACAGGGCTGCGAGATCGGCCAGGCTTTCCCGTGCCTCGGAGCGCTCGGATATGTTCTGCTGGAGAAAGGCCTCGAAGGCGGTCTGCAGGCGGATGGCCTCGTCCAGCAGCGGGTCGGAGCCTGCGGCATAGGCGCCGACGTTGATCAGGTCGCGGCTGCGCTCGTAGCGCGAGTAGAGCTTCTTCAGGCGCCGCGCCAGCTGCTGGTGCTCCGGCGTGGTGATGTTCTGCATTACGCGGCTGATCGACTGTTCGATGTTGATGGCGGGGTAGTGGCCGCTCTCGGCCAGCGCGCGGTCGAGCACGATGTGGCCATCGAGAATGGCGCGCGCCGCATCGGCGATCGGGTCCTGCTGGTCGTCGCCCTCGGTCAGCACGGTGTAGAAAGCAGTGATCGAACCGCCTCCCGGCTTGCCGTTGCCGGTGCGCTCGACCAGCGCCGGCAGCTTGGCAAATACCGAAGGCGGATAGCCCTTGGTGGCCGGCGGCTCGCCGATCGCCAACGCGATCTCGCGCTGCGCCATCGCATAGCGGGTGAGCGAGTCCATGATCAGCAGCACGTTCTTGCCCTGGTCGCGAAAATGCTCGGCGATCGAGGTGGCATAGGCTGCGCCCTGCATCCGCATCAAGGGTGGGGTGTCGGCCGGCGCAGCGACGACGACGGCGCGCGCCAGGCCTTCTTCGCCGAGGATCTGCTCGATGAATTCCTTGACCTCGCGGCCGCGTTCGCCGATCAGGCCGACCACGATCACGTCCGCGCTGGTGTAGCGCGCCATCATCCCCAGCAGCACGCTCTTGCCGACGCCGGAGCCGGCGAACAGGCCCATGCGCTGGCCGCGCCCGACGGTCAGCATGGCGTTGATCGCGCGCACGCCGACGTCGAGGATGTCGGTGATCGGCGCGCGCGACAGCGGGTTGGCAGCGCGGTTGCTGAGCGGTGCGGTGGTGCTGGTCTGCAGCGGGCCGAGGCCGTCGAGCGGACGCCCGCGGCTGTCGAGCACGCGTCCCAGCAGGGCCTCGCCGACCGGAAGATGGCGGGTACGGTCGCTCGGGCGGCGGCGCGGATGGTTCACTTGGCCGAGGCCGGGCAGGGTGGGGATCACTTCCACCGGAAACACGCGGGCGCCGGGCACGATGCCCTCGATGTCGCTTTGCGGCATGAGAAAAAGATGATCGCCGGCGAAGCCCACCACCTCGGCTTCCAGTTGCGAACCATTCGGCAGCGGAACGGTGCAGGCGCTGCCGACCGGCAGTTTAAGCCCGACCGCTTCCATCACCAGTCCCGCCACGCGGGTGACGCGCCCCGACACCTGCATCGGCTCCGCAATGGAAATCAGCTCCCTGCAATCCTGCAGGTAGGCCTTCCAGCGGGTGCTGTGCGGCTGGGTATTCATCAGTCTGCGAGCCAGTCCGACTGCTTGCTCAGCGCGGCAGTCAGGCGCTGCCAGCGGGTGGGCAGGGACGCGTCGATCTGATTGCTGGCGGTTTCCACACGGCAGCCGCCGCGATCAAGCTGGGTGTCGTCGGCCAGCTGCCAGCCCATTTTGGTAAGCTCATCGCCGATCCTGTCCCTGACCAGCAGGGCATCGTCCGGATTCAGAAACAGCAGGGCAGGCTGTTGCAGCGCAGGCACGTAGCGAACCGCCTCGCGGACGATGGGGATGACCAGTTCGGGGCGGATCGCCAGCGCCGATTTCAGCAGCGCCCGGGCAAGATCGATCGACAGGTCGAGCACCTGCTGCGAGATGATTTCATCGGCCTTGCCGACTTCCGCCGCGAAGGTCTCGGCCAGACCGTGCAGCCGTGCGGCTTCGCGGGCGGCTTCCGCGCGCCCTTCGGCGAGCCCGGCGGCGCGTCCCTCGGCATGGCCGGCGTGATAGCCCTCCTGCCTGGCCTGCTCCTGGATGGCGGTGATCTGCTCGATCGTCGGCAAAACGACGGCGGTGTGGCCGGCATTCCTCGCCGGATGCGGATGGGTGTCGAAGCTGGTCATCTCCCAAGGCTGGAAGGCCGACTGGTCCACGCTGGAAATGACGCTAGACATACTTTTCCTCTCCCTTCGCACCCAGCGAGATCTGGCCTTCGTCGGCCAGGCGGCGGACGATCATCAGGATTTCCTTCTGCTGCGCCTCGACTTCGGACAGGCGTACCGGACCCTTGGATTCCAGGTCTTCCCGCATCATTTCTGCAGCACGCTGCGACATGTTCTTGAAGATTTTCTCGCGCATGCCTTCCGACGCGCCCTTGAGCGCGATGATGAGCGAATCCGACTGCACTTCGCGCAGCAGCAGCTGGATGCCGCGGTCCTCGATGTCCATGATGTTCTCGAACACGAACATCTCGTCCATGATCTTCTGCGCCATGTCGGGGTCGTAGCTTTTCAGGTACTCCATGGCGGAGGATTCGTTGTCGCCGCCCATGAAGTTGAGGATGTCCGCCGCTGCGCGCGTGCCGCCCATCGGCTGCTTTTTCAGGACATCGCTGCCGGACAGCAGCTTGGTCAACACGTCGTTGAGTTCGCGCAGCGCCGTCGGCTGCACGCCGGAAAGCGTGGCGATGCGCAGCAGCACGTCGTTGCGCAGGCGTTCGGTGAAGCAGTTTAGCACCTCGCAGGCCTGGTCGCGCTCCAGGTGCACCAGGATGGTCGCGATGGTTTGCGGATGTTCGTTGTGGACGAGGTCGGCCACCGATTCGGAGTCCATCCACTTCAGGCTTTCGATGCCGCTGGCGTCGCCGCCGCCGCCGAGGATGCGGTTAAGCAGCGATGAGGCCTTGTCGTCGCCCAGCGCCTTGGTGAGAACGGTGCGGATGTAGTCGTTGGAATCCAGGCCCAGCGAGGAATTCAGATCCACCACCGTGTTGAAGTCCTCCAGCACGTTCTCCACGTGTTCCTGGGGGATGGCCTTCATGCTGGTCATCGCTTCGCCCAGCTTCTGCACCTCGCGCGGCCCCAGATATTTCATCACTTCCGATGCCCCATGCTCGCCCAGCGCCAGCATCAGGATCGCGCCCTTGGTCACGCCGCTGCTGTCACTCATTGCTGGCCACCCAGGTTTTCACGATATTGGCGACCACGCGCGGATCTTCGCTGGCCAATTTTTGGGCCCGTGTCAGGTTCTCCTCATAATTGCGCTGGCCGGGAAGCGCCGCCATGGCGTGCTGCAGTTGCGGATTCTGGCTTGGCGGCGGCGGCCTGGCTGCTTCGGAGAGTTTCTTCAGCAAGGGCTTGAGCACGCGCTGATACAGGATGAACAAGGCCAGCGCCATCAGCAGATACTTGCCTGCCGTCTGGGCGATCGAGAGGTAGTCGGCATACTCGGGGTTCTTCCAGAAGGGCGGCTCAGGCAAGGCTTCCTGTTCAGCACTGGCGAAGGGCGTGTTCACCACGTTGACGGAGTCGCCGCGTTCCGCGTTAAAGCCCATGGCCTCCTTGACCAGATTGGTGATCTGGGTTTTCTCGGCCGCGGTCAGCGGCTTCATCACCACCTTGCCGTCCTTGTCGACGGTCTTCTTGTAGTTGACGACCACCGCGACCGACAGCCGCTTCAGCCCGCCGCCGCTCTGCTGGACATACTGGATGGTCTTGTCCACCTCGTAGTTGACGGTCGCATCCTTGCGCGTGTTGGTGGCCGGCGCCGCGGCAGCGGGTGCGGCGGCGTTCTGGGCCGGCGCAGTGATCGGCGCGGTAGCCGGTGCCGGCGGCTGGTTGGTCAGCGCGCCCGGCACGCCGCCAGGCGTGGCCGTGCCGTTCAGCGATTCGCTGGTCTGCTGGCTGCGGATGACCATCGCATCGGGCGTCTGGTTCGGCTTGTAGGATTCCACCGCCTGTTCGCTGCGCGAAAAGTCGACGTCCGCCGTCGCCTCGGCGCGCACGTTGCTGGGGCCGACGATCGGGGTGATGATCGATTCGATCCGCTTGACGACGTTCTGCTGGAGTTCCTGCACGTACTTGATCTGGCTCGGGTCCATGCCGTTGACGCTGGCCGCCTTGCCGGTTTCTGAGAGCAGGTTGCCGTTCTGGTCGACCACCGTCACGTTCTTGATCGGCAGCTCGGGCACGCTGCTGGCGACCAAGTGCACGATGGCACTGACCTGCTGCTGATCCAAAACGCGGCCGGGATGCAGGTTGAGCAGTACCGAGGCGGTGGGGGCCTTCTGCTCGGACACGAACACCGAATCCTTGGGCATGGCCAGGTGAACGCGCGCGGCCTGCACCGCGGAGACCGATTCGATCGAACGGGCGAGCTCGCCCTCCATCGCGCGCTGGAAGTTGACCCGCTCGACGAACTGCGAGGAGCCCAGCTTCTGGTTTTCCATCAGCTCGAAGCCGACATTGCCACCCTTGGGCAGGCCCTGCGAGGCCAGCTTCAGGCGTGCATCGTGCACCCGGTCGGCGGGAACCAGGACGGCGCCGCCGCCCTCGGCGTACTTGTAGGGGATGTTCATTTTTTCCAGCTCGGCGACGATCGCACCGCCGTCGCGGTCGCTGAAATTCGAGAACAGCACGCGATAGTCGGGCTGCTGCCCCCACATCCAGACTGCGCCCATGACCGCAACGACCGCGGCCACGCCCAGCATCAGCATGATTTTTCGTCCGCCCGCCGTCCGGGTAAATTCCATGACGTTGGCCGGAACCACCATTTCACCCTCTACCGCCATATTCTTGTCCCCATCGTGTTGGCGTCATGGGCCGCCTTGTGACCTGTTTCCGTGTTCATGTCGTGTTGCCCCATGGGAATGTCGCTATGGATCGAATTATCGGCACAGCCAGGGTTTTCAATCGGGGGAAAAGAAGCCGGTTTTCCGCGCTTATCGTGCTTATGGCTTGCCGCCGGACTGATTAAGGTGAGCACGTGGAAAACCGCCTGCCTGGCGGCCGAATGAGCGAAGGAGGTCACGATGAGCATTGGAGCAATCGACACGAGCCGGATCGAGGCGATGGTGGCGCAGCTGAAGGCTGCCCAGGCACGCACGACCCCTGCGACCGAAAACCCCTTGCAAACCAAGGCTGCAGGCGCGGTTGATTTTTCAGCGGCCCTGAAGTCCTCGCTCGACCAGGTCAACCAGGTTCAGCTGCAGTCGCAGCAGCTCGCCCAGCGTTTCGAGATGGGCGACACCACGGTCAGCCTGTCCGACGCGATGATTTCACTGCAAAAATCCAGCATCGCCTTCCAGCAGACCATCCAGGTGCGCAACAAGCTGGTGTCCGCCTACCAGGAAATCATGGCCATGGGCGTTTAAAGAGGGCGCCTTCGCGAGGGGGCTTCAAGATTCATGCAGTGCACACGGCTTGATGCCTGTCGGTGAACCTCCTGAATCTTGAACGTGCTGCTTAATGAACTGTGCTCATTGCATGCCGCAGCGCGTTCGCCAGATCGTCGGCAGCAAACTTCGCCACATAGGCATCTGCCCCCACTTTTTTCACGTGCGCCTCGTTGGTCGAGCCGGTCAGCGATGAATGGATCACCACGGGAATGGAGCTGAAACGCGAATCCTGCTTGATGTTGCGGGTCAGGGTGAAGCCGTCCATTTCGGGCATTTCCAGGTCGGTCAGCACCAGGGCAACCTTGTCATGCACGGTTTTTCCTTCAGCCAGCGCCTGGCCCGAGATGGACTGCAGCCTGTCCCAGGCTTCCTTGCCGTTCTTGCACATGACGAAAGGCAGGCCCATCGCCTCCAGCCCCTGCTCGATCATCAGGCGGGCGCTCACCGAATCGTCCGCGGCCAGGATGACGGTGCCGGGTTTGATGTCCACTGCCGGGACGATTTGGGAGGTATCGGCTTCCTCCTCGCTCGGCGGCATGACCTTGCGCAGGATCGTTTCCACGTCCAGTACCTGCGCCAGCCGATTGCTGTTATCGCCGTCCAGGCGGGCTATGCTGGTGACCAGGCCGCTGGCGCCGTTGCCCTCGGCCGACAGCACCTGCCGCCAGTCCAGACGGACGATGTCTTCCACGGACTCGACCGCAAAGGCCTGGGTGCTGCGCGCATACTCGGTGACCAGCAGGATGTTCAGCCCGGTTTTCGGGGTGCATCCGGCGACTGCGGACAGATTGATGACCGGCAGGATCTGGCCGCGCAGATCGACCACGCCCATCATGTTGGGATGCGAGCCGGCCATCGCGGTGATCTCCGGCATGGGCAGGATTTCCCGTATCTTGAATACGTTGATGCCGAACAGCTCGGTGCGATCCATATGCGCATCGTGACCCAAACGGAACAGCAACAGCTCCAGCTTGTTCGAGCTGGTCAGATTGGTCCGTTCGTCAATTTCCTGCTGGATCGTTTGCATGGCTAAATCTCCTGGAATTCTTTTTTGGGCGGGGGCGGGCGGCTAGAGGCTGTTACGCCGTGCGCGCTCGATATCCATGACATAGCGCTGCAGCCTGGCCGCCATGTCGTTGGGCAGGTCGATGAATTTGCAGCCCAGGCGGGTCTGAAAGGCGCCGTTATGCAGGCGTATCTGAGCCGAATTGCATACCTCCAGCGTGGTGACGATCGGGTCGATCTCGGGCAGCAGCAGCTTGCAGCCGGCCAGAATCCGTCCGGTTTCCATGCCGAGGCGCCCGCCGGTTTCGGCAATGGCAACGCCGCCGCAGCCGATGTCCACGATGTGGGCGGTGATCGGGTCCGGATCATCCGCCGACATCGGGGGCACGATGCACTTGACCGGGTTGGCGATCGGCATCGGCACCCTGAAGTGCTCGCGGCGCTGCAGGCGGACCATCGACTTGGGCAAGGCGACGCGCAGCGCCGGCAGCTTTTCGTATTCGCACAGCGTCACCGGGCCGGTGGCAAACGAAATGGACACGCCGTCGAGCTGGGCTACGAACTCCGCCCCCTTGCCGCTCATCAGGTTCTGGTTGAGCGCGTCGCCGGGCGCGGCGTCGAGAATCAGCGTGTTGCTGGCATCGTTCACCGCCAGCACCGAGGTGACGACAATCTCCCGGCTGCCATGCAGATCGAGGTTGACCAGCAGCTTGCGTTTCTGGATCGCGCGCAGCTGGAACAGAATGTCCGCGCGCGAATGCAGGGTGCAACGGGCCAGGAAATCGTCGTGCTCGGCAGCGGAAGGGGCGTGTTGCGAATTGGAATGCATACTGATCAGGCGTGAGGATTCGGAAGCGCCGGCTTGTCGGCCTCTTCCAGGTGATAGAGCCAGGCCAGCAGTTCGGCCACGGCGATGTATAACTGGGGCGGGATATGGCTATCGAGGTCGATCTGCATCAACAGCGCAAGCAACTCGCGTGATTCGTGGACATACACGCCGGATGCGCGCGCCCGCTCGATGATGGTGTCGGCCAGAATGCCGCGCCCCTTGGCGACCACGCGCGGTGCACCGTCGCCTTCGCGGTAGGCGATCGCGGCCGCGGCGCGCTGCTTGTCAGGCATCGCCATCGCGTTCCACCTTCAGGGTGTTGAGCGTGCAGCCCGCTGCCTTCAGCTGTTCGATCAGGCGGCCCTGGTTTTGCAGCAGCAGGGGCTGGGTTGCCGGCTGTTCCGGCGTCATCCGGATGCTGAACGCCTGCTGCGCATCGAGCCGGATATGCACGTTCACGGTGCCGAGTCGCGGCAGCGTGAGTTTGAGGTGGGATTCCCAGCCTGCGCCTGCCTCGTCGGCGGCCGCCTGGTTGGCGTGGTCATGCGCCGGATCGGTTTCATGGCGCAACTGCCACTCCAGCGCCTGTCCCGGCCACACCTCGCCGCGCCAGACGAACTGCGGCGATTCCAGTACCTGCAACTGCTGCGACAGCAGGGCGTGCATCGGGTTGAGCGGCTTCGGCGCGGCCGTTTCCGCCGCGTCGAGCAGGGCCAGTGCGCTGGCAGGGCTGGCGGCAGCGCGGGAAGCCTCGGCCGCTGCCAGCCGGTTTTGCGGCTCCTGCATCAGCCCGTCGAGGCTGTCCTGGCCGACCGCCCAGTTGGCCAGATGTGATTCGTAGAACAGCCCGCTGCGAACCAGCGCCGTGCGCAGCGCGATGGCGAGCATGGCCGGGTTGGCCGTCGGCTGGTCGAGCAGGGGGCCGGGCGGGGCGACCGTGGGGGGCGCATTGCGTGCTGGCAGCTGCTGCATCAGGTCGCTCAGCAGGCGGGCGGTCTGGCTCAACTGCGGCGCATCGCTGTCGGCGGCTTCAGCGGTTGCGAGCAGAAACACCGGCTGCGGCATGTGGCCGGCAAAGCGCAGGCGCAGCGTGTCGCCGGGCGCGGTCTCGCGGGGCAGGCGCATCGCAACGGTCTGTCCCTCGATTTCTACCAGTGCCATGCCCTTGGTCACGTTCTTCACCAGTCCGCTCAGCGTCTGTCCCAGGGCCAGGTGGTCGAAGGCGGCGCGCGGTGCAGCCTGGTCGCGCTCGACGGCACCCTGGACTGGCTGTACCGGAACCAGCCCGGACACAGACTTTCCCGGGACGTCCAGCGTGGGCGGGACATCCAGAATGCGGGCCAGATACTGAACCGGGAACATAAGGGCAGGCGTCAGGCCCGCTGCGCGCCGTAAGCCTCGACGCCGCGCTGTCCGCTGCGCGTCATGCTCAGGCGCTGCTGCAGCTCGTGCAGGCGCGGTTCGGTCAGCGCGCGGATCTGGGCGTCGTTTTTCAGGATGGTGCGGATGATCGCCACCTTGGTGCGCTGCTCGGTTTCGTTCAGCGGAATCGGCGCCGCCTGCATCAGGCTGCCGACATAGCGCTGGC
>JAJYXG010000122.1:0-9048 GCA_021791095.1 Pseudomonadota bacterium
CTGCCCGCTGCATCGCAAGTGGAAATCCGTCAAGAAAGAAATCCTCGCCTGCCTCGGCAACGTCACGCTGATCCATCTGGCGAAGGCGGTGCAAAGCGGCCAATACCGCTTGTCCGATCTGCCGCTGGCCCTGACGCAGCCCTGAAGATTTACCCCCTTGTTTTTTTCTGGTGCTTGTCCCCTTCACGACAGTGGTTTTTGCGTTTGTCGCGTTTGCAACACGCGTTCGAGCACCGTTTCATGAGAAAAATACCTTGCATAAACAATGCGTTATCGATTTATTTCAAGGGTGGCACGGTCGTTGCTGAATACCAGGCGTGCAGTAAATGTTTTGCCGGCTCCGTATTCGATAAGAAGAAGAAAAAACGTTACGCAGCAGATTTTTAGCCGGCCGAGTGCGTGCTGCCAGGGCGAGTCGGTTTTTTAGATTGTTTAACTTAAGGAGATACACATGTCTGATGGAAAATTAAGGCAAATCGCTTTTTACGGTAAGGGCGGGATTGGTAAGTCCACCACCTCGCAAAACACGCTGGCTGCGCTGGCTGACCTGGGACAGAAAATCCTCATCGTCGGTTGCGATCCGAAAGCCGACTCCACCCGTCTGATTCTGCACGCCAAGGCCCAGGACACCATCCTGAGCCTGGCCGCCGAAGCCGGCAGCGTGGAAGACCTCGAGCTCGAGGACGTGATGAAGATCGGCTACAAGGACATCCGCTGCGTCGAGTCCGGCGGTCCTGAGCCCGGCGTCGGCTGTGCCGGCCGCGGCGTGATCACCTCGATCAACTTCCTGGAAGAAGAAGGCGCCTACGACGGCATCGACTACGTCTCCTACGACGTGCTCGGCGACGTGGTGTGCGGCGGCTTCGCCATGCCCATCCGCGAGAACAAGGCGCAGGAAATCTACATCGTGATGTCCGGCGAGATGATGGCCATGTACGCGGCCAACAACATCTCCAAGGGCATTCTGAAGTACGCCAACTCCGGCGGCGTGCGCCTGGGCGGCCTGGTGTGCAACGAGCGCCAGACCGACAAGGAACTGGAACTGGCCGAGTCGCTGGCCGCCAAGCTGGGAACCAAGCTGATCCACTTCGTGCCGCGCGACAACGTGGTGCAGCACGCCGAACTGCGCCGGATGACCGTGCTGGAATACGCACCCGATTCCAAGCAGGCCCAGGAGTACCGCGACCTCGCCTCGAAGATCCACAACAACGCCGGCAACGGCACCATCCCCACCCCCATCACCATGGACGAGCTGGAAGACATGCTGATGGAGCACGGGATCATGAAGCAGGTGGACGAGTCCATCGTCGGCAAGACTGCCGCCGAACTCGCGGCGGAAGCGGCCGCGGCTGCGTAAGGGTTTCCGTCGCCCTGCGCCTTGCGGCGCATGGCGACGGGGTCCACAGAGGGAAACCTCTGCCAGGGGCATCGCTGGCTTGTTGCAACGGTGCCGTTCGCAGAGTTTTCCCGGGGAACCGGGGTGCCGGTGTCCAGTGTTCACATCAAACAGGAGGGCGAAATGAGCCTCACAGTCGAGCAAGTCAAAGCAAGAAACCAGGACCTCATCAAGGAGGTGCTGGAAGTCTATCCGGACAAAACCGCCAAGCGGCGCGCCAAGCACCTGGGCACCTTCGAGGAAGGCAAGCCGGATTGCGGCGTGAAGTCGAACGTCAAGTCCATCCCGGGCGTAATGACCATCCGCGGTTGCGCCTACGCCGGTTCCAAGGGCGTGGTGTGGGGTCCGATCAAGGACATGATCCACATCAGCCACGGCCCGGTCGGCTGCGGCCAGTACTCCTGGGCCGCGCGCCGCAACTATTACATCGGCACCACCGGCGTCGATACCTTCGTCACCATGCAGTTCACCTCCGACTTCCAGGAGAAGGACATCGTCTTCGGCGGCGACAAGAAGCTGGAGAAGATCATGGACGAGATCCAGGATCTGTTCCCGCTCAACAAGGGCATCACCGTGCAGTCCGAGTGCCCGATCGGCCTGATCGGCGACGACATCGAGGCGGTGTCGAAGAAGAAGTCCAAGGAATACGACGGCAAGACCATCGTGCCGGTGCGCTGCGAAGGCTTCCGCGGCGTGTCGCAGTCGCTGGGCCACCACATCGCCAACGACACCATCCGCGACTGGGTGTTCGACAAGATGGACGGCAAGCCGGCCGCCTTCGAAAGCACGCCCTACGACGTGGCCATCATCGGCGACTACAACATAGGCGGCGATGCCTGGGCCTCGCGCATCCTGCTGGAAGAAATGGGCCTGCGCGTGATCGCCCAGTGGTCAGGCGACGGCTCCATCGCCGAACTGGAGAACACGCCCAAGGCCAAGCTCAACGTGCTGCACTGCTACCGCTCGATGAACTACATATCGCGCCACATGGAAGAGAAATACGGCATTCCCTGGGTCGAGTACAACTTCTTCGGGCCGTCCAAGATCGAAGCGTCCCTGCGCGAAATCGCCAGCCACTTCGACGACAAGATCAAGGAAGGCGCCGAGCGCGTGATCGCCAAGTACAAGCCGATGATGCAGGCCGTCATCGACAAGTACAAGCCGCGCCTCGAAGGCAAGACGGTGATGCTGTTCGTCGGCGGCCTGCGTCCGCGCCACGTTATCGGCGCCTACGAGGACCTCGGCATGGAAGTGGTCGGCACCGGCTACGAGTTCGGCCACAACGACGACTACCAGCGCACCACCCACTACGTGAAGGACGGCACGCTGATCTATGACGACGTCACCGGCTACGAATTCGAGAAGTTCGTCGAGAAGGTCCAGCCCGACCTGGTCGGCTCCGGCATCAAGGAAAAGTACGTGTTCCAGAAAATGGGCGTGCCCTTCCGCCAGATGCACTCCTGGGACTACTCGGGTCCGTATCACGGCTACGACGGCTTCGCCATCTTCGCCCGCGACATGGACATGGCGATCAACAACCCGGTGTGGGGCCTGACCAAGGCTCCGTGGAAGTAAGTATGGCACGAGGCGCGAGGGGTGCACGCACCCCGCACCTCACCCCTTGCACCTCAGCGAATTTGAAGGAGTAAAGAAATGACCCAGAACGTAGAAACCGTAGTCGACCATTTCAACCTGTTCCGCGGCCCGGAATACATCGAGATGTTCGAGAGCAAGCGGAAGAATTTCGAGAATGCGCATCCCGACGACAAGATCGAGGAAGTGCGCGAGTGGACCAAGAGCTGGGAGTACCGCGAGAAGAACTTCGCCCGCGAAGCGTTGACCGTCAACCCGGCCAAGGCCTGCCAGCCGCTGGGCGCGGTGTTCGCCGCCGTCGGCTTCGAAGCCACCATGCCCTTCGTGCACGGCTCGCAGGGCTGCGTCGCCTACTACCGCAGCCACTTTTCCCGCCACTTCAAGGAGCCGAGCTCCTGCGTGTCCTCGTCCATGACCGAAGACGCGGCGGTGTTCGGCGGCCTGAACAACATGATCGACGGCCTCGCCAACACCTACAACATGTACAAGCCGAAGATGATCGCAGTGTCCACCACCTGCATGGCGGAAGTGATCGGCGACGACTTGAACGGCTTCATCCAGACCGCGCGCAGCAAGGGCAGCGTTCCGGAAGAGTTCGACGTGCCCTACGCCCACACCCCGGCCTTCGTCGGCAGTCACATCACCGGCTACGACAACGCATTGAAAGGCATCGTCAGCCACTTCTGGGAAGGCAAGGAGCGCACCCCGAACGAGAAGATCAACTTCATCGGCGGCTTCGACGGCTACACCGTCGGCAACCTGCGCGAAGTGAAGCGCATGTTCGACCTGATGGGCGTGGAGCACACCATCCTGGCCGACAACAGCGAAGTGTGGGATACCCCGGCCGACGGCGAATTCCGCATGTACGACGGCGGCACCAAGCTGGACGACGCCAAGGCCGCGATCAACGCCAAGGCCACGATCTCGATGCAGGAATACTGCACCGAGAAGACCCTGGCCTACGCCAAGGAAAAAGGGCAGGAAGTCGCCGCCTTCAACCACCCGGTGGGCGTGGCCGCGACCGACAAGTTCCTGATGGAAGTCGCCCGCATCACCGGCAAGGCGATCCCCGCCGAGCTGACCAAGGAGCGCGGCCGCCTGGTCGACGCCATCGCCGACTCCAGCGCCCACATCCACGGCAAGAAGTTCGCCATCTACGGCGATCCTGACCTGTGCTACGGCCTGGCCGCCTTCCTGATGGAGCTGGGCGCCGAGCCGGTGCACGTGCTCTCCACCAACGGCAGCAAGGACTGGGAAGTCAAGATGCAGGCGCTGTTCGACAGCTCGCCCTTCGGCAAGGGCTGCAAGGCCTACCCGGGACGCGATCTGTGGCACATGCGTTCGCTGCTCAACACCGAGCCGGTGGACTTCCTGATCGGCAACACCTACGGCAAGTATCTGGAGCGCGATACCGGCACCCCGCTGATCCGCATCGGCTTCCCGGTGTTCGACCGCCACCACCACCACCGCTATCCGGTGTGGGGCTACCAGGGCGCGATGAACGTGCTGGTGTGGGTGCTCGACAAGATCTTCGACGAGATGGACAAGAACACCATCATCCCGGCGAAGACCGACTACAGCTTCGACATCATTCGGTAAGTGGTCGGCAGTGAGTGGTTAGCAGTGTGTAGCAAGTAGTACCGAGCAGAAAGGTGAGCGGCCGGTCCGACGATGGGGCCGGGGGCCGGCCGCAATATCCGAGTGCGAAGAGCCCATAAGCGGGAGCAGCGACCATGAGTACATTGAGCAGCAAGGTCCAGGAAGTCTTTGACGAGCCCGCCTGCGGCAAGAACCAGGCGAAGGGCGAGAAGGAGCGCAAGAAGGGCTGCACCAAGCAGCTGCAGCCCGGCGCTGCGGCCGGCGGCTGCGCCTTCGACGGCGCCAAGATCGCCTTGCAGCCGATCACCGACGTCGCGCACCTGGTGCACGGCCCGATCGCCTGCGAAGGCAACTCGTGGGACAACCGCGGCGCCAAGTCTTCCGGCTCGCGGCTCTACCGCACCGGCTTCACCACCGACATCAACGAACTCGACGTGGTCTACGGCGGCGAGAAGCGGCTGTTCAGATCGGTGAAGGAAATCGTCGACAAATACGACCCGCCTGCGGTGTTCGTTTACCAGACCTGCGTCACCGCCCTGATCGGCGACGACATCGAGGCGGTGTGCAAGGCCGCCACCGAGAAATTCGGCAAGCCGGTGATCCCGGTCAATGCGCCGGGTTTCGTCGGCAACAAGAACCTCGGCAACAAGCTCGCTGGCGAAGCGCTGCTCGATTACGTGATCGGCACCGCGGAGCCCGAGACCACGACGCCCTACGACATCAACATCATCGGCGAGTACAACCTCGCCGGGGAACTGTGGCAGGTGAAGCCGCTGCTCGACGAAATGGGCGTGCGCATCCTGTCCTGCATTTCCGGTGACGCCAAATACCAGGAAGTCGCCTACAGCCATCGCGCCAAGGCCGCGATGATGGTGTGCTCCAAGGCGATGATCAACATTGCCCGCAAGATGGACGAGCGCTACCAGATCCCCTTCTTCGAGGGCTCGTTCTACGGCATCACCGACATGAGCGACAGCTTGCGCAACATCGCCAAGCTCCTGGTGGAGAAGGGCGCGCCGGCCGACCTGCTGGATCGCACCGAAGCCATCATCCGGCGCGAAGAAGCCGGGTTCTGGAAACAGATGGAACCGTACAAGGATCGCCTGAAAGGCGTGAAGGTGCTGCTCATCACCGGCGGCGTGAAGTCCTGGTCGGTGGTCTCCGCGCTGCAGGAGGTCGGCATGGAGATCGTCGGCACCAGCGTGAAGAAATCCACGCTGGAGGACAAGCAGAAGATCAAGGAACTGATGGGCGAGGACGCCCACATGATCGACGACATGACGCCGCGCGAGATGTACAAGATGCTGAAGGACGCGCAGGCCGAGATCATGCTCTCCGGCGGCCGTTCCCAGTTCATCGCGCTCAAGGCCAAGATGCCCTGGCTCGACATCAACCAGGAACGCCACCACGCCTATGCCGGCTACAGCGGCATGGTGACCCTGGTGCGGGAGATCGACAAGGCGCTCCACAACCCGATGTGGGAACAGGTCAGGAAGCCCGCGCCTTGGGATGTCCCGGTCGCCGTCGAGACGCCATCGGCTCCCGCCGCAGACGGCGCAGCCCAAACCGAGCCCCCGCTGGTGCTGGCCGCCTGACCCGGAGAACGCCATGGCTACCGTCACCCACGTCAAGAAATCCTGCGCGGTCAATCCGCTCAAGATGAGCGCGCCGATCGGCGCGGCGCTGGCCTTCATGGGGCTGAACAACTGCATGCCGACGCTGCACGGCTCGCAGGGCTGCACCGCCTTCGGCCTGGTGCTGTTCGTGCGCCACTTCAAGGAAGCGGTCCCGATGCAGACCACGGCCATGAACGAGGCCACCACCATCATGGGCGGCATGGACAACGTCGAGCAGGCCATCCTCAACATCCACAAGCGCGCCAATCCGGCGATCATCGGCATCGCCTCCACCGGTTTGACGGAAACCAAGGGCGACGACGTCGACGGCTACCTGGCCACGATCCGCAACAGGCATCCGGAACTGGAGGAGCTGGCGCTGGTGTACGTCTCCACCCCGGACTACGTCGGCGCCTTCCAGGACGGCTGGGCCAAGGCGGTGGCCAAGATCGTGAAGGAACTCGCCGAGCCCGGCCAGAAAATTGCCGGCCAGGTGAACGTGCTCGCCGGCAGCCATCTCACGCCGGGCGACATCGAGGAGATCCGCGAGGTCGTCGAGGCTTTCGGTCTCAAGCCGATCATCCTGCCCGACCTGTCAGGCTCCATGGACGGCCACGTGCCGGACAACTTCAGCCCCACCACCCTGGGCGGCACCACGCTGACCGAACTGCGCATCACGGGCGCCTCCGAATTCACGCTCGCCATCGGCGAGCACATGCGCGAGGCCGCGCAGACCCTGCAGGACAAGTGCGGCGTGCCCTTCGAAGTGCTGGAGACCCTGACCGGGCTCGACGGCTGCGACCGCCTGATGAGCCTGCTGGCCGAGAAGTCCGGCCGCCCCGCGCCCGACAAATACCGCCGCCAGCGCAGCCAGCTGGTGGACGCCATGCTGGATGCGCACTTCTACCTTGGCGGCAAGAAGATCGCCATCGGCGCCGAGCCCGACCTGCTGTGGGGCATCGGCAACCTGTTCGCCGGCATGGGCGCGGAACTCGCCGCCGTGGTCACCACCACGCAGTCGCCGCTGCTGGAAAAGCTGCCGGCGCAGGAGGTGCTGATCGGCGACCTGGAAGACCTGGAAGACCGCTCGCAAGGCTGCGACCTGCTGATTACGCACTCGCACGGCCGGCAGATGGCGGAGCGGCTCGACCTGCCTTTCCTGCGCATGGGCATACCCATGTTCGACCGCCTGGGCGCGGCGCATCAGGTGACGGTGGGCTACCGCGGCACGCGCGACCTGATTTTTGAAGTGGCCAATATGTTCATGGCCGAGGCCCACGAGCCCGGGCCGGACGATTGGCGGCAAGCCGGAGAAAGCTGTGGAAGTTGTGCGTCGGCTGCGGCTCATTGACAGCAGCTCGGGTGAAAGTTTTACCAATGGAGGTTATATGAAAGTCGCGTTTTGCACACAGGACATGAAGCGGGTCGACGCCCACTTCGGCTGGGCGAAGAACATCGCCATCTACGACGTGTCGTCCGACGACTCGCGCTTCGTGGAGGCCATCCAGTTCGACGGCGACCTCCAGGAAGACGGCAACGAGGACAAGCTGGCGCCCAAGCTGGACGCGATCAAGGACTGCGCGATTCTCTACGTGGCGGCGATCGGCGGCTCCGGCGCGGCGCGCGTGGTGGCCAGCAACATCCACCCGATCAAGGTGCAGGAGCCGGAGGTCATCGACGAGATCCTGGTCAAGCTGCAGGGGGTGCTGAAGGGCACGCCGCCGCCGTGGCTGCGCAAGGCGGTCCTCAAGGGCCAGGAAAAGAGTTTCGATTTTGACGAAGAGGTGAATGATGCTTGATGCCGAAACCCCGGTCGCTGCCGCCGACCCGATGCAGTCGCTGTTCGTGAAGGAACTGATCAAGCAGTGGCGCGCCCAGGACGCGCACGGCGCGTGGGAGGGCAAGACCGACGCGATGCTGCTCGAGCCCTACATCGTCACCAAGGAGCAGCGCCGGCAAATGCCGATCATCGACGACCCCGATCCGGAAACCCTGTGGCGGGTGGAGCTGTACTACAACGCCATCGGTCTCGCCATCGAGCGCCAGACCGGCGTCATGGTGACGCCCATGATGAAGATGTCCCATGAGGGCTTCGGCCGCATGGTGCTGCTGGCCGGGCGTCTGGTGGCGGTCAACAAGCAGTTGCGGGACGTGCACCGCTTCGGCTTCGAAAGCATGGAAAAACTCGCCGAGGAAGGCGACAAGCAGGTGGCAGCAGGGGTCGGGATGGTGGAGCAATTCCCCGGTGCCGCCAAATATGGTTGAGCCGCGCGCGAGTGCGGCAGTGTGGCGTACGTGACCTGTATCCGGGTTCAAGACGCCGATTGAAGAAGGAGCCCATCATGGCCTTGGTACTTGAACGCGGAATGGACGTCGACGTCCCCCATTGGATCGACATGATCGAAAACGAGGAATTCGAGCGCTACCTCGAGCAAACGGTGAAAGGGAAGGCAGACGTGGAAGACAAGGAAACACTGAAAGCGGAAGTGAAGAAGCTCAACGCCCGCGCCATGGAGGCGCGCATGGCGCTGCACGACCTGTCGGAGGAACTGCCGGCCGGTCTGGAGAAGGTCATGGAGGTGGCGCAGGCGACCGTCGCCGCCTTCGAGAATCTGGACGCGGCCCGCAAGAAGCTGTCGGCCGCCGGCAGCTAGGGAGACGGTCATGGCTTTTGTCACGGTCACCATGCCCGATGGACGCAGCTGGACCCCGAAATTCGTCGGCGAAATCAATCAGGAGAAGTGCATCGGCTGCGGCCGCTGCTTCCGGGTGTGCGGGCGCGACGTGCTGCAGCTGGTGGGCGTCACCGAGGACGGCGAGTTCATCCCCGTGGTGCTCGGCAGC
>JAJYXG010000045.1:0-9041 GCA_021791095.1 Pseudomonadota bacterium
GCCACGACCTTACCATTCGCGAACTGGCCGAAACGGTGAAAGGCGTGGTGGGCTACCAGGGCGAGATCGTGTTCGACGCCAGCAAGCCCGATGGCACACCGAGGAAGTTGATGGACGTGGGGCGGCTGAATGCCATGGGATGGCGCGCAAGTACGCCCATGGAGCGCGGGCTGGCTGCCGCGTATGCGGATTTCATCGCCAGCAACGGATGAATCGCATGCGTCGGTTTTCCTGGATGCCCCAGGCCAATACGGGGAGATTGCATTGAAGGTTCTATTGACTGGCGGTGCCGGCTATATCGGCTCGCACACTGCAGTGGAGTGCCTGGCAACGGGGCACGAGGTGGTGGTGTTCGACAACCTGTCGAACAGCAGCGTGGAGTCGCTGGACCGGGTGGCCCAGATTGCGGGCAAGCCGGTGGAATTCGTGCAGGGGGATATTCGCGACCGCGTGGCGCTGCGTGCAGTGTTTGCCCGATACGCGATCGACGCAGTGGTGCATTTCGCCGGGCTGAAGGCAGTGGGTGAGTCGGTGGAAAAGCCGCTCCTGTACTACGACAACAACATCGCCGGCAGCATTGCGCTGTTCGAAGAAATGGCGACAGCCGGAGTGAAGTCGGTGGTATTTTCGTCGTCGGCCACAGTGTATGGCGACCCGGCCAGGGTGCCGATCAATGAGGATTTTCCGCTGTCGGCGACCAATCCCTATGGCCGCTCCAAGCTCTTCATCGAGGAAATGCTGCGCGACATCGCCCGTTCGGATGTGGGCTGGAACATCGCGCTGCTGCGCTATTTCAACCCGGTGGGCGCGCACGAATCGGGGCTGATCGGCGAAGACCCGCGCGGCATCCCCAACAACCTGATGCCGTATGTGGCGCAGGTGGCGGTGGGGCGCCGGCCGCATCTCAACGTGTTCGGCGGCGACTACCCGACGCCCGACGGCACTGGCGTGCGCGACTACATCCACGTGGTCGACCTGGCGCGGGGGCATGTGGCGGCATTGAACAAACTGCAGCAGTTGGGCGGGGTGCAGACCTGGAATCTGGGCACCGGTCGCGGGGTGAGCGTGCTCGACATGGTGCGCGTGTTCGAGGTGGTCAGCGGGCGCAAAGTGCCGTACCAGATCGTGGCGCGCCGTGCCGGCGATGTGGCGCAATGCTGGGCCGATCCGGCGCGGGCCGAGCGGGAATTGGGCTGGCGCGCGGAATACGATCTGCAGCGCATGTGCGCCGACGCCTGGCGTTGGCAGCAGGGCAATCCGGAGGGATTTGCCTAGACGAACAAGGATCCGGCTGCAGGAAAAATCAGCTGGCGGGTTCCCAGTGCTGTAGTTTCAGTTGCAGGCTTTGCTGGCCATTGAATTCGTTGGGCATCAGGGCGTAGACGGCGCGGATGCGGTCGGGCAGCGGGTCGGGGTGGAAGAAGCGCATGGCTTCAAACGCAGCGCCCTCACGCGCGAGCTTCAGTTTCAGATGTTTTTCGCCGACGACGCGCTGCGTCAGGACATCGAAGGTGGCGGTGAACAGGGGAGAGGGGAAGCCTTGCCCCCAGACTGCATGGTCGATTTCGATCGCAAGTTCGTAGCGGTGGTCGGCGGCATCGAGCTCACCATCGGTTTCAATCACGCCTTCGAGATCGGCGGGGTCGATCAATTCTCGCACTACGGCCTCGAACGCCTGGCTGAATTCATCATGGCTGCCGGCAGGGAGGCTAAGACCGGCTGCCATCGCATGGCCACCGAATTTGAGGATGAGGCCGGGATGGCGTTTGTCGACCAGATCGAGCGCGTCGCGCAAATGCAGGCCGGGGATGGAGCGCCCCGAACCCTTGAGTTCGCCGCTGTCGCTTCGTGCCAGCACGATGGTGGGGCGGTGGAACTTATCTTTCAGCCTTGAAGCGAGGATGCCAATGACGCCGATATGCCAGCCGGGCTGGTAGGCGGTGAGGCTGTGGTTGTCGCTGGGGTTGAACGTGGCGAGGATGGCGAGCGCTTCGTCCAGCATGTCGCCTTCGACGTCGCGCCGGGCGCGGTTGAGCGTGTCGAGCTGCTGCGCCAGCCGCTGCGCGGTGGCGGGGTCGTCGGCTAGAAGGCATTCGATGCCGAGCGCCATGTCGTCGATGCGGCCGGCGGCATTGAGCCGCGGGCCGAGCATGAAGCCGAGGTCGAACACGGTCGCGCGTGTAGGGTCACGTCCGGCGGCGCGGAACAGCGCGTTGATGCCGGCGCAGGCCTTGCCTGCGCGCATGCGTGCCAAGCCCTGGGCAACCAGCGTGCGGTTGTTGGCGTCGAGCCTGACCACGTCAGCGACGGTACCGAGCGCGACCAGATCGAGCAGGGCTCGTAAATCCGGCCCGGCCTGATCGGCATAAACCCCGCGCTGGCGCAGTTCGGCGCGCAGAGCCAGCAGCACGTAAAACATCACCCCAACCCCTGCCAGGTTCTTCGACGCGAAGCCGCAGCCAGGCTGGTTCGGGTTGACGATGCAGGCGGCGTCCGGCAACACATCGCCGGGTAGGTGATGATCAGTGACCAGCACTGGAATCCCGAGTGCGTTGGCCGTCGCCACGCCGTCGACCGCGGCGATGCCGTTGTCGACGGTGACGAGCAGATCGGGCTGTCGTTCCGCGGCGAGTTTGACGATGTCTGGGGTGAGGCCGTAGCCATGTTCGAGCCGGTTTGGAACGATGAAATCGACCTGCGCACCGTGCATGCGCAGACCGCGCACGCCGACCGCGCAGGCGGTGGCGCCGTCTGCATCGTAGTCGGCGATGATGAGCAGGCGCTTGTTTGCCGCAATGGCGTCAGCCAGCAATGCGGCGGCGCGCTCGATGTGCAGCAGGCCGGCGGGTGTCAGTAACTGCGGCAGGCGGTGCGCCACCTGCTCGGGATGGCTGACGCCGCGTGCGGCATACAGCCGGGCCCAGATCGGTGCAATGCCGGCCTGTTCGAGTGCGTTTTGGGCGTCGGCAGGGCAGGAGCGGGTGGTAATTGCAGGCATGGCGGGATTGTATTGGCAGAAGTGTGGGCTTGGTTGAATCAGGGATTCAGAATCTGATGAATTGCCGATTCTGTCTGTCAGGCGCCCGGAGTACCATGCCAGCATGAGCCATTTACTCCCGCTCTCCCGCGTGGCCAAGCTGGTCGGACAGCCACGCCATACGCTGCAGGAAATGATCCGCAACGGCACGCTGGCGACCTTCGACGGCATGGTCGAACTCGACGAGTTGCTGCGTGCGTTTCCCGAGGTGAAATGGGACGACGACGCGGAGTTCCGCCGGGTCACCGAAATCAAGGACAAGGCGTTTGCCAAGCGGGTGCTGGAGCGGGCGCTGCCGGACAAGGATGTCCTTGTGGCACGGCTGAATGAGCTGGGCGACGATTACGCGGCGGCCAAGGCCTTGCTGCTGCACTACGGCAATGTAATGACCTGGTTGGACGAAAAGATCGATGAACTCGGGGAAAATGCCAGCGTCGAAACCTACCATGCGTTGCATACGGTGCGGGCATTTCTGCTGCGGAATTTGGCTGAAACGCCCCCGGGCGCGGGGCTGGCGCAAGCGGTCCTTGCGCAGGAAAGGATACTTAAAATCATGTCAGCCCACGTCACCATCCAGCCCAGCGGCCACGAGTTCTTCGTTGAAGGCAACGACACCCTGCTGGAAGCGGCGCTGCGCAACGGCGTGTCCCTCAACTACGGCTGCAGCAATGGTAATTGCGGTGAGTGCAAGGCCCGCGTGGTGTCGGGCGAGGTGAAAAAAATCCACGCGCACGACTATGTGCTGAAGCAGGCGGAAAAGGACGCCGGCATGATCCTGCTGTGCGCGTACGCACCGGTGCATGATGTGGTGATCGAGGCCAATGTGGCTGAGGCGCGCGATATTCCGGTGCAGCATCTCACTGCCAGGGTGAAATCGATCGAAGTGTTCAATTCGCAGATGGCCGCGCTGCACATTCTTGCGCCGCGCAGTCAGCGTTTGCGCTTCCTCGGTGGACAGAGCATCCAGCTTGGCATCAATGGGGCGAGCGGGCGCTATGCGATTGCCAGCTGCCCGTGCGAGGACCGCCATATCGAGGTGCAGATTCCGCGCCGGCCCGGTGATGCCTTTGCCGAAACCCTTTTCACCACGCTGAAACCCAATGACACAGTGGAAGTGGAAGGGCCGTTCGGTGAATTCGTGCTGGACGAGGACTCGCCGCGGCCGGTGATCTTCCTCGCTTTCGGCGCCGGCTTCGCGCCGATCAAGAGCCTGATCCAGCACGCCATGTCGCTGGAAATCGCCGAGTCGATGGACCTGCACTGGCTGGCTGACGCAGCCGGGCACTACCAGGACAATCTCTGCCGCGCCTGGACCGATGCGCTGGACAATTTCAATTACGTGCCGCACGCGCCAACCGATGATCTGGATCCCCTGCTGGCAAGCATCGTTGTTGATTACCCGGACCTGCATCGCTTCGACATCTATGCGGCAGGAGCCGCGGCGCAACTGGAGCGGGCGCGTGGGCATTTTGTGCGCGCAGGCTTGCATGAGGCACGCTGGTTTGCGGATGCTTTCGACCGCTGATGTGGCGCTGGCTGCTTTATCTGTGGCCGTTGCCTGTGACGCTGCTGGGCATGCTGGTCGTGCTCATCTCACGCAGCAGCGGCGGGGTGGTGCAGCGGGTGGATGGCGTGCTTGAATCCGCCGGCGGCTGGCCGGCCCGGGTATTGCAGTGGGGGTTTCCCTTCAGCGGCGCGGTGGCGGCGATCACGCTGGGGCATGTGGTGCTGGGCGTATCGATCGACGCGCTGACCGCAACCCGCGTGCACGAGCGCGCGCATGTCAGGCAGTTCGAGCGGTGGGGTGCGTTGCTGCTGGTCCTGTATCCGCTGGCCGGGCTGGCCGCCTGGCTGCGCGGCGGCCATCCGTATCGCGATAATGTGTTCGAGTGCGAGGCGCGTGCGGCAGAAGCCGCCGCGCTGAATCAATTGGCGCGGCCAGATTAGGCGGGGTCACTCCACCGGACGATGAGACTCTTCCCCGGGATCGCCGGTTTCGGGGTCGATCCAGTCGGAAATTCCAATCTCTTCCTCAGCTTCTTCCACCGTTTCGCCGGGCTCGTAGTCACTGTCGGCGTTGTATTCCATGTCCTGTATGGCTTCCAGCAGACTTGCAAAGGGTCCATATTCCTCACCGGTTTCGGCATCGATCCAGTAACAGCCATCGGGCCGCTCGATGATGCGGGTGTGATCGTAGTCGGCGGGTGTTTCGGGTATGAGGTGTTTCATTTCGCGTCCTCCTCTTCAAACTATAGGGCGCGAAATCCGGTAGGGCAAGCGGTGCTCAGAGCGCGCGACCGAGGAAGGTCAGCCCCGATAGTGCGGTGATGATCAGCATCAGATGCACCCAACTCCATAGACGAAAATGCCGCACCAGTGCAGTGACCTCGCGGTTGGCGATTAGGAAGGGGCGGCCATGCGCAGGTTTGCGCATCAGGTGGATACCGTCCTTCAGGCGGATGTCGAGGTGGGCGCGGTCCACCTCGTCGGACGCGGCCTGACGCGCACACTCCCATTCATCAAGGCTGACTTCGCCGTCGCGGTCGGCGTCAAAGCGTGCCAGCAGGGTGGTCTTGTCGGTCTTCCATTCAGTTAGCAGCGTGGCGAGGTCCGCTTTCTTGTCGAGCACAGCGTTGGGCCCGCCCAGGGTGACGTGCTCACCGATGACGTAGATTGTTTCGCCCTCGATCAGGGTCCACTCGGTCTTGCGGTAGCCGCCTGCGCTTGAAACCTGCTTGTGCGAAGTCATGATTTCTGCGCCCTCGGGATCGATCAGCACATGGCCGCTGCCGTCAGTGATGCCGAAGGTGTCGTGCGATATCCCGGATTCGACGTATTCCCAGCGGTCGCCGTTCTTGCGTTCGACGCGGTAGCGGTACCACAGGCAGGGCAGCCCGCTAATCGGGCTGACCAGGCGGTCGCCAGGCGGCTGCTGGCCGCGCCCGACGAGTTCGACATAGCCCTGCGGCGCCGAGGAGATGCGTGAGGTCGGCGTGTCCGCCACCGTCCGGAAACGCTTGAGGTTGGCGTACCACGCCCAGAAGCTGGACAGCCCGACCAGCACAAAGCTGATCTGCCAGCCTATGCGCGACTGCAGCTTGAAGCCGAGCAGCAGGATCAGTAGGTTGCCGCCGCCCAGCGCGAGATTGGCGTAATCGTGCCGCCATTCGGCCGCCCAGCGTGCGGGAAACATCAGCTATTGAAAAGCTGCTTCAGATCGACGTCTTTCTTCTCTTCGGCGGCAAAGCGCAGCAGCGGAAACTGGCGGAAGCCGAACAGACGTGCGACGGCGGTATCGGGAAACTGCTCGACGCGCACGTTGTTGACGTTGACCGAATCGTTATAGAACTCGCGGCGATCGGCGATGGCATTTTCCAGCCCGGTGATGCGCGCCTGCAGGTGCTGGAAGGTCTCGTTGGTCTTCAGCTCGGGATAGGCCTCGGCGACCGCAAACAGATTGCCCAGCCCCAGCCGCAATGCGCCTTCGGCCTGCCCCAGGGCGGGGATGTCGTGCGAGGCGCGTGCGCTCGCCACCTGGCTGCGTGCCTGCATCACCTTCTCCAGCGTCTCCTGCTCGAACTGCATGTACTGCTTGCAGGTCTCGACCAGCTTGGGCAGTTCGTCGTGCCGCTGCTTGAGCAGGACATCGATATTGGACCAGGACTTGCCGACGTTGTGCTTCAGCGTCACCAGCTGGTTGAAGATGAAAATGACGAAGACGCCGATCAGGGCAAGCACGATAAAAAAAACCAGCAGGCCGGACATGGGGTGCTCCAGATAAGTTGAGTCGCAGAAATAGCGGACGGGTACCGCCTAACTTGAGCGAGCCGCCCTCAGAGGCGGGCCGAGAGGATGGCCGCGATTTCGCTGTCTTCGAGCACGACCGGGTTGGTTTTCATGCTGCTACCGCGGCTGTGGGCGACGATGCGCGGAATGTCGGCCGGCGTGACGCCATAATGCGCCAGCGTCGGCAACCCGAGGTCGCGCGTCCAGGCGTCCAGCGTATCGATCAGGACGGTGTGCGAGGTCGCCTGGTCCAGCTGCCCCAGGCGGCTGAGCAGGCGACCCACCTGCGCGTATTTTTCCAGCGCGGGATGCGCCGGTGCGCGCATGCGCAGCGTTTCGATATTGATACGCGTGGCGGTCGCCACCAGCGTGCCGCACGCGACGCCGTGGGGAATCGGAAAGAACGCTCCCAGCGGGGCGGCCAGTCCGTGCACCGAACCGAGCCCGACCTGCGCCAGCGTGATCCCCGATACCAGCGCCGCATACGCCATGCGTTCGCGCGCCGCCGCGTCGCCCGCGTCCGCATATAAAGCCAGCAGGCCGTCGCGCGCAGCCTTCATGCCGCCCCAGGCGAGCGAATCGGTCAGCGGCGCGGCGCGGCTGGACACATAGGATTCCAGCAACTGGGTGAGCGCATCCATGCCGTTGGCCGCAATCACCGCGGGTGGGCAGGTGGCCAGCAGATCCGGATCGACCAGCGCGACTTCGGCCACCAGTTTCTCGTCGCGGAAGGATTTCTTGAAGCCGTCCGCCCCCTGCACGCTCAACACCGCATTCTTGGTCGCCTCCGAACCGGTGCCTGCGGTGGTCGGCACCGCAACGAACGGCGTCGCCGGGCCGGCGTAGGGCAGTTCGGGCCCCACGCCTTCCAGGTGATCCATCACTGAATTGCCGGGCTTCAGCAGGCCGGCGATCGCCTTCGCGGCATCCAGCGCGCTGCCGCCGCCGATGCCGATCACCACGTCAACGGGTTCGGCGTGCAAGGCGCGAACGGCCTCGTCGACCATCTGCGGCGACGGCTCTCCCGGAATCGCGAGGTGCAGCCACGACATGCCCTGTGCCTTCAGTCCGCTGGTCACGGCAGGCCAGAAGGGCGACGCTTTCAAAGAGCCCGCGCCGGTCACCAGCAAGGCATGCGTGCCATAGCTGCGGGCGATGGCCGGCAGTCTGGCGAGCGCACCCGAGCCGAACTCGATGCGTGGCAGGCGCGAAAGAGAGAAGTCAGTGATGCGCACGGCGGGCTTTCATTCGATGGCGACGCTGAATGGTAGCGAGTTTGCCGGCGCGCTGTCTGCACAAAAAGTGTGCAGAATCACCGCGCTTTCCGCGCCGCCTGCGATGGGCGCCGCTTGCGTCGCGCGCACCTGATCTCTGCAGTCGACTGAAAACATTGGAAATATTGCTTCCGTGACGCGCTGGTCTGTTTGAGATGCCGGGTAAGTGTTGACGCGGTATGGAACGCTTTGCTATAGTTCCGCTTCTTGATTGACGCGGTTCATTGCGACAGGCGCGGGGTGGAGCAGTCTGGCAGCTCGTCGGGCTCATAACCCGAAGGTCGTAGGTTCAAATCCTGCCCCCGCAACCATTTCGAAATAAGTGTTGACGTTTTATGTGAACTACGTAGAATGCGCACCTCTCGAAACGGCAACGCAACGAATGCGAAGTCAGTAAGAGATTGATCTTTAACAATTTACAGCCGATAGGTGTGGGTGTTGTTGCGGTAGCTGTTCTGGTTTCGGCCGGGGTAGCAACTAGCATAAATGCTCACACTTTAATGAAGTGCCGTTTTAATTAACGGCCGAATTTGAGTTGAGCGACGAAGTATTAGTAGTAATTGCAGAGATTGAACTGAAGAGTTTGATCCTGGCTCAGATTGAACGCTGGCGGAATGCTTTACACATGCAAGTCGAACGGCAGCACGGGAGCTTGCTCCTGGTGGCGAGTGGCGAACGGGTGAGTAATGCGTCGGAACGTACCGAGTAATGGGGGATAACGCAGCGAAAGTTGTGCTAATACCGCATACGCCCTGAGGGGGAAAGCGGGGGATCGCAAGACCTCGCGTTATTCGAGCGGCCGACGTCTGATTAGCTTGTTGGTGGGGTAATGGCTCACCAAGGCGACGATCAGTAGCGGGTCTGAGAGGATGATCCGCCACACTGGGACTGAGACACGGCCCAGACTCCTACGGGAGGCAGCAGTGGGGAATTTTGGACAATGG
>JAJYXG010000110.1:0-8806 GCA_021791095.1 Pseudomonadota bacterium
ACCACCGCATGGCCGGCGACAACACCCTGTGGCAGCCCGGCACCGACCATGCCGGCATCGCCACGCAAATCGTGGTGGAACGCCAGCTCGACGCACAGGGCGTCTCGCGCCATGACCTCGGCCGCGAAAAGTTTCTGGAAAAGGTGTGGGACTGGAAGGAACACTCCGGCTCCACCATCACCCGCCAGATGCGCCGGCTCGGCACCAGCCCCGACTGGAGCCGCGAGCGATTCACCATGGACGAGGGCCTGTCGAAGGCCGTCACTGAAGTCTTCGTGCGACTGTACCGCGAGGGGCTCATCTACCGCGGCAAGCGGCTGGTCAACTGGGACCCGGTGCTGCAGACCGCGGTATCGGACCTCGAAGTCGTGAGCCAGGAGGAAGACGGCTTCATCTGGGAGATCAACTACCCGCTGGAGGACGGTTCGGGTCACTTGACCGTCGCCACCACCCGCCCGGAAACCCTGCTCGGCGATACCGCTGTCGCAGTGAATCCGAGCGACGAGCGCTATGCGCATCTGATCGGGAAGCACGTGCGCCTGCCGGTCGCCGAGCGCAGCATCCCCGTCATCGCCGACGACTACGTCGACCGCGAGTTCGGCACCGGCGTCGTCAAGATCACCCCGGCGCACGACTTCAACGACTGGCAGGTGGGCCAGCGCCACCAACTGGTGGCGATCAGCGTGCTGACGCTCGACGCCAGGATGAGCGACCTCTGCCCCACCGAATACCAGGGGCTGGACCGCTACGACGCACGCCAGAAGCTGCTCGACGAGCTGCAGGCCAAGGGCCTGCTGGTTTCGGCCAAGCCGCACAAGCTGATGATCCCGCGCGGCGACCGCACCCACGCGGTGATCGAGCCGATGCTCACCGACCAGTGGTTCATGAGCATGGAAGGTCTGGCCAAGCAGGGCCTCGCCGCAGTCGATTCGGGCGACCTCAAATTCGTGCCGGAGAACTGGACCACCACCTATCGCCAGTGGCTGGAGAACATCCAGGACTGGTGCGTGTCGCGCCAGCTGTGGTGGGGCCATCGCATTCCCGCGTGGTATGACGCCGACGGCAATTTCTACGTCGCGCACACCGAAGAAGAAGCGAAGAAGCAGGCCGGGGGCCGCGAACTGACGCAGGACAACGACGTCCTCGACACCTGGTTCTCAAGCGCACTGTGGCCCTTCTCGACTTTGGGCTGGCCGGAGCAAACGCCCGAGCTCGAACGGTTTCTTCCAACATCGGTGCTGGTCACCGGTTTCGACATCATCTTTTTCTGGGTCGCCCGCATGGTGATGATGTCGCTGCACTTCACCGGCAAGGTGCCGTTCCGCGAGGTGTACGTCACGGGTCTGGTGCGCGATTCCGAAGGCCAGAAGATGAGCAAGTCGAAGGGCAACGTGCTCGATCCGATCGACCTCATCGACGGCATCGCGGTGGACGAACTGGTCACCAAGCGCACCCAAGGCCTGATGAATCCCAAGCAGGCTGCCAGCATCGAGAAGCGCACCCGCCGCGAATTCCCCGGGGGCATCGCGGCCTACGGCACCGATGCCCTGCGCTTCACCTTCGCGAGTTTGGCCACGCACGGCCGAGACATCAAGTTCGACCTGCAGCGCGCCGAGGGCTACCGCAACTTCTGCAACAAGCTGTGGAACGCCACCCGCTTCGCGCTGATGAACCTGGAAGGCCACGACTGCGGTCAGGATGCCAGCCAGCCGATGGAATTTTCCGACGCTGACCGCTGGGTTGCGGCCCGTCTGCAGCAGGCCGTCGGCGAAGTGCACGAAGCCTTCGCCGCCTACCGCTTCGACCAGGCCGCGCGCGCGATCTATGAATTCGTGTGGGACGAATACTGCGACTGGTACCTGGAACTTGCCAAGGTGCAGCTGAACAATGGTACGCCGGAGCAGCAGCGTGCTACCCGCCGCATGCTCGCCACGGTGCTCGAAGCCACGCTGCGGCTCGCCCACCCCATCATCCCCTTCATCACCGAGGAACTCTGGCAGAAGGTGGCGCCGCTTGCCGGGATCACGGGCGACAGCATCATGCTCGCCCCCTATCCGCAGATGGACGAAGCACAGCGCCACCCCGACAGCGTTGCCCGGATTCAATTGCTGAAGGAACTGGTCAACGCCTGCCGCACCCTGCGCGGCGAGATGAGCCTGTCGCCCGCCCAGCGCGTGCCGCTGGTCATCGAGGGCGACGCCGCCGCGATCAGCGCACTGGCGCCTTATATCAGCGCACTCGGCAAGCTCTCCGACGTCAGCGCCGTACCCACGCTGCCGGAAGCTGATGCCCCGGTCGCCCTGGTCGGCGACATGCGGATGATGCTGGTGGTGGAAATCGACAAGGACGCCGAACGCGCCCGCCTGGCCAAGGAAATCGCCCGCATCCAGGGCGAGATCAAGAAGGCCGAAACCAAGCTCGCCAACCCCAGCTTCGTCGACAAGGCCCCTGCCGCCGTGGTGCAGCAGGAGCAGGCACGGCTGGCCGACTTCGCCGTCATGCTGCAGAAACTGGAGGCCCAGCACGGACGGCTCGGCTGATATCCCCTATCAACGGCAACAAAAAAGCGCGGTTTCGACCGCGCTTTCTTGTTGCCTCGAATCCAATGAAACAACGCAAACAGTTCAAACCCGCATAAAAAAACCGGGGTCTGATGACCCCGGTTTTAAATCAGCCTAAGTGCTGCTGAAATTACATCTTCCAGCTGTACTGGATACCCAGTGAGTTCTGGTACATCTCGATCTTTTCCGTTCCACCCATAACCGCACCGGGGCCGGAAACATCATTCTTGAATCCATGCATGTAGGCCATGGTGACTTCGTTGCCCGACGCGAGCGTGTAGGTAAAGCCAAGAGTGACATGGTCCTCGATCACAGCGGGTGCAATGATGTTGAATGATGTTTCACCAAAGTCGGGCGACACGGGATTGGCGCTGGAGCTGATCGGGTTGTCGGTGTGGCTGTACCCGGCACGCAGCGTCAATTGCTGGCTGTATTTGTACTCTGCGCCCAGCTTCCACACATCGATGTCATCCCAGCCGAAACCGGCACCGCTGTCATTACCCAGCAGGGAGGCCTGCAAGTTAGGAAGAAGCGGGTTCGACACCGACGCTACGCCGCTGTAATTGATTCGCTGGTAATCGAGGGCCAACTTGATCGCAGGGGTCGCCTGCCAAGCCACGCCCAAATTGTAATTCTCAGGAATGTCAAAGCCGCCCTGCTCAGCGAACAGGCCCTTGTATTCGTCAAATTCATCGAACTTCATCTTGGAGGCATAGGCCGCACCGATGGTCACAGTCGGGCTGATCTTGCCCATGTAGCCGATACGCACACCATAGCCGAAGGCGTCGTCATAGCCCTTGTTGGTCAAGTTGTCAGGAGCGGAAGAAAATCCCCCAAAGGCGTGCAGGCCTTCAGCCTTGAAGCGCTGGTAGCCGAGCAGCGGCGAGATGCCGATGGAATGGTTGGGCGCAATCTTGTAAGCGGCGGTAGGGGCGACGATCAACTGCATCAGGTCCACACCCAGGGAACCTTGGCCGCAAAGCGCGTTAAACAAACCAATATCGGCTGCTGTAGGACCACCACTTTGATCCGCATCACAGAATCCAGTCACACCAGAGTTGATTGCGTTCCCAGAATAATCTGTGTTCATGCCGCCGTTACCATACACCGTCACGCCCAGCGCCAGGTTGTTGTTGACCATCCGGTTGTAGCCAAACTCAGGGACAAGGAAATAATTGGAATCGCTCTCGGTTGAAAAATCACGACCAGGATCCATTGCACCGCCAAAACCGGCACTACCTGTACGGCTGGCTTCACGAATCGGGCTGAACAGATCCACACCCAAATCAATGCGGTTACCGGCAAAGGCTGCCGCAGCCGGGTTGTTGGCGCCAAAGAAGGCGTCGTCGGTATTGGTGGTGGAAGCGCCTGCCATGCCCTTGGCCTTCATGCCGTAGCCGTGCGAGAAATAACCGTTGGTAGCGTAGGCGCTGCCGGCCAGACCGGCCAGTGCCATGAATGCGAATACTCGTGTGAACTTCATTTGTTGTCTCCTGATGGCAAAATTACTACACATAAGCTCGTTTAATAGCTTGAATCGAAGCCTACGCGCCCCTTAGCGCTTAGACAAGCCGAGCCCTTCTCCCCGTCGAATAATCCCGATCGGGTGTGGTACAAAAGACACATAAAAAAAGAGCCGAATGTATCCGGCTCTTTTTTCATCATGCTGCAATCTGTCGTTCAGATGATGTACTCAAATAAACAGACAGATATCGGTTTCGCCAGCGAACTCGAAGAAGGTGGCAGCGCCGCCGTATTCGAGACCGTCGATGAAGTCGGAATGCTCGAAACCGAACAGTTCGACGGTCATCTGGCAGGCGATGAACTTGACTTCGGCTTCCTGGCACAGCTCGCGCAGGTCGGGGATAGTGGCCACGCCGTTGTTGGCGATGGTCTGCTTCATCAAGGCCGTTGCCACGCTTTCATAGCCGGGAATGATGGCCTGGATGGCATTGGGCATGTTCCAGTTGATGCTCTTGAACCATTTGGGGCCAAAGGGCATCTTCATCGGCATGCCGGGGTTGCCCAGTGGGCTCACTTTCAGGACAGACAGGTCCTTGCGGACGAGCTGGAGGCCATAGAAGGTGAAGAAAATCTGGGTTTCATAGCCCAGTGCGGCCGCCGTGGAGGCCAGGATGAACGGGGGGTATGCCCAGTCCAGCGTGCCTTTGGTGGCGATGATGGCCATTTTTTTAGTATCCATGTCTGTCTCTCCTGTTCCGTTCAAAAAAATAGCGCCGTGCGTTCTTGGCTAAATGCTCCAGGAACAGACGGCGCTGGTTCTGCTTTGTTGTTTACTTTTTCTTCATGAAGAAGGTGAATTCGCCACCCGCTTCGGCGGTGGACAGCAGTTCGTTGCCGGTCTGCTTGGCAAAAGCGGCAAAATCCTTGACCGAACCCGGGTCGGTCGAGAGGATTTTCAGAACCTGACCGCTGGCAACTTCCGCCAGGGCTTTTTTGGCACGCAGGATGGGCAGCGGACAGTTCAGGCCACGTGCATCGAGTTCTTTATCAAAGTTCATGTTGTTCTCCTTACATTAAATCAATATGTACTAAAAAACGCTGCGGTACCTTAAACCAGATGCTCCCCCATTGCAACCGAAATTGCTCCGCTGCGGGGAAAATCCAGAAGGTCCTGACGTGATTGGTGCCGGGGCTTAACGCGGAAGGCTGAGTGCGTTGCCAGAACGCGCCCACGCCATGATGCCGCCGGACAGGTTGTGCATGTTGTCGTAGCCTTTCGAGGCCATGAATGCACACGCCTGGGCCGACCGGGCACCGGAGCGGCAGTAGATCACCACCGGCTTGTCCTGGGGAATATCGGACGCACGCAACGGCAGCAAATGCAACGGAATATGGATGGCGCCATCGATCACGCCCTGCGCGACTTCGGCCTCGGTGCGCACATCGATCAGATGTGCGCCCTTGGTTGCGATTTCAGCAACGTAACCGGGATCGACTTCCTTGAAACCAGATAATCCAAACATAGAAGTCACACTCCTGTAATGGAGAAATTAGATTTTTCTAATATACCCCAAAGCGGGGGGCAAGCCAAGCCTGTCCCCCGCCCCGCAATCAGCAGCGCTGGGCGCCGTGATAGAGGTTGACCACGTGACGTGCCTCTGCGAAGAACAACCAGCGCTCGACAGCGGCGCCGGCGATGCCGGCGAGTGCCGCGATGATGGCAGCGGCTTGGCCGCCCTGCTGGTTGAATACCCATAGCAGCATCAGGCCGGGCAGCGCAAAGCCCAGCACGAACACCACGGCCTTGAGCAAACCGGCTTTCTGCCGCGCGATCTGGAAGCCGAATTCCTGGGTGAGGAAGGTGCCGTGGGTGTGGCCGGTATCGAGCAGCTTGACCTTGGCGCGTGTGAGGCCGGTGGCGGTGTTGATGGTGGGCGTGAGGCCAGGGCTGCGGATCCAGAAGTAGTAGATCGCCTTCAGCACCGCGGCAATCGAGATGATCAGCGCCGACATCGCAATGTAGGGCGTGGTGTCGAGGCCGGCGATCACCGCGCCCAGCAGCAGCAGCAGGCTGCCGCTGGCGTAACCCAGCGCAAGGTAGTTGGCCGGCACCAGCGGGGTGTTCCACTGGCGGATGGTTTTCAGGCAGGCGTAGATCATGCCGGTGGAGAACACGGTGATCCAGGCCATCACGGCGGTCAGGAAGCCGCTGCCGACGCGCAGCCACTGCGGCGCGTCGAACATGATGCTGCCGAGGTAGATCAGCGCCAGCGGCATGAACACCACGGCGAACACCCCCTCACGCGACAGCCACGAGGTGCGGAAGCGGCTGAACGCGCGCCACGCGTTCTTCGGGTTGGCAAGGTGGAAGGTGGACGACAGCAGGCCGAACACGACCAGCCCCATCGCGATCAGGCCGCCGGCAACCAGCTGATCCTGGTTGAAACCGCCGCCAAGCTTGAAAAAATCGGCGATGAACAGCAGCGAGAACAGGCCGAAGCCGGCGCCCGATGCCACGGTGAAGAAAATGACTGAAAATGCTGGATGCATATTGATTCCCTTTAGATTCAGCATCCAGCATTTCGGCGAAGACTAACCTTCAGGTTATGTCGGAGCCAAAAAGCGGGATGCATGGATTCTCCTGACGCTTCTAATTAATGAGTGACAACGCAATGCAAGTTCAGAACGACCTAGCGGCGCACCAGCTTGTTGGCGAACTGCTTGATGCTTTCCTTCAGGCCGCCCTTGGGCCGGGCGTCGATCTCGATCACCGGTTTGCGGCGCGGCGGCAGGTAGGTGTTGGTCGGGTTGTAGTTGAGCTCGGGCATCAGCGGGAAGCCGCCGCGCTCGCGCACGGTGCGCGACACAGCCGAATCGGGGTCATCGAAGTCGCCGAACATGCGGGCGTGCGCCGGGCAGGTCAGCACGCACGAGGGCTGGCGCTCCTCGACCGGCAGTTCCTGGTCGTAGATGCGGTCGACGCACAGGGTGCACTTCTTCATCGTGCCGCTGGAGCGGTCGAGTTCGCGCGCACCGTAGGGACAGGCCCACGAGCAGTAGTTGCAGCCCATGCACTTGTCCTGGTCGATCAGCACGATGCCGTCTTCGGCGCGCTTGTACGAGGCGCCGGTCGGGCACACGGTGACGCAGTCGGCGTCCTCGCAGTGCATGCACGACATCGGGAAGTTGACCGTCTTGTTGTTCGGATATTCGTCCATTTCGTAATGGCGGATCCGGTTGAACCACACGCCCGACGGCTCGGCGCCGTAGGGCTGGTAGTCGGACAACGGGCCGATGGTGCCGGAGGCGTTCCATTCCTTGCAGGCGATGGCGCAGGCATGACAGCCCACGCATACGTCGAGGTCGATGACCAATCCAAGTCTCATGTTGTGCTCGCTTTATTTGTTCAGGGACTGCTCAGTTTTTTTCGTGAGTGCGTGCGTCGTAGCGCAGCACCTCAGGGCGTTCGTAACGCTCGTCGCCCGGCAGCGACTTCAGCACATCGAACTGTGGCCAGGAACCCGTTTCGCCCGGCGCGGCCTTCCAGATCTTCACGCGCAGGTCGAACCACGCGGCCTGACCGGTGACCGGGTCGGAGTTGGTGACGCGGCGCTCGCCGGCTTTTTCCGGCAGCAGCTCGGAAATCAGGTGGTTGAGCAGGAAGCCCTTGGTCGCCTCGGAGGCGTTTTCCTTCAGACCCCAGGCGCCCTTCTGCTTGCCGATGGCGTTCCAGGTCCAGATGGTGTTTTCCTGGGTACCTTCCATGGTTTTCACCTGGCAGCGGATCTTGCCGTTGTGCGACTCGACCCAGATCCAGTCGAAGTCCTTGATGCCCATTTCGGCGGCCTTGCGCGCGTTCATGTACATGTAGTTCTGCGCCATGATCTGCCGCAGCCACACGTTCTGCGAATCCCACGAGTGGTACATGAACATCGGGCGCTGGGTGAGCGCAAAGAACGGATATTCGTCCGCGTCGACGCGCTGCTGCTCGAGCGGCTCGTACCACATCGGCAGCGGGTCGAAGTACTTCACCAGGCGCTCGCGGTCGACCTGGTTGTTGGGCTGTGGGCCGTCGTACAGGCCCTGTCCGGCCAGGCGGAACTTCTGCAGCGGCTCGGAATAGAACTGCATGATGATCGGCTCGACTTTGCCGACGAAGCCCACATCCGCTGCCACCTCGAGGTAATCCTTGTTGGCGTAGCGCATGTACTTCTGGTTGTCGGGCCAGTGGTGGGCGAAGAAGCTCTGGTTCTCGATGTACTTCTGCCACTGGTTCGGGTTCGGCTCGCCCTTGAGCGATTTGCTGCCGTCCTTGCCGCGCCAGCCGGCGAGGAAACCCACGCCCGGCGAACGCTCGAAATTGACGATGAAGTCGGGGTAGTCCTTGAACTTGGGCGTGCCGTCCGGGTTGGTGAAAGCCGGGAATTTCAGGCGCGAGGCCAACTCGACCATCACCTCCTGCCACGGGCGCACGTCACGGTCCAGCTTGACCAGCGGATAGCGGATCGCGTCGGCCGCCGCATCCGGCTCGGAAATCGGCCGGTCGAGCAGCGAGATGCAGTCGTGCCGCTCGAGATACGTGGTGTCCGGCAGAATCAGGTCGGCGAAGTTGGTCATCTCCGAATGGAAGGCGTCGATCACCACCAGGAACGGGATCTTGTACTGGCCCGGCTCTTCCGGATCCTTGGCACGCAGCATGTCCTGGATGTTGGCCGTGTTCATGGTCGAGTTCCACGCCATGTTGGCCATGAACAGGATCAGCGTGTCGAGCGCGTAGGGAT
>JAJYXG010000071.1:0-8785 GCA_021791095.1 Pseudomonadota bacterium
TCCCCAGGTTTAACGAGGGACATGGAGACAACCAGTCTGAATGCTGCGGAACCCGCAGCAGGCTTGAGTTTCGCGTTACTCAATAGAGTGCTATATCAGGACTTGCTAATATACATTATGCGAATTACGCCATGGAAAGGAGCTGTCCTTTCAGTTGATGCGACCCTCATAGGGTCCAAAAAACCTACCGCGCCATCAGCGCGAACACGCCCCAGCCCAGGTATTCACGGGTGCATGCGGCGTAGCGTTCGGGTTCCGAGGTCAGTTTGGCTCGAACATCTGTCGCGAAGTCGTCGTCGGGATTCGCTTCGAGCCATCGGCGCATGGTTGAGCCACTTGGCCGCCTCGTACCTGTCCCAGCTGTCTTGGTCTGCCAAAACCATTTCCACGACGTCGTAGCCGAGGTGGCCGAAAGACGCGAGAAGTTCTGGAAGCAGGAGAAAGTCGGAGATTGAGCCGGCAAGACACCCCCTGGCAACATCTTCCGTCGGCGGTAACTGCCGCCAGTAGGGTTCGCCGATGAGGATGATCCCTCCGGGGCGGAGGCTCTCCGCCAGGAGTTCGATAGTGCCGGCGACCCCCCCACCGATCCAGGTGGCACCGAGACAGGCTGCCACACCGACCTTTTCGTCGGCGACGTATCCTGCAGCGTCACCGTGGATTAACTCGACCCGATCGGCGACGCCGAGTTCTTCAGCGCGGAGTTTGGCTTGCTCGGTGAACAACTGGCTCATGTCGATACCGGTGCCGCTGATTCCGTGATCGCGCGCCCAGGTGCACAACATCTCGCCGGAACCGCTGCCGAGGTCGAGGACACGGGTGCCCGGTTCCAGGCGCAACGCCGCGCCGAGAGTGGCGAGCTTTTCGGGGGTGAACGGGTTATGGATGCGGTGAGCACTTTCGGTGATGTTGAAGATCCGTGGAATGTCCACTGCAGAAGCTCCTTACAGGTGTGAATGGATTCGGTACGCTACTAGCAGTAGGCAATTGTGCTAGCTACGCGTAGATCTCACGCGACCGCCGGATCGTTGAGCATCGCTACCCCGCTTATCTGCTACTCAAGACTTCTTGATATTGCATCGTCCTGTCGAAACCATGAGATTGGATCGAATTGAGAGGAACAATGCGCTTAATAACATTAAAACAATCAATCGCTTATGATCGTTACTTCAACATTCCCTCACGTTCGACGAAAGCGATGATTTCATCCAGGCCTTGTTCGGTCTTGAGATTCGAGAAGACGAACGGCCGCTCGCCACGCATTTTTCTGGTGTCGCGATCCATCACCTCCAATGAGGCCCCGACCATGGGTGCCAGGTCGATCTTGTTGATGACCAGCAGGTCGGATTTGGTGATGCCGGGGCCACCCTTGCGCGGAATCTTCTCGCCGGCGGCCACATCGATTACATAGATGGTCAGGTCGGACAGTTCGGGGCTGAAGGTTGCGGCCAGGTTGTCGCCGCCGCTTTCGACGAAGATCACGTCCAGACCGGGGAAGCGTTTATTGAGGCGGTCCACGGCTTCCAGGTTGATGCTGGCGTCCTCACGGATCGCGGTGTGCGGGCAGCCGCCGGTCTCCACGCCGATGATGCGCTCGGGCGCGAGCGCCTCGTTGCGCACCAGGAACTGCGCGTCCTCTTCCGTGTAGATGTCATTGGTGACGACGGCGATGTTGTAGCGGTCGCGCAGTGCCTTGCACAGGGCCAGGGTCAGCGCGGTCTTGCCGGACCCGACGGGGCCGCCGATGCCGACGCGCAGGGGCTGGGAGCGATGGGTCATGATCTGAACAGTCTCGTGTATTGGGTTTCGTGACAGCTGCAGGCGATGGCGAAGGCTGGCAGGACATTGCAGGTGGCTTCAAGGTCGGCCGCGGCGGCGGCTTCCGCCAGCGGCGGAATGTGCTGACCCAGGGCCAGCAGCATGCGCTGGCCGGCGGTTTGCCCGAGCGGGACGGCCTTCACTGCGGCCATGACCTGATTCTCTGACCAGGCCCACAGATAGCCACCGACGGCATCCTGGACGGGGATGTCCCAGGCCGCCGCCGCACAACTCCAGGCCAGCGGAAAGCTCGGCTGGCTGAAATCTGCAAGCGGCATTGCCGGTGCCTCCCCCAAATCGGTCAGCAGGCGGGTCAGGGAATGCCCCATTTGCAGGGTTTCGGCGCGCAATTCCGCGGTTTCCCTGCTGGCGATGAATTCGGCATCCAGTTCCTCGAGCCGGGCCCAGTCGCCCTGCTTCCACGCTGCCAGCATGTGCGCCAGGTATACCGCCTCGAAACGCGCAAGGCCGAACGCCAGGCAATCGCCGACCCAGGCCAGTGCGGTCGCCTCGTTTTTCACCGTGCCGGCTTCCACAGCCCATTCCAGCCCTTGGGAATACGTGTAGGCACCGACCGGCAAGGTCGGGCTGGCCAGGTGCAGCAGTCGGATCAGGGCGGGATTCATCGGCCGCCGCGCAGCATCATGTCGTGGATGCGCGGGCCGCGCCCTTCCCCGTCCGCGCTGTGGCCGTGGGGATGGGCATGGCCGCCGTGGCCGCCATAGGCGCCGCTCTCGGGGTCGAAGGGGGCTTCGCTTTCGACGACCTCCAGCCCCAGCCCGCGCACCATCTCGCCCAGCACATGATCGCGGGCAAAGCGCACCAGCCCCGGTTTCAGTTCCACCGCCACGTGGCGATTGCCCAGGTGATAGGCGGCACGCGCCAGCAGCAGTGCGTCGCTGCTGCGCACCTCCATCACGGCCTCGGGGGCCGCCACCACCTCGACGACGCGGCCGTCGTTGGCAAGCAGGCGTTCGCCGGCGCGCAGCACGGTGCCGCGCTCAAGAAACAGACCGGTCTCTTCGCCGCTTTCGAGCTGGGTGCGCAGCCGGCTCTTGCAGCGCAGTTCGAAGGGCAGCACCAGACGCTCGGTTGCATTTGCATCCGCTGGGGCGCGTTGTTCGATGACGATCATGGTCAGAATAAAAAATACCGTTGCGCCATCGGCAGCACCGCGGCCGGCTCGCACACAAGCAGCTCGCCGTCGGCGCGCACGGCATAGGTTTCGGGGTCGACGTCGATGACCGGCGTGGCGCTGTTGTGCAGCATGTCCCGCTTGCTCAGTTTGCGCGTGTTCTTCACCGCAATCAGGGGTTTGGCGAGATTCAGTGCGGCCACCTCGGGGTTCTCCAGCGCCGCCTGCGAGACGAAGGTGACGGCGGTCTTCAGGCCACCGGCGAAGCTGCCGAACATGGGCCGGTAGTGCACCGGCTGCGGCGTCGGGATGGAGGCGTTGGGGTCGCCCATGGCCGCCGCGGCGATCATGCCGCCCTTGACGATCAGGCTGGGCTTGACGCCGAAGAAGGCGGGCTTCCACAGCACCAGGTCGGCCAGCTTGCCGGGCTCGATCGAACCCACCATGTGGCCGATGCCGTGGGTGATGGCCGGGTTGATGGTGTATTTGGCGATGTAGCGCTTGACGCGGAAGTTGTCCACTTTTCCTTCACCCCGCGCGCTGTCTTCCTTCAGGCTGCCGCGCTGCAGCTTCATCTTGTGCGCCGCCTGCCAGGTGCGGATGATCACCTCCCCTACCCGGCCCATGGCCTGCGAGTCCGACGACATCATGGAAAAGGCGCCCAGGTCGTGCAGGATGTCTTCGGCAGCGATGGTCTCGCGGCGGATGCGACTCTCGGCGAAGGCGATGTCCTCGGCGATGGACGCATCGAGATGGTGGCAGACCATCAGCATGTCCAGGTGCTCGTCGATGGTGTTCACCGTGTAGGGCATGGTCGGGTTGGTGGAACTGGGCAACACGTTGGGCATAGAGGCCGCCTTGATGATGTCCGGCGCGTGGCCGCCGCCTGCGCCTTCGGTGTGGAAGGTGTGGATGGTGCGGCCCTTGAAGGCGTCCAGCGTGGTCTCGACAAAACCCGATTCGTTCAGGGTGTCGGTGTGGATGGCGACCTGCACGTCCATTTCGTCGGCCACCGTCAGGCAGGCGTCGATCGCCGCCGGCGTGGTGCCCCAGTCCTCGTGCAGCTTCAGGCCCATGGCGCCGGCGCGCACCTGTTCCCTGAGCGGCTCCGGCTGGCTGACGTTGCCCTTGCCGAGAAAGCCCAGGTTCATCGGGAAGGCGTCCGCCGCCTGCAGCATGCGGTGGATATGCCACGGTCCCGGCGTGCAGGTGGTGGCATAGGTGCCGGTGGCGGGTCCGGTGCCGCCGCCCAGTAGGGTGGTGACGCCGGACATCAGCGCCTCCTCGATCTGCTGCGGGCAGATGAAGTGGATGTGGCTGTCGATGCCGCCGGCGGTGACGATCATGCCCTCGCCCGCGATGATCTCGGTGCCGGCGCCGATGGCAATCGTGACGCCCGGCTGCACGTCCGGGTTGCCGGCCTTGCCGATGGCCTGGATATGCCCGTTCTTCAGCCCGATGTCGGCCTTGACGATGCCGGCGACGGCATCGACGATGAGCGCATTGGTGATCACCGTGTCGGCCACTTCGGCGGACACGCGCTGGCTCTGGCCCATGCCGTCGCGGATCACCTTGCCGCCGCCGAACTTCACTTCCTCGCCATGGATCGTGTGGTCCTGCTCCACTTCGATCCACAGCTCGGTGTCGGCCAGGCGGACGCGGTCGCCGACGGTGGGTCCGAACATCTCGGCGTAGGCCTGGCGGCCGATGCGAACAGCCATGACGGTCTCCTCGCGGCCGGGTTAACGGCGCGCGTTCCCGATGCGGGCCGCAGCGCGGCGACGGTAGAAGCGTGCGCCAGCGACGCCGACCACCACGGCGATGAGCGCCATCGCCAGATGGTCCGGCTCGCTCAGAAGATGCACGACGGCATTCAGAATGTTGCCGTGATGCTCGCCCGGATGCGCGTAGGCGAAGGGCGAAAACAGCACCAGAAGCATTGCGAAGGATTTTTGTTTCATCTCGGTTTCTCCTGTTAAAGCGGGCCCATTAAAGCGGTCCCATGATCCGGCCCTGAAAGCCGTATACCTTGCGCTCGCCGGCGTAGGCCACCAGTTGCACCGTGCGGGTCTGCCCCGGCTCGAAGCGCACCGCCGTGCCGGCGGCGATGTCGAGGCGCATGCCGCGCGTCGCTTCGCGGTCGAAGGCCAGCGCGGCATTGGTCTCGTAGAAGTGATAGTGGGAGCCGACCTGGACCGGCCGGTCGCCGGTGTTGGCCACCACCAGGGTGAGCGTGGGGCGGCCGGCGTTGAGTTCGAGCTCGCCGGGTTCGATCTGCAGTTCGCCTGGAATCATGTTCGATACCTCAAACGATGGGGTGATGCACGGTCACAAGCTTGGTGCCATCGGGGAAGGTCGCTTCCACCTGGATCTCGGGGATCATCTCCGGCACGCCGTCCATGACCTCGTCGCGCTTCAGCAGCGTGGTGCCGTAGCTCATCAGTTCGGCCACGCTGCGGCCGTCGCGGGCGCCTTCCAGAATGCCGGCGGTGATGAAGGCCACCGCCTCGGGATAATTGAGTTTGAGGCCGCGCGCGCGGCGGCGCTCCGCCAGCAGGGCGGCGGTGAAGATCAGCAGCTTGTCTTTCTCGCGCGGAGTCAGTTCCATATCGATACTTTCATGTGTTCCAGATGCGCGGGGGTTGGGCCTCGCGTCCGATCAACACCGGACGCAGCATCTGCCACAACGCAACGAACCACTGGCGCGCCGCCTCCGACGAATGCCCCAGATAACGCGCCACCAACATTTCCGGCAAGGCCGTGATGCCATGCCGGGCGCCAGCCTCATGAACCGGGATCTCCCGACACGCCGCCAGCAACCCCGGCTCGATGCCGGGCGCCATCGCCAGAAACGTTCCGCTGACGCTGAATCCGGCCAGCCCGGCCGAGGCGTCGAGCAGCCCGGAGCCGCCCTCCAGCAGCCCGCGCTCCAGCCACACCGGCCGCCCTGCCCGGCTGACCCGGGTATCGAGGCGCACGGCACCCTCGGTGAAGCGTTCCCCGGACGCCCGACGCCCCAGGCACAGCACGTCCATGCCGATGAAGCGGGCCTCGTCGGCAAGATCAACGGTGCTGCGCATCGCCGCGCGCGCCGCGTCGAACACGATGGTCTCCTGCGGCAGCCATTCCAGCACGCCGTGCGCTTCCACCGCGAACCCCAGGCGCTGGCTGGCCCAGGCGCCGGCGCTGCGATACCACTTGCCGGCCCCCGGCGTGGTCAGCAGCGCATGGGCGCCCTGCCCCACCGTCACGCCGATCTCCAGCTCGTCGCCGCCGACAATGCCGGAAGGCGGATGCAGCACGATGGCGTGACAGACCGCCTCGCCTTCGGGGTAGAGTGCCTTCTGGATGCGCAGCGGACCCACGTGCTCGCGACGGGCGAGAATGGTGGCCGCCTCGCGCCGCTGGAAGCCGAGGGACAGGTGCGCGTGCCAGGTCGAGGAAAGGGGTTCGGCGAGATCCATCGCCCCATCATACCGAGAGCAATTCCCGCACTCCATCCCGGTCCATGTCGACCCCGGCGCCGCGCTTGATGAATTCGCCGCGTTCCATCAGCAGGTACTGGTCGGCGAGCGAGCGGGCGAAGTCGTAGTACTGCTCGACCAGCAGGATGGCCATGCTGCCCTCCTCGGCCAGGACGCGGATGGCGCGCTCGATGTCCTTGATGATGGACGGCTGGATGCCTTCCGTCGGCTCGTCGAGGATCAGCAGCCTGGGCCCGAAAGCGAGCGCCCGGCCGATCGCCAACTGTTGCTGCTGGCCGCCGGACAGGTCGCCGCCGCGCCGCTTCAGCATCGCCTTCAGCACCGGGAACATCTCGTAGATGCGTTCCGGGATCGGGGTACCGCCGGGCTTCGTCGCCAGCCCCATGCGCAGGTTTTCTTCGACGGTCAGGCGCGGGAAGATCTCGCGGCCCTGCGGCACGTAGCCGATGCCGGCTTTCACCCGGGCATGCGAGGCCGCCGTGGTGATGTCCCTGCTGTCGAAGCTCATCGTACCGGTCTTCGCCGGCACCAGCCCCATCAGGCATTTCAGCAGCGTGGTCTTGCCGACGCCGTTGCGGCCGAGCAGACAGGTGACCTGACCAGTGGGCGCGGTGAACGAGAGGTCGCGCAGGATGTGGCTGCCGCCGTAGTACTGGTTGAGGTTTTCCACACGCAACATGTCAGCGCCCCAGATACACTTCGATGACGCGCGGGTCGGCCTGCACCGTCGCCAGATTGCCTTCCGCCAGCACTGAGCCTTCGTGCAGTACGGTCACCTTGCCGCCCAGCTGTTCGATGAAGGCCATGTCGTGTTCCACCACCACCAGGCTGTGCTTGCCGGCCAGCGACTTGAACAGCTCGCCGGTGCGCTCGGTTTCGTCGTCGGTCATGCCGGCCACCGGTTCGTCGAGCAGGAGCAGCTGCGGCTCCTGCATCAGCAGCATGCCGATTTCCAGCCATTGCTTTTGCCCGTGCGACAGCAGTCCGGCCTGGCGGTCCGCCTCGCCGTCGAGGCGGACCTGCTTCAGGGTATAGGCGATGCGGTCGCGGCCTTCCTGCGACAGCCAGGCGAACAGGCTGGTCCAGGCGCGCTTGTCGGTCTTCATCGCCAGCTCCAGGTTTTCGAACACCGTATGGTTCTCGAAAATGGTCGGCTTCTGGAACTTGCGGCCGATGCCGGCGTGGGCGATTTCCGGCTCGGTCATGCGGGTCAGGTCCAGCGTCTGGCCGAAAAAGCAGGTTCCGGAATCGGGCCGGGTCTTGCCGGTGATGACGTCCATCATCGTGGTCTTGCCGGCGCCGTTGGGACCGATGATGCAGCGCAGCTCGCCGGCGTCGATGGCCAGGCTGAGATTGTTCAGCGCCTTGAAGCCGTCGAAGCTCACCGAGATCTCCTCCAGGTAGAGGATGACCTTGTGGGAAATGTCGACGCCGGCCTGGAGGATGTGGCCCACCACCTGGGCGCCGTCGTCCCCGCCCCGGTTGTCGGTTTCGTTGTCGATCGGTTTCGTGCTCATGCCGCGACCCGCGCCCTGATTCGTTTCCACAAACCCACCACGCCCTCGGGCAGCCACAGCGTCACGCCAACGAACAGCGCACCCAGGAAGAACAGCCAGTATTCCGGGAAGGCCACGGTGAAGTAGCTCTTGAACGCGTTGACCAGGCCGGCGCCGATGACCGGGCCGATCAGCGTGCCGCGTCCGCCTACCGCCACCCAGATGGCGATTTCGATGGAGTTGGCCGGCGACATTTCGCCCGGGTTGATGATGCCGACCTGCGGCACGTAGAGGGCGCCGGCGATGCCGCACAGCATCGCGGACACGGTCCAGATGAACAGCTTGTAGTGCAGCGGGTTGTAGCCGATGAACATGACGCGCGATTCGGCATCGCGGATCGCCGCCAGCACGCGGCCGAACTTGGACATGGCCAGATAGCGCCCGGCCAGCAGGGTCAGCATCAGCACCAGGGCGGACAGCGCGAACAGCGTCGCCCGCATTTCCGGCGAAGTGATGTCGTGGCCGAGGATGCGCTTGAAGTCGGTGAAGCCATTGTTGCCGCCGAAGCCGGTTTCGTTGCGGAAGAACAGCAGCATCGCGGCGAAGGTGAGCGCCTGGGTGATGATGGAGAAGTACACGCCCTTGATGCGCGAGCGGAAGGCGAAATAGCCGAAGACGTAGGCCACCACGGCCGGGACGGCCAGCACCAGGATCAGTGCCCAGACGAAGGAATCGGAGCCGGCCCAGTACCAGGGCAGCTCCTTCCAGTCGAGGAACACCATGAAGTCCGGCAGATGGGAATGGTAGGAGCCGTCGGTGCCGATTTCGCGCATCAGGTACATGCCGAAGGC
>JAJYXG010000082.1:0-8670 GCA_021791095.1 Pseudomonadota bacterium
TCGGCGTGCCGGTGCCGTCGAAATACCTGAAGGGCATGGATTCGCTGCTGTCCATCGTGCAGATGCCGAAGGGCATCCCGGTCGCCACCTTCGCCATCGGCGAAGCCGGCGCGGCCAACGCGGCGCTGTTTGCCGCCGCGCTGATCGCGCGCTACGACAACGGCCTGGCGCAACAGCTGCACGACTTCCGCCGCGGCCAAGCAGACTCGGTGATGGCGATGGACCTGCCCGATGTCGAGTAAGCCGCTGCCCATCCTGCCCGGTGCGACGCTCGGCATCCTCGGCGGCGGCCAGCTCGGCCGCATGTTCACCATCGCCGCGCGCACCATGGGCTACAAGGTCATGGTGCTCGACCCCGACTTCGCCAGCCCCGCGGGGCAGATGGCCGACGTCCACCTGCAGGCCGACTACACCGACCACGGCGCTTTGAAGCAGCTCGGCGCCGCCTGCGCTGCCGTCACCACCGAATTCGAGAACGTCCCCGCCGCCAGCCTGATCGAGCTGGCGAATCACTGCCGCGTGTCGCCTGGGGCGGCGGCCGTCGCCATTGCGCAGGACCGCAGCCACGAAAAATCCTGGCTGCGCGACAACGGCTTCGCCACCGCGCCGTTCGCGCTGGTCAACAGCGAGGCCGACCTCGACGCCGCGCTGGCGGCGACCGGCACCCCGGCACTGCTGAAGGTGTCGCGCTTCGGCTACGACGGCAAGGGCCAGGCCCGGGTCGGCACGCTCGACGACGCGCGCGCGGCGTTCCGCGACTTCGGCGGCCAGCCCTGCGTGCTGGAGGGTTTCGTCACGCTGGAGCGCGAGGTGTCGGTGGTGCTGGCGCGCAGCGACGGCGGCGAATGCGCACTATTTCCGGTTGCCGAAAACCGTCACGAAAACGGCATCCTCGACGTCTCCATCGTCCCCGCCCGCGTGCCCGACAGCCTCGCGCAGGCCGCGCGCGACCTGGCACAGGCTGTGGCCGACAGGCTCGGTTACGTCGGCGTGATGGCGGTCGAGTTCTTCGTCGTCGGCGGCCAGCTGATGGTCAACGAGATCGCCCCGCGCCCGCACAACTCCGGCCACTACACGCTGGACGCCTGCGTCACCGATCAGTTCGAGCAGCAGGTGCGCGCACTCACCGGCCTGCCGCTCGGCGACACCCGCCTGCTCTCCCCGGTGGTCATGGTCAACATCCTCGGCGACCGCTGGCAGAACGGTGGGCCGCACTGGGACACGCTGCTGGCGCACCCCGCCATCAAGCTGCACCTGTACGGCAAGGAAGCCGCGCGGCCGGGCCGCAAGATGGGCCACTTCAACGTGCTCGACGCCGATCTGGCCACCGCGCTGCAGGCGGCCGAGCAGATGCGCAATACGCTGTAGCGCAGTGAACACAAGCGGCCGCGCTGCACTTGCGCTGCTTCTGCTGGTCGGTGCCGCCTGTGCGGCAGCAAACGATGCGCGCCTGCCGCTACGCATCGGTCCGCATGCCTTCCAGGTCGAGCTTGCAATCACGCCGCAACAACGCCAGCGCGGCCTGATGGGCCGCACGCACCTTCCCGCCGATGGCGGCATGCTGTTCGTGTTCGAGCAACCGGACCGGCATTGTTTCTGGATGCACGACACGCCATTGCCATTGTCGATTGCGTTCATCGATTCGGCGGGTCGCATCGTCAGCTTCGCTGACATGCAGCCGCGCACCGAGACGCTGCACTGCCCCATGACGGATGTGCGCTATGCGCTGGAAGTCCGGCAGGGCGAATTCCAGCGCCGCGGTATCAAGGCGCGCGCGCAGGTGGACGGTTTGCCTCACTAGCCGGCTAGGGCGAGATCGACAGCAGCACGAGTTCCACCTCGTTGCCCTTGTCGTCGTTGCGCAGCACGCGCACCGGCAGGTAATGCCGGTCGATGGCAAGCCAGGCCTCGAAGCGGCCGTCGCCATCGACCACCCGCACCAGATGCAGTGTGCGCAAGGCGCCCAGCGCGGTGTCCAGCGTTTCCTCACCGCGCACCGCATAATTGTAGTCGCGCAGCTTCTTGCCGTTGAACACGGTGTAGCTCAGTCGCCCATCCGGCGGGGGCGCGGTCAGCGCCAGCTGGAAAAAAAGACTGAGCGCATCCTGCGGCACGCCACCATACTCGAAGTGTCGCGGCGCGCCTTTCGCCGGGATCAGCGTAAGGCTGCGGCTGGCCGCATCGAAGCGCGCACTGCTGCGCTTGTCACCGCGCTGATCCCAGAATTCCTCGGGCATCAGGCCGCCCACGGTGATCCGTCCGCGGCTGGTTTGCACGAAACGTCCGCTGTAAAACACGCCGGCCAGTCCGGTGGCCGCGGCCACGCTGGTCACGGTGTAGCCATCGCCTTCACTGACCCACAGCAGCGTCTGCTCGCCCCGGGCCAGCCCGTAACGCACCTGAAAGCGCATGTCGAGGCGAGGCGGCAATGCGTTCAGCGGAGGGGATGTCGCTTCGGCGGGCTCAGTCGGTGATGCGCTGGGGGGGACCGGATCGGTCGGTGCTTCATCGACTGACGGAGCGGCCGCTTCGGGCACGGCGGCCTCAGGGATGACATCGGGTTCAGCCGCATCCGCAACACTTTCGACCTGCGGCTCAGGGGGCGGCGCAGGTCGCGGACGCGGTGCCGCTGTCGGGGGGGTTGCCGGGGGCGGAGGTGGCGCCACCGCGGGCGTCACTGACACCAGCCGCGCTTCGATTGGAGGAGCAGGTTCAGGAGAAACCTGCCACGACAGCAGAAGCCAGGATACACCGCCGAGCAGGCCGGCGTGCAGCAGCAGCGAGCCCGCCAGGGCAATCCACCATGGGCGAACGCTGCGCCCTGCCATGCCTAGCCCTTGATGCTGACGTGCACCAGACGCTGCTCGAGGGTGACGCCGTCCTCGACCACCCTGATCTGCACCGGCAGGTTCTGCCGCACCGGGGCGACCCACACGGTAATGGCCTTCTGATCGGGATTCTGCCCGATGCGCTGATAACGCTGGGTGTCCAGTGCGCCCAACGGCGTCTGGATGGCGCCGCCTTCGCTGCGCGCATAGCGATAGTCGTTGAGGTCACGGCCGCTCACCACCTGCAGGCTGAAATCGGCAGGCAGCCGGGGCGCGAACATGAACTGGTACAGTTGCGAAAGCTGGTCCTGCGCGCCATTCTGCAGGTCGTTCATCTGCCATGTTTCGCCCTTGTACTGCCAGGCGATGCTGCGCTGCTTCCAGTCGAGGCGGGCGGTCGCCAGCTTGTGCGGCGCATCGCTGCGGGCATGCTTGAATTGGGTGGGACGCAAGCCCTGGCGGGTCACCTCTCCCGTGCTTTCGAGACGGATGCTGCCCGGCCACAGCATTTTCAAGGGGCCGCTGGCGCGGGTTTCGCTGACGAGGGTGTAGTGGCTGCCGTTGCGGATAAAGGTGTCGGTCACCTGGCCGAGCTTGTGGCCGTTGCGGTAGAGGTCGTACACCAGGTCCATCTGCTGCGGCAACGCGGCCTGGGCGGCGGCGGCAAACAGGGAGGCGGTGAGCAGGAGGAATTTGAGCATCGTCACCCTTCCGTGGAAAACACTGACTGTGACGTCAAATCGCCCTTCAAGTTTACGCGGCCCCGCTTTATTTCCAGCCGCCCTTCTGCAAACCAGCGTACGGCCTGGGGGTAGATGCGGTGCTCCTGTCGCAGCACGCGCGCCGCCAGCGTCTCGGACGTGTCGTCCGCGCGCACCGGCACCGCAGCCTGAATGACGATGGGGCCGTGGTCGAGATCGGCGGTGACGAAGTGCACGGTGCAGCCGTGGATCTTCACCCCCTCATCCAGCGCGCGCTGGTGGGTTTTCAGCCCCGGGAACATGGGCAAGAGCGAGGGATGGATGTTCAGCAGGCGGCCTTCGAAGCGCGCGATGAAGGCGGCGCTGAGAATGCGCATGTAGCCGGCCAGCACCACCAGATCGGGCCGATGGCGCTCGATCTCGTCTGCCAGCAGGACGTCGAAGGCCTCGCGGTCAGCGTGTTCGGTGTGGTCGAGCGCGAGGGCAGCAAGGCCGCGTTCGCGCGCCCAGGTCAGTCCTGCCGCCTGCAGCCGGTTGCTGATGACTGCGACGATCTCGATCGGCAGCCCGGCCTCGGCGATCGCCTGAAAATTGCTGCCGCGCCCGGACAGCAGCACGACGACGCGGCAGGTCACAGATAGAGTACCTGCTCCGCGCCTTCCGGACGCGCGACGATTTCGCCGATCTGCCACACCGTCTCGCCGCTCGCCTGCAGATGAGCGATCGCCGCGGCAGCGTCGCCTGCCGCCACCACGACGCACATGCCGATGCCACAATTGAAGGTGCGCAGCATCTCGCCGGGCTCGACGTTGCCGGCCTGCTGTAGCCAGTCGAACAGCGGCGGACGGGTCCAGCTCTTCGAGTCGACGCGCGCGGCGACGGCCTCGGGCAGGCAGCGCGGCAGGTTGCCGGTGATGCCGCCGCCGGTGATGTGCGCCATGCCCTTGACCGGAAGTTTTTCCATCAGTGCCAGGAGCGGCTTGACGTAGATGCGCGTCGGCGCCATCACGGCGTCGGCGAAGGGACGGCCGTGGAAGTCGGACTTCAGCCCGATGCCGGACACGTCGATCAGCTTGCGCACCAGCGAATAGCCATTGGAATGCGCACCGGAGGACGCCAGCCCCAGCACCATGTCGCCCGCGGCGATGGTCTGGCCGCCGATGACCTTGGACTTTTCCACCACGCCGACGGCAAAGCCGGCGAGATCGTATTCGCCGTCGGCGTACATGCCGGGCATCTCGGCCGTCTCGCCGCCGATCAGCGCACAGCCGGCCTGCTCGCAGCCCTTCGCGATGCCGGCGATGACCGCTTCGGCGGTGTCGAGGCTGAGCTTGCCGCAGGCGAAGTAGTCGAGGAAGAACAGCGGTTCGGCGCCCTGCACCAGAATGTCGTTGACGCTCATCGCGACCAGGTCGATGCCGACGCTGTCGTGGCGGTTGAGCTCGAACGCCAGCTTGAGTTTGGTGCCGACGCCATCGGTGCCGGACACCAGCACCGGCTCCTTGAATTTCTTGGAAATCTCGATCAGCGCACCGAATCCGCCGATGCCCGCCAGCACTTCGGGACGCATGGTGCGCCTGGCCAGCGGCTTGATGCGCTCGACCAGGGCATCGCCGGCGTCGATATCGACCCCGGCATCTTTGTAGGAAATGGATGACACGCCCGGCTCCAGAATCAAAAAGTGCGCTATTTTACCGCCTATGCAGACGATCCGACGCCCCCCCTTCCCCGGCACCATCCCCTGGCTTGCGCTCGCCGTCCTGCTCGTCATGGGCGGATTGGTCTATCTGCTGGCCCCCATCCTCACGCCTTTCCTGGCCGGCGCCCTGCTGGCCTATATCTTCGATCCGCTGGTGAAGCGCCTGGAAAGGCACGGAGTGTCGCGCACCGTCGCCACGGTCATCGTCATTGTGCTGGCCGGGCTGGTGCTGCTTGGCCTGCTGCTGGTTGCGCTGCCGCTGTTCCAGGGGCAGTTCGTTGAATTGAGCCAGCGCGTGCCTGCCGCCCTCGACCTGCTGCAAACCCGCTTCCTGCCCTGGCTGCAGCAGACCTTGGGTATCACAATTGATTTCAACCTTGGCGCGCTGAAAACCTGGCTGACCGAACAGGCTACCGAAAAGAGTGCCGACTGGCTGCCCACCCTGCAAACCGGCGCGCTCGCCATCGTTGGCGTGCTGGTTAACCTGCTGCTGATTCCGGTGGTGATGTTTTATCTGCTGAAGGACTGGGACGTGATGGTGGCGCGCGTCGCCTCGCTGGTGCCGCGCCCCTGGATGGGCACGGCCACCCGCGTTGCGCGCGCGATGGACGCGGTGGTGGGCGAGTTCCTGCGCGGGCAGCTGGCGGTGATCATCACCCTGTCGCTGTACTACGCCGTTGCGTTGTGGGCGGTTGGGCTGGATTACGCGTTGCCGATCGGCATTCTCACCGGCGTGCTGTCCTTCGTGCCCTTCCTCGGCTTCGGTCTCGGCATGATCCTGGCGCTGCTGGTGGCTGTGCTGCAGTTTTCGGACTGGACCGGGGTGGCCTGGGTGGCCGGCATTTATCTGGTCGGGCAGGTGGTGGAGAGCTACGTCGTCACGCCGCGTCTGGTCGGCGAGCGCGTCGGACTGCACCCGGTTGCAGTGATCTTCGTGCTGGCCGCATTCGGCCAGCTGTTCGGTTTTGTCGGGGTGCTGCTGGCGGTGCCCCTGGCGGCGGTGCTGCTGGTGGCGCTGCGCGAATTGCGCGGGGTCTACGAGGCCAGCGCCTTCTTCCGCGGCGGCTATAATGCGGCCTCCGTTTCTACAGCCGACCCCGCCATGTCCGCGCCGCTCCTCGAATCCCGCATCGCATCGCTCCCGCTGGTCCACCGCGGCAAGGTGCGCGACATCTATGCCGTCGGCGACGACAAGCTGCTGATCGTCACCACCGACCGCCTGTCGGCCTTCGACGTGGTGATGCCGACGCCGATCCCCGGCAAGGGCGAGGTGCTGACCCGCGTCTCGGCCTTCTGGTTCGACAAGCTCAAGTCCATCGTGCCAAGCCAGGCGCTCGACATCGCGCCCGAAACGGTCGTCGCCGACAACGAACGCGACCAAGTCGCCGGTCGCGCCATCGTGGTGAAAAAGCTCAAGGCGCTGCCGGTCGAGGCCATCGTGCGAGGCTATCTGGTGGGTTCCGGCTGGAAGGAATACCAAGCCAGCCAGTCGGTGTGCGGAATCGCGCTGCCCGCCGGACTCAAGCAGGCCGACCGCCTGCCGGAACCGATCTTCACGCCGTCGACCAAGGCCGCGGTCGGCGCGCATGACGAAAACATCAGTTTTGACCAGATGGCCGAGCTGATCGGCGCGGATCTCGCGCAGCAGGTGCGCGACGTCAGCCTTGCCCTGTACAAGTCTGCTGCGGAGTATGCGCTTACACGCGGCATCATCATCGCCGACACCAAGTTCGAATTCGGCCTGGATGAAAAAGGAAAACTGGTGTGGATCGACGAGGCGCTGACCCCGGATTCGTCGCGCTTCTGGCCGGCCGATCAGTACCGGTCAGGCAGCAACCCGCCCAGTTTCGACAAGCAGTTCGTGCGCGACTGGCTGGAGGCCAGCGGCTGGAACAAGCAGGCGCCGGGCCCGGCGTTGCCCGCCGAAATCGTCGCCAAGACCAGCGAGAAATACCGCGAGGCGATGTCGCGGCTACTGGGGTAAGCGCGGCCCCGGGCCACCCGCCTACACGCAAACCGGCCTTCGCGAAAACAGTAGGAATGAACCTGTTCGCGGGACTGGCATGCCGTTACCATTCGCGGTTAAGCCGCTAGAATTTCGCCTTTCATCCGGACAGGCGGCGGACGCCGCTTTATCCTATTCCAAACGAGAGACAGACACATGATTTACGAAGATTTCGCAAGCGCCCAATCGTTTTTCCTGTGGTCGACCTTTGTGGTCGCCCTGATCATGGGCGCCGTCGTCAACAAGACCAACTTCTGCACCATGGGTGCGGTTTCCGACTGGGTCAACATGGGCGACACCGGCCGCATGCGCGCCTGGCTGCTGGCCATCGCGGTCGGTGTACTGGGTGTGGTGGCGCTGGAAGCGGCGGGCCTGGTGAACGTCACCAGCACCTTCCCGCCCTACCGCCAGAACAATCTCGTCTGGCTGGAAAACGTGCTCGGCGGCGTCCTGTTCGGCATCGGCATGACGCTCGCCTCCGGCTGCGGCAACAAGACCCTGATCCGCGTCGGCGGCGGAAACATCAAGTCGGTCATGGTGCTGCTGGTCATCGCCCTGATCGCCTATTTCATGATCAACCCCTTCCCGGGCAGCGACAAGACCCTGTATTCCACCCTGTTCTACCCCTGGACCAACCCGACCGCAGTCGCGCTGACCACCAACCAGGACCTCGGCGCGATGCTCTTCGGCGACAATGCCGCCACCGGCCGCATGGTGATGGGCGGCGTCATCGGCGGCCTGCTGCTGATCTGGGCGTTCAAGTCGGCCGAGTTCCGCAGCAACTTCGACAACATCCTCGGCGGCCTGGTGGTCGGCCTCGCGGTGCTCGCCGCCTGGTATGTGAGCAGCAACATCGCGGTGAATGCCGACGGCGAAATGATGTCGCTGCAGACCTACGTACAGGACTGGGAACTCTACGCGCCGGCCGATGCGGTCAAGCCCGCCTCCACCGCCGCACTGGCCCCGCAATCCTTCACCTTCATCAATCCGATGGGGCAAACCCTGGGCTACGCGGCCAATGGCTTCGACCGCACCCTGCTCACCTTCGGCATCATGGCGCTGGCAGGCGTGATCGCCGGCTCGCTGCTGTGGTCGCTGATCTCGCGCAGCTTCCGTATCGAGTGGTTCGCCTCCGGCCGCGACTTCGTCAATCATCTGATCGGCGCCATCCTGATGGGCTTCGGCGGCGTGCTGGCCATGGGCTGCACCATCGGCCAGGCGGTCACCGGCTTCTCTACCCTGGCGCTGGGCTCCATCCTCACCTTCATCGCCATCGTGCTCGGCAGCGCGCTCACCATGAAGGTGCAGTACTACAAGATGGTGTATGAAGCCGACGCCACCTTCTTCAAGGCCTTCATCACCGCGCTGGTCGACCTCAAGCTGCTGCCCGCCGGCATGCGCAAGCTGGAGGCGGTGTAAGCCTGACCCGGCTTCCTG
>JAJYXG010000022.1:0-42807 GCA_021791095.1 Pseudomonadota bacterium
CTACAAGATGGTGTATGAAGCCGACGCCACCTTCTTCAAGGCCTTCATCACCGCGCTGGTCGACCTCAAGCTGCTGCCCGCCGGCATGCGCAAGCTGGAGGCGGTGTAAGCCTGACCCGGCTTCCTGCCCAGCAAAAAGCCCCGCTTCAGCGGGGCTTTTTGCTGGGCAACACTGCAGGCCGTCTATTTCAGCGTCGCATTCAGGAAGCCAGTCACCGCGGCCACCATCTCGACTTCGCGCCCGGTAAAGAAATGGTCGGCGCGGGCAATCATCACCTGCTTCGAGTCCTTGGCCGCAAGGCTCTGCTTGCGCTTGCCAGCGTTCGCCAGCACCGGTGGCAGGTCGTTGTCGCCGTACAGGTCCAGCACCGGCAGCTTCAAGGCCGTGTAGTCGCCGACAGAAATGCCCAGGCTGGCCCACGACTTCACCGCGGGATCCGGCTTGCCGGCCATGTACGCCATGCTCATGCGCGAGCCCATGCTGTGGGACACGATGGCGATCTGCCGATAGCCCTTGGCTTTCAGAAACCCGACCGCCTCGGCAATGCGCTCAGCCGCCTCGGGGAAAGTCGGCGGGTAGTCCTCTGCCTTGGCATCGACCGCCAGGATCGGCATCTGGATCGACAGGGTGGCGAAGCTGCGGTCGGCCAGTTCGGTGCGCAGGGTGCCGACCATGCCCCAGTCGGGGTGGATGCCCAGGCCGTGGACGACGATCGCCGCCTTGCCGGTGTCCGCCGGGGTGAACAGGGTCAGGAACTTGTGGTGGCCACGTGGGGTTTGCAGATAGACTGGATCGCCAACCACCAGCCCGGGCACCACTTCATCCGCCCATTTCTTCTCGCGCGCATAATCCGCAACCGGCTCGGCAAAAGCCACCAGGGAAAACAGCGCAATCCACCCGGCCACCAGACCCAACAGCATGTTTTTCTTCATATTTCGTCTCCTGCGCATTAAAGTAAACTTTAGCCAGCCCGATAATTGACCCAAACAGTTCAATTTTCAACCGTTCAGAGTAAAAAACGCATGCCCTCAATCCCATTGCGCGTTGTGCCGCCCGTTTTGCCGATCGCCCCGACGCGCGATGTGCGGCCGCGTGGCGGGGCGCGCGTCGTGATTGTCGACGACCGCACCACAGCCCGCAGCCTGCTCGAAGGGCTGGCACGCACGCTGGAACCCGGCGTCGTGGTGGACAGTTTTGCCGACCCGCAGGACGCACTGGCGCATATGCAGCTCGTGACGCCGGACCTCATCATCACCGATTACCGGATGCCGGTCATGGACGGCATCGAGTTCACCCGCCGCGTCCGCGCGGAACGCCGTCTGGCCGACGTGCCGCTGATCATCGTCACGGTGGTGGAAGACCGCCAGATTCGCTATCAGGCGCTGGAAAATGGCGCCACCGACTTCCTCACCCGGCCGATCGACCCGCTGGAATGCCGTGCACGCTGCCTCAACCTGCTGTCCCTGCGGCGCAGCCAGCGTATGGTGGCCGACCGCGCCATGTGGCTGGAAGAGCAGGTGATGCAGGCCACCCGCGCAATACGCACCCGCGAACGCGAGACCCTGATGAAGCTGGCCAAGGCTGGTGAATACCGCGACGAGGAAACCGGCAACCACATCATCCGCATGTCGAAGTACGCCCGCCTGATCGCCGAGGAACTCGGTCTTACCGCGATGGAATGCGATGAGATCGAAGCCGCTTCGCCGATGCATGACATCGGCAAGATCGGCATCCCCGACATGATCCTGCTGAAGCCCGGCCAGCACACCCCGGAAGAGCAGGCGATCATGCGCCGCCACCCGCTGATCGGCCATGGCATCCTCGCTGACAGCCCCTCGCGCTACCTGCAGATGGGTGCAGTGATCGCCCTCGGCCACCACGAAAAATTCGACGGCAGCGGATATCCGCAGGGTCTGGCCGGCGAGGACATTCCGCTGCCCGCGCGCATCGTGGCCGTGGCCGACGTGTTCGATGCCCTCACCTCCCATCGTCCCTACAAGCGCGCATGGTCGTTTCAGGACGCCCTGAACTACATCCAAACCGAAAGCGGCAGGCATTTCGACCCCGCGTGCGTGCGCGCATTCGAGTTGCGCATCGATGCCGTGGCGACCATCATGCGCGAACTGGGCGACTCCGGCGCGTAATCGACGCATGAAGGCCACGCGTCATACGTCGATGCCCGGATTTTTTCCGCGCCTGGTCAAACGGATTCGCAGCCGGCCGGATACCGAATTCCAGCAAGCCCTGATCCGTGTTGCCATCGGGCTGGTCTTCCTGGCCTACTTCTCCAGCAGTCTCGCAACGCTTGGCAGCGCCACCCGTGAAACCGCTCAATTTGTGAGCATCCTGTTCACGGGTTTCGCCCTGCTGATCGCTACCCTCTCGCTGGCCAGCCTGAACGTCTCGCCACCACGTCGCATCCTTGCAATGGCGACGGACTATGCGACCTGCTCGTTTCTGCTGACCTACACAGGCGAAGCCGGCAGTCCCCTTCTGGTCGTTTATCTGTGGGTCACGCTCGGCAATGGCTTCAGATACGGCGTGGCCTATTTGTATACAGCCACCGCCATGGCGATTACGGGTTTCCTGCTGGTTCTCGCCTACTCGCCTTATTGGAGCATGCACTTGTCCATCGGGGTGGCGTTTCTGCTTTCCATGATTGCTGTCCCGCTTTACTCGTCGACGCTGCTGAAGCAAGTGCATTCGGCGATTCAGCGCGAACGAAAAGCCAACCTGGCCAAATCCAACTTCCTCGCCAACATGAGCCACGAGCTCCGTACCCCGCTGAACGGCGTCATCGGGGTTGCCGACCTGCTGGCGGAAACAAAACTCGACAAGGAACAAAAGGAGTTTTCCCAAATCATCCGTGCATCGGCCAACACCCTGCTCGAGCTGATCGACAACGTGCTCGACATTTCGCGCATCGAGGCCGGCCGCATTTCCAAGGCCGAGGAAGACTTCGACCTGCACCGTCTGGTCAACGGCACGGTCTCCATGATGGAAACGCTGGCCCAAAACAAGGGCCTGGTGCTGGCGGCGCACATCGCTCCGCAAACGCCGTTTCATCTGCATGGCGATGCACGCCACCTGCGCCAGGTCCTCATCAACCTGATGGGCAACGCGATCAAGTTCACCGAGCATGGCCGGGTCGACGTCTATGTCCGTCCGGCCGGGCAGGGCCAGCTGCAGCGGCTGCGCTTCGAAGTTGTCGACACCGGCATCGGCATTTCGGAAGCCGCGCAAGCGCGCATCTTCGACAGTTTCACCCAGGCCGACACGACCGTTACCCGCCGTTTTGGTGGCAGCGGACTCGGCACCACCATCGCCAAGCAACTGGTGGAAGCGCTGGACGGGCAAATCGGCCTGCACAGCCGGGAGGGCGAGGGGACAACCTTCTGGTTCGAGCTTCCGTTCGAGCTGCAGCCGGCAGGCACCGCGGCATCGGGTGAACATTTCGATGCACCGATGCGGGTCGCGATTCTGGCCGGAAACGAGTTGTCGACCCGGCTCCAGACGGTCATTCGCAACTGGGGCGCCGAAACCGTCGCGGTGGACAACACCACCCGGCTCGCAGCCGAGCTGTCCGCGTATTTAACAGGCGGCACCCCTCTGGGTGCAGTGGTGGTTGAACGCAGCGCGCTGCCGGGCGACCCGGTCGCTTTTCTGCACCTCCTGCGCGACGACCCCAGCCTGGCCACGCTGCCGGTCATTTTGATCGAAACCGACGCCAGTGCCGCGCTGTCGCAGGATCAGCGCTGGACACAGGGAGGCTACGCTTCGGTGCTGCGCACGCCAGTCAACACCACCCTGCTGTTCAACGCCATTCACGCCGTCATCAGCCAGGACATGCCTGCCAATGTGGTCTCACTGGCCAATCGCTTCCAGCCCCAGGCCGGTGCCGCACCTGCACTGCGCATCCTGGTGGCGGAGGACAATCCGGTCAACCAGCGGGTCATCCGCGGCCTGCTGGAACACGCCGGGCACACAACCTATCTTGCACACGATGGTGAAGAAGCGCTGGCCATGCTCGAGGCTGACGAGGAGACGTTCAACCTGGCCATCATCGACATGCATATGCCGCAGCTCTCCGGCCCCGAAGTGGTGAAACGCTGGCGCTTCATGGAAAAGGGCCATCTGCCCATCATCATGCTCACCGCCGATGCGCGCGCCGAGGCACAGACCGTCTGTGAAGAAGCCGGGGCCGACACCTTTCTCACCAAGCCGGTCAACAGCCGTGAACTGGTCGACATCATTGCCCGACTATCCGGGCAGCTCGAGCAGCAAACCGCTGCCGCCACGCCCTCTGTCATCCAGGAGCCGGACGAGCTGGATGAGTCGGTTCTGGATGCCCTCGCTCAGCTGGGCGGGCCAGGCTTCGTGCAGGATCTGCTGGCCAGTTTCGAGGAAGACGGCCAGCGCGCGCTGCGCGACATCGAGCGCGCGCTGGCCGCGGGGGATTATGGCCAGTGGCACCACCAACTGCACATGCTGAAAGGCGGCGCCCGCGATGTCGGCGCCAACCTGCTGGCGCAGCGATGTGTCGAAGCCGAACGCGTCAAACCGTTCGAGCTCGCAACCAGCCTGGCGCATGACAAACTGGGCGCCGTGCGGGATGCACTGATCCTCACCCAGGCTGGTCTGGACGCCTACCAGACCAGCAGGTTACGCGCTGAGCACAGCTGATCCATTGCTGCTTGCGGTTTCGGCCTTGCCGGTCTGACGGCTGACCAGACGCTCCATCATCCGCAAGTCCTTGGTCTCGAGGCGCAAGGCCGCATCCACCCAGATTTCAGCAATCCGCATCAGTTCATCGTGCGCGATCGGCTGGGACATCTCGCGTGCCGCGCGCAATGCCAGGGCGCCGTTGCGCTGACGGGCTTCCTTGCGAATGTACTCGTAGACCGCCTGCTCGCCTTCTCCCGGTTCGGCAAGAACATCCACCGCGCCCAGTTCGTACATCTCTTCCGCGGTGTAGAGTTTGCCGCTCAAGATCACTCTTTCGGCCTTGCTGTAACCAATCCTTCGACCCAGCAGAGTCATCGCGCCCATGCCTGGAAACAGATTGAACAGGATTTCCGGAAAGCCCATTTTTGTCCCGCGCTCTGCAATCAGCACATTCCCAGAAAGCGCGCATTCAAAGCCCCCGCCCAGTGCATCACCCTGAACCAGGGTGATCGTTTTCAGGCTGGGGCGGTTCAGATGAAGGGCATTCAAAAACAGCGGGCGAATGCAAGCCTGGGCATATTTGTACAAGCTTTCTCGATCGCGCTCTTCGATCAATTGACGAAACAGATTGAGGTCGCCCCCGAGGTTGTAGACCCCCGGATGCGCCGAGGCAACAACCACATAATCCACGTCAGCTTGTTCCGGATCGTCCAGGCGCTTGGCGATGTCGCCAAACCAGTCGACGATTTCCCGCAGCAGCACGCCCGTGAAACATGGCCGAGGCTCTGCATTCATGTAGCCCCAGGCTACCTGGCTATGCGGGTCGAAATACGTGGTGAGTTGCGTGTATGCGTTTTGCTGCGGTTGCAGAGTGGTCCGTACAGCTTGCAGGTGCGCCATGAGTATCTCCGTGGGTTAGGTAATCGGCACATGCGACTAATTTCCAGCATGTGTCTGAAGACTAACGCGGGGCGTATAGCCACTCAAGCATGAAATTGTGACTTGTGCAAAACCACAACATTTGGTGCGATCCGACGCCGCATGGCGCTAGATCAGGGTTCCGCAGCGCCCCATTCTAAAACGTCCACACCATGCGCAGCGCCAACGTGATCAGCAGCAGCGCGAATATCCGCTTCAGCGGCCGCACCGGCAGGCGGTGCGCAGTGCGCGCGCCGAGCGGTGCGGTGAACACGCTGCCGAGCACGATCCCGGCGAGTGCCGGCAGATAGACGAAACCCAGGCTGCCGGCAGGCAGGCCGCGGGTACCCCAGCCACCCAGCACGTAGCCGATCGCGCCGGCGATCGCAATCGGAAATCCGATCGCGGCCGAGGTGGCGATCGCACGGTGCAGCGGAACGTTGTGCCACAGCATGAAGGGCACCGACAGGGTGCCGCCGCCGATGCCGACCCAGCTCGACACCGCACCGATCACCCCGCCCGCCAGCGTAGTGCCGGCACGCCCCGGCAGGCCGCGATGCGGTGCGGGCTTGAAATCGAGCCACATCTGGACGGCGGCATAAAACAGGAAGGCGACGAAGAACACTTTCAGCACCAGGGCCGACATCTGCGCTGCCAGCACCGCGCCGGCCAGGGTGCCGGCGAGAATGCCGGGTGCGATGCGCTTTACCAGCGGCCATTCGACGGCGCCGTGGCGATGGTGCGCGCGCACGCTGGAGAGCGAGGTGAACAGGATGGAAGCGAGCGAGGTGCCGAGCGCCAGCTGCGGCTCCATGCCGGCCGCCAGACCCTGCGCGTGCAGCAGCAGGATCATCACCGGCACGATGATGAGGCCGCCGCCGACGCCGAGCAGGCCGGCGACGAAGCCGACCACCAGGCCAAGGCCGACGTAGGCCGCGAGCAGCGCGGTGGCCAGCTCCGGCATTACAGATGCTTGACGATGAAAGTGTACTCGGCCGGATCGACCGGGGTGATCGACAGGCGGTTGCCCTTCTGCAGGATGCGCATGTTGGCGAGTTCGGGATAGCCGCGGATTTCGGACAGCGGCATCAGCCGCGTCTTCTTCGCCAGCTTGACGTCGACGTTGAACCAGCGCGGCGTCTCCGGGGTGGCCTTGGAGTCGAAATACTTGTTCTTCGGATCGAACTGGGTGGCGTCGGGATAGGCCGCCACGCTGACCTCGGCCAACCCGGCGATGCCCGGCTCGGCGCACGACGAATGGTAGAACAGCACCTTGTCGCCGGGCTTCATCTGGTCGCGCATGAAATTGCGCGCCTGATAGTTGCGCACGCCGTACCAGGCGACGCTCTGCTTGGGCATGGCGGCGAGGTCGTCGATGCTGACGTCGGAGGGTTCGGACTTCATCAGCCAGTAACGCATGGGGGATGGCCTCAGGCGCGCTTGATCAGGGTGCCGACGCCTTCCGGAGTCAGCACTTCCAGCAGCAGGGCATGCTCGACGCGGCCGTCGATGATGTGCGCGGTCTTGACGCCGCTGTTGACTGCATCGACCGCGTAGCCGACCTTGGGGATCATGCCGCCGGATATGGTGCCGTCATCGATCAGTTCGTCGACCTGGCGCGGCGTCAGCCCGGTCAGCAGCTGCATCTGCTTGTCGAGCACGCCCGGGGTGTTGGTCATGAAAATGACCTTTTCCGCTTGCAGCACCCCGGCGATCTTGCCCGCCGCCACGTCGGCGTTGATGTTGTAGGCGTTGCCCTCGGAGTCGGCGCCGAGCGGCGCCACCACCGGAATGAAATCGCGGGCGTCGAGCACCTGGATGATTTCCGGGTCGATGCTGGTGATCTCGCCGACCTGGCCGATGTCGAGCATCTCGTCGGCCTTCTCCTTGCTCGCCACCAGCATCTTCTTGGCGTGGATGAAGTTGCCGTCCTTGCCGGTCAGCCCCACCGCCTTGCCACCGTGCTTGTTGATCAGCGTCACGATGTCCTGGTTGACCAGGCCGCCCAGCACCATTTCCACCACGTCGAGGGTCTCCTCGTCGGTCACGCGCATGCCCTGGATGAACTCGCTCTGCTTGCCGATGCGCTGCAGCAGGCCGGCGATCTGCGGACCGCCGCCGTGCACCACCACCGGGTTCATCCCCACCAGCTTCAGCAGCACCACGTCCTTGGCGAAGGCCTCCATCAGATGCCGCTCGGTCATCGCATTGCCGCCGTACTTGATGACGATGGTCTTGTCGTAGAAGCGCTGGATGTAGGGCAGCGCCTCGGACAGGATGTGGGCCTTCTCGGCGGCGGTATGGAGGGAATTCATGGCGGCTCCGGGGTGGGTGTGGGCGGATTTTACGCCAATAGAAAAGGCGGCGCGAAGCCGCCTTGGTCGCCACCGCGCCCGGATTTACTGCACGGCCAGCCGCTTGGCAGACGCCGCCGCTTTCTTCGGCAGCACCAGTTCCAGCACGCCGTCCTGGTAGCGGGCGCTGGCGGACGCCTCGTCCACCTCGTTCTCCAGAGAGAAGCTGCGGCCGGCACGGCCGACGTAGCGCTCATGCCGCAGCACCTTTTCGCCTTCCTTCCGTTCGGTGTTCTTTTTCACCTCGGCACTGATCGAGACGGTGTTCCCGTCGAGGGTGACGTGGATGTCATCCCTGCTCGTCCCCGGAATATCGGCGTGGACCGTATAGCTTTTCTCGTCCTCTTTCACATCCATGCGAATCTGCGGCAACGCCTTGTCCATGTGCACCGGGCGGAAAAAGCCACGGATCAGCGTGTCCAGCGGGTCGGTCATCACAAACGGGTCGTGGCGGCTGATATTGGCCATCATGTCCTCCTTCAGGTTGACGTAGGTTGATGCAAGCGATCTGGGGGAGCCCTTTTCCATTTCAAGGGCCGCAGTTGCCGCTTCCTGCGACTGCCTCTAAAGTGCCCGCACCCCGGACATGTTTGAGAAGGATCATTGATGAACACGCTCGACGCGCACCGCTGGCTGGCCGACCACGGGGATTACCTGTTCCGGGTGGCGCGCCGCCAGCTGCATTCGGACGAACTGGCGGAGGACGCGGTGCAGGAAACCCTGCTCGCCGCGCTTTCCGCGCAGGCGCGCTACACGGGCGACGCCAGTCCGCGCACCTGGCTCACCGGCATCCTCAAGCACAAGATCGTCGACCTGATCCGGCGCAACGTGCGCGAGGTGGAAATCCCGCGCGACGAGGAAGGGGAGGAAGCGGTCGACAGCCTGTTCAAGCAGGACGGTCACTGGGCCGAGCCGCTGCGCCCCTGGGGCAACCCGCAGGCCGAGGCCGAGCTGGGGCAGCTGCGGCGCGTGCTGGACGAATGCGCCGACCGCCTGAAGCCGGTGATGGCCCAGGTGTTCAGCCTGCGCGAGGTGGCCGGCATGGAGACCGAAGAAATCTGTAAGGAACTGAACATCACGCCGACCAACTGCTGGGTACTGCTGCATCGGGCAAGAGTGTTCATGCGGCAGTGTCTCGAGTTGAACGGGTTTGCGAAAGCGGGTGCCGCATGAAATGGATGCTGACGTGTAGGGGTGCAACTGAGCTCGCCTCGCGCGCCATGGACGAACGGCTGCCGCTTTCCAACCGCATGGCGCTGCGTTTGCACCTTGCCATCTGCGAGAACTGTTCCCGTTTCAACCGGCAGCTGCAGGAAATGCGCCGCCTGTTTCGCGCAGAAACAGAGGCCGACGATGACGCCCCCGGTCTCGACCCCGAAGCCCGGCAGCGCATCGCGAGCGAATTGCAGAAAAAGCTCGGCTCGTGAGCCTTTTGCAACAAGCCGGATCCGTCCGGGCATTTTTGACCGTCGTTAAACCTTTAGGAGAGAAACACCATGTCCAAGAAATCCCTGCTCGCCGCCGCTGTCGGCTCCGCTTTCGTAGCCAGCATGGCTGCCGCCCCCATTGCATCGGCCGCAGAAAACCCCTTCGCCCTGTCCGGCCTGTCCTCCGGCTACCAGGTAGCAGACAATCACGTTGCCAAGCCCGTGGAAGGCAAGTGCGGCGGCAAGAAGGAAGCCGATATGAAGGCCAAGGAAGGCAAGTGCGGCAACACCGCCAAAATGAAGGACGGCAAGTGCGGTGAAGGCAAGTGCGGCGCCACCAAGAGCAAGGGCGACGCAAGCAAGGCCGAACCCGGCAAGACCAGCACCGAGAAGAAGTAAGCTGCCGTGCCCCCTACCCTGCGCCCTGCCGGCGCGGGGCTGGGGTTTCGGCGCGAACTCATTCCCGCGCTGAAATCCCGGGTCCCCGACGTCATCGATTTTTTCGAGCTCGCTCCGGAAAACTGGATCGACATGGGCGGCGTTTATGGCCGCGATCTGCGCAGCTTCACCGAACGCTATCCCTTCGTTTGCCACGGTCTGTCGCTGTCGCTCGGCGGCCCGTCCCCGCTCGACGAAATGCTGCTGACGAAGACGCGGCAGTTCATGGATGCTCACGGCATTCAGCTTTATACCGAACATCTGTCGTACTGCTCGGATGACGGGCACCTGTACGACCTGCTGCCGATCCCCTTCACTGAGGAGGCGGTGAACTACGTCGCTGCGCGCATCCGCCGCGCGCAGGACATTCTGGAACGCCGAATCGCGATCGAAAACGCCTCGTTCTACACCGCCGCGCCGATCGCGGAGATGAACGAGATCGCGTTCATCCGCGCGGTGCTGGACGAGGTCGACTGCGACCTGCATCTCGACGTCAACAATGTCTACGTCAACAGCGTGAACCACCGCTACGATCCGCTCGAATTCATTCGCGCGCTGCCGACCGAGCGCATCGTGTACATGCACATGGCCGGGCATTACAACGAGGCCGACGACCTGATCGTCGACACCCACGGCGCCGACGTGATCGATCCCGTGTGGACGCTGCTCGACGAAACCTACCGCATCCATGGCGTCGCCCCGACGCTGCTGGAGCGCGACTTCAACATCCCGCCGCTGGACGAACTGGTGCGCGAGGTCGAGCACATCGCGCGCATCCAGGCGCAACATCATCGACATGAACAAGCCAGTCGCGCTTCCTGAATTCCAGCAGTTTCAGCGCGCATTCACCGCGCATATCCGCGATCCGAAGGCGCACCCGCGCCCGGCCGGGGTGGAAGCGCGGCGCATGAAGATCTACAACGAGCTACTCGTCAACAACGTCGAAGGGTTTTTGCTGGCGTGCTTTCCGGTGCTGCGGCAGGTGCTGGGATCACGCAAGTGGGCAAAGCTGGTACGCGCGTTTTTCGGCACGCACCGCAGCCGCACGCCCTACTTCCGCCAGATTCCCGACGAGTTCATCCAGTTCCTGCAGAACGAATGGACGCCGCCTGAAGGCTATCCGCCCTTCACGCTGGCGCTGGCGCATTACGAGTGGATCGAGCTGGTGCTGTCGGTGTCGAACCGCAGCCTGGAGCGCGCCGTCGATGAAGCAGGCGATCTGCTCGACGGCGTGCCGCTGCTGAATCCGGTGCTGGCTAACCTGCGCTACGACTGGCCGGTGCAGCGCATCGCACCGCGCCGCACGGTGCTGCCTGCCGAAACATTTCTGCTGGTGTTCCGCGACGCCGAAGACAAGGTGCAGTTCAGCGAGATCAACGCCTTCACCGCGCGGCTGCTGACGCTGCTGGAGACCGGCACCTTGAGTGGACGCGCCGCGCTGCAACAGATCGCGGACGAAAGCCGTCATCCCGACCCCGCGCTCGTGATTCAGGCCGGCGGCGCGCTGCTCGACGACTTGCGCGCGCGCGGCGCGATTCCTGGCGTAGCCGCCTAGGGGTGGTGATGCATGGCGCCGCCGATGGCGCGCGCTTCGGCCTTGACCTCGACATTCTGCCGCTTGCCGCCTGACTCCACCACCAGGGTCAGCGGAATGACGTCGCCGGCGGCGATCGGCTTCGGCAGGTTCATTAGCATGATGTGAAAGCCGCCGGGCTCAAGCGAGATGGTTTTGCCTTTCGGCAGGTCGACCGACTGCACTTCGCGCATCCGCATCACGTCGCCGTCCATTTTCATTTCGTGCACTTCCACCCGCGGCACCGCCGGGCTGGAGGCGCCGACGAGGCGCGCGTCGGCGTCCGACTGGAGCTTCATGTAGGCGCCGCTGACCTTCTGGCCCGGCATGGTGGCGCGGGCCCAGGCGTCGGTGACGCTGACGTTGGCGGCCCAGACCGCTTGCGTGGCCAGTGCACCGATGGCGGTGAGAACCAAAACCTTCAATCTCATGTTTTCTCCATTGATTATCGAAACGGAATGAGCCAGCCTGCGCGCAAGGCACGCCAGGCAATCAGCTCCTTTAGCCCGGCAGCAAAGATATGCAATCGAGACACAAATGACGATGCGGCAAATTGCCGCATCGTCATCTGCGACCCGCTGCCATCCGGTGTCGACGGCGTACCCGTCACACATCGCAGCCCTGGGCCCACACCTGCGATTCAATCCCGAAACACAACCCGCTTGCGGCAATTTGCCGCATTTTCGCGTGCGAACCTTATCCCTAGACTTGGAAAAGTTTCAACAATTCCGAGAAAAACATGCTGTTTTCCAGAAAGCCGGTCTCCCTTGCCGTATCCCTTGCCCTGTCTGCACTATGGAACAACGCGGCCGCGCAAAGCAATCCGCCGCCCGTGTCCTCGGACACACCCCTCATGACCGTGGTTGTCGTGGGGACGGAACCCACGGACGTCGAACTCAACAGCGTGACGCTGGATGCAGCGGATCTGCTGCCGCTGCGCGCCGCCACCAGCGACACGGCCACCCTGCTCCGGGACATCCCCGGCGTCAGCTTCTACGGCGCAGGCGGCGTTTCCAGCCTGCCGGTGATTCGCGGCCTGGCCGATGACCGCCTGCGCATCAAGGTCGACGGCATGGACCTGATCGCGGCCTGCCCGAACCACATGAACCCGGCGCTCTCCTACATCGATCCCAGCCGGGTCGACAGCATCAGGGTCTACGCCGGCATCACCCCCGTCAGCGTCGGCGGCGACAGCATCGGCGGTGCCATCGTCGTGGAATCGGCCGAACCGCAATTCGCCAAGCCCGGCGAAGGGCTCCTGACCCAGGGCGAGGCCGGCGTTTTCTACCGCAGCAACGGCAACGCAATGGGCGCCAACCTGTCGGCGACGCTTGCCGGCGAAAACCTGAGCGTGACGTATACCGGCTCGACCGCGCAGTCGGACAACTACACGGCGGGCGACAACTTCAAGACGACGACCGCGACCGGCCGGGTCGGGCATACGCTGCCGCTCGACGAAGTCGGCTCCACTGCCTACAAGTCGATCAATCACGCGCTCGACTTTGCCCTGCGCAATGACGGCCATGTGTTCGATCTGAAGCTGGCGCATCAGAAAATTCCCTACGAGAATTTCCCGAACCAGCGCATGGACATGACCGACAACACGAGCAATCAGGTCAACCTGGGCTACACCGGGGAGTATCAGTGGGGGGTGTTGAAGGCGCGCGTCTACCACGAGAAGACCGAGCACGAAATGGACTTTGGCGAAGACAAGCGGTTCTGGTACGGCGGCGCCTCGGGCGGGGCCATGGCCATCAACGGCATCCCCTGTTCACCCATATCGGGCGGCATGACGGGATGCGCCGCGGGCATGCCGATGTACACCGAGGGCAAGACCCGCGGCGCGTCGGTCAGCGCCGAGCTCCCGCTTTCCAAACGCGACACCCTGCGGGTCGGCAGCGAATACCAGGCCTATCGTCTGGATGACTGGTGGGCGCCATCCGGCGCCAACATGTGGCCCGGCACCTTCTGGAACATCAGCAACGGCGAGCGCGACCGCTACGCGCTGTTCGGCGAGTGGGAGGCGAAGATCAGCCCGCAATGGACGAGCCTGGTGGGCCTGCGCCATGAGACGGTCAAGATGGATGCCGGCGATGTGCAGGGCTACAACACGGCAAGTGGCCCCACCATTGCCGACGCTGCTGCCTTCAATACTCTCGACCACGACATAACCGACCGCAACTGGGACCTGACCGCGCTGGCGCGTTACGAACCGGACGCCACGCAAACCTATGAAGTCGGCGTCGCGCAGAAGACCCGCTCGCCCAATCTGTACGAGCGCTACACCTGGTCCAGCTGGACCATGGCGGCTGTCATGAACAATTTCGTCGGCGACGGCAACGGCTATGTCGGCAATATCGATCTGAAGCCGGAGGTGGCGCACACGCTGAGCTTCGCCGCCGACTGGCACGATGCCCGGAAGAAGACCTGGGGCGTGCGCGTCGCGCCGTACTACACGCAGGTCAGGGACTACATCGACGCAAGCTGCAATACCGCCAGCTGCCCTGACGATAAATTCAACATGCTGAAGTACGTCAACCAGTCGGCACGGCTGGTCGGCGTCGATCTTTCCGGTCATGTCCTGGCGGCACGCACGCCCGCTTATGGCGATTTCACCGTCAGCGGCATCGTGAGTTATACCCGCGGCGAGAACCGGGACACGGGCGACAACCTGTACAACATCATGCCCTTGAACGCGAAGCTGGCGCTGACGCAAAAACACGGACGCTGGACCAATACGCTGGAAGGACAGTTCGTCGCAGCGAAGAACGACGTCTCGGATGTCAGGAACGAGATCGAAACCGCCGGCTACAGTCTGTTCAATCTGCGCAGCAGCTACCAGTGGAAGCAGGTCCGTCTGGACGTCGGGATCGACAACCTGTTCGACAAGGGCTACGCGCTGCCGCTGGGCGGTGCCTACCTCGGCCAGGGCACGACGATGTCGATCGACGCGGTGCCCTGGGGGATCGCCGTCCCCGGCCCCGGGCGCTCGCTCTATGCCGGCCTGAACTACCAGTTCTAGGCCCGTTCGACAGCAACGGCCAAAAAAAGCCCGCCGGACAGGCGGGAAAGAGGGAGTGGATGCGCGATGAGCGCCATCCGACTTTAGGCGAGGCATTCGCCGCACACAATTGGACAAATTGTCGCAGCGCGCAGCCCGCGGCGACGCGGGCATTACAATGCCGCCATGTCGTCGCCGGCCGATTCCACCCTGCTGTCCACCCTGCCCGCCCGCGCCCTGCTGGGGCGGCTGCTGGCCGTACGTGTATCGCTGATCGCCGGCTGGGCAGCGGGCATCGCCTGGCTGCACTGGGGTCTCGCCATCCGCATGCCGCTGTTTCCGATGGCTGCGGTGCTGGTGCTGATGGGGCTGTTTGCGCTGTCCACTGCGTGGCGTTTGCGTCTGGATGTACCGGCCACGCAGATGGAATTCCTGGCGCACCTCCTGGCCGATCTCACCGCGTTTGCGGTGCTGGTGTTTTTCAGCGGCGGCGCGACCAATCCCTTCGTGTCGCTGATGCTGGTGCCTGTCGTGATCGCTGCGATCAGCCTGCGCCCGCGCTGGGTGTGGATGCTGGCGGCCGTGGCGGGCGGCTATTACGCCTTGTTGCTGTTCTATTACCAGCCGCTGGCGATCGCCGACCCGGTGGCCGCCTACGGCATGCACCTGGGCGGCATGTGGTTCAACTTCCTGATCAGCGCAGCACTGATCGCCTTCTTCGTCACCCGCATGCACGCCGCACTGCGCGCGCGCGACCAGGAACTGTCGGCCCTGCGCGAAAAGCAGCTGCGCGACGAGCGCATCGTCGCGCTCGGCACCCAGGCCGCGCTGGCGGCGCACGAGCTCGCCACCCCGCTCGCCACCATCCAGACCACCGCGCACGAACTCGCCACCGAATTCGCCAACGACCCCGACATTGGTGCCGACTGTGCGCTGCTCGAAAAGCAGGCGCAGGCATGCAAGCGCATCCTCACCCAGCTCGCCGCGCGCGCGCAGGACACCCCGCCCGCGGCACAGCCGCTCGACGCCTGGCTGAATGACGTGATCGAGCGCTGGCAGGTGCTGCGCCCCGACGCGCGCATTACGACCCGAATGCCGACCGACCGCCGTGAATTCAGCCCGCCTGACGGGTTCGAGCAGGCGATTCAGAACATATTGAACAACGCCGCCGACGCCTCGCCCGATGCCGTTGAATTCAGTGCGGAAGCGGAGTCTGGCGTACTCGTCATCGACGTCGCCGACCGCGGCCCCGGCCTCACCCCCGAGCAGAAGGCGCAGGCCGGCCGCGTGCTGTTCAGCGGCAAGCCGGGGCGCGGCTGGGGCGTGGGGCTGGCGCTCACCCACGCCACGCTGGAGCGGCTCGGCGGCAGCCTCACCCTGACCGAGCGCGACGGCGGAGGCACCCGCGTGCGCCTCCGCCTGCCCTGGAGAACGATTAAATGAAAGCTGCTGCGATGAGACTCCTGATCGTCGAGGACGATGCCGATTTTGCTGTTGCGCTCTCCCGCGCGATGCAGAAACGCGGCTGCGAGGTGGCGCTGGCGCACGACGCCATCGAAGCCCAGGCCGTGGCGGAACGCTTCGCTCCCAGCCACGCCGTCGTTGATCTCAAGCTGCCCGGCGCTTCGGGACTGAAAGTCGTCGAACAGCTGGCAGCGCGCAATCCCGCGCCCGCCATCGTCGTGCTCACCGGCTACGCCAGCATCGCCACCGCGGTCGAGGCGGTGCGGCTGGGCGCGCGGCATTACCTGGCGAAGCCGGCGGATGCCGACGAGGTCCTCGCAGCGCTCTTGCGCGGCGAGCCCGATGCGGCGCTCGAGGTCAGCCCTGAACCGCTGTCGGTGGCGCGGCTGGAATGGGAACACATCCAGAAAGTGCTGAACGAGCACGACGGCAACATCTCGGCCACCGCGCGCGCCCTGAAAATGCACCGCCGCACGCTGCAGCGCAAACTCGACAAGCATCCGCCCAAGGCGGATTAAGCGCATACGATCTTTCACGGGCTTCAGCCCGTAGGTAAGTCGGAGTCCTTAAGGGCTCAGACCGCCACGCCCCAGTCGACCAGCCCGCTGTACGCGGTGGCCAGCACCACGCCGCCGAAGAGGATGCGATACCAGGCAAACAGCGTGTAGTCGTGGCGGCTGACGAACTTGATCAGCGTGCGCACCGCCAAGAGCGCGCTGGCGAACGAGGCCGCCCCGCCGATGGCGAACAGCGGGATGTCGCCGGCGTCGAACAGGTGCCAGTTCTTGTAGAGGTCGTACGCTGTCGCGGCGAACATGGTGGGGATGGCGAGGAAGAACGAGAACTCCGCCGCCGCTTTTCTGGACAGTCCGAGGAACAGGCCACCGATGATGGTCGCACCCGAGCGCGAGGTGCCGGGAATCATCGCCAGCGCCTGCGCGAAACCCACCGCCAGCGCGCGGCGCCAGTTGAGGTCGTCTACCGCAGGCGTGCTGACGACGTGCTTGCGGCGCTCCGCCCACAGGATCAGCAGGCCGCCGATCACCAGCGCAGAGGCCACCACGATGGGGTTGAACAGATAGTGTTTGATCTCCTTGTAGAACAGGAAGCCCAGCACCGCCGCCGGCAGGAAACCCGCCATCAGATTGAGCGCCAGCCGCCGTGACGCCGGCTCGGTGTGCAAGGTCGTCGCCACGTGCGAGAGCCGCACCCGGTATTCGAACACCACCGCAAAGATCGCCGCCAGCTGGATGGCGATCATGAACACCTTGGCCTTCTCCCCGTTGAAGCCCAGGAGCTGTCCCGCCAGAATCAGATGGCCGGTGCTGGAGATCGGCAGAAATTCGGTGATGCCCTCGACGAAGCCGAGGATGAGTGCGTGCAGGATCAGGGTCGGGTCGGCCATGGAGTCGGTTCGGACATAAAAAAAGGCGCACCCAACGGACGCGCCTGCGGATTATACGCGGGGTGGCGCCCCGCTTTTCGATCGCCGTCCGCACGCTCAGCGCACCGAACACTCTCCGGCGAGACAAGCGGCCACCCGGTTACGGCCCTGCTGCTTGGCTTGGTACAGGCACTCGTCGGCGGCAGCGATCAGCGCGTCCAGCGTGACATGATGGTGCTCCTGCTGGGCAATGCCGATACTCGCCGTGACCGCAATTTCTTCCGGCCCGGCCGCGACACGCATGTCGGCAATCGCGGCGCGCAGCCTTTCCGCCAGCGCCATCGCTTCCGGCCGATCGGTTTCGGGCAGGAACACGATGAACTCCTCGCCGCCCCACCGTGCCAGCGCGTCGCCCTGCCGGATCGACTGTCTGAGCAGGTTCGCCGTGGCCTTCAGCACCTCGTCGCCATGCGCGTGACCATGGGCGTCGTTGATCTGCTTGAAGCGGTCGATGTCGAGCAGCATCACCGACGTGGCATGGCCATGCCGCACCGCTTGGCTCCACAGCGGGCTGGTCTTGTCATAGAAGGCGCGCCGGTTGTTCAGTCCCGTCAGCGGGTCGAGCTGCGCCAGGCGCTCGGCACGCAGCCGTTCTTCCTGGCCGACGCGGAACTGGTAGCCGAGCGCCAGGGCAAGCAGCGTGGCGTCGACCAGCATGCCGATTTCCACCGCGCGGAAGGTCCAGCTGTTGTGCGGAATGAAGCCCCAGGTCGACAGCGTCGTCAGCACCGCCCCCACCATGGCGGCAAAGGCGGCGATAAGAAAGTATTTGGCCGGCTTCTGGCCGGCGCGGACCGAAATGACGCCGAGGAACAGCATGATGCCGGTGAACAGCAGCGCGAAGGTGAAGGCCGCCAGCAGGGCGTGCTTCTGGCTGTCCAGCAGGAAAGCGGCCGCCAGCAGCACGCCGAATGCCGCGCAAAACGCGATGACGGCCTTGCGCACCTGCGGGAAAACCTCCCGCAGATCGAGAAAGCGGATGGCGAACACGAGCCCGCTGGTGCCATACAGGAACATCAGAAGCGGGTTGGACCACTGCTGCCAGGCCGGCGAATCGGGCCACAGCCAGGCGTAGCCATGGCCGGTGTAGGCAACGTTCATCGCCACGAACATCGCAAGATAGAGCGAGTAGAACAGGTAGCGCGTACTGCGCAGGCTGAGGTAAAGAATGGCGTTGTACGCCATCAGCGCGAGCAGGAAACCGTACACGATGCCGTAGCTGAATTCCTGCTGCATCTGCCGGGCCCGCGACGCCTCCGGATTCAGCAGGTAGATCGGGACGACCATGGGATCGGGTGTTTCCACACGGATGAACACATCGCTGGTGCCCGTCCCGAATGTGCGATCGAGCATGAAATGGCGGCTCGCGACCGGGCGCTGCGTGAAGGCCTGGCGGTCGCCGACGCGATGGGTCGCAACGGTCTGTTCCTGATGCTGGAAATAGATTTCGATGCGATCGAGCCAGGCGGTTTCGATCGACAGCCGTCGCTCGACCGGCGCTGTGCCCGGATTGTCCACCGAAAAATGGATCCACACCGGCCTGGCGCCGATGCCGAAGTTCAGGACCGGACTTTTACCGGGTGTGAATTGGCCTGCCTGGTAGGCGGCCATCGCATCAGCCAGCTGGAGCCGGCCGTGCTGTTCCTGCAGAAAATGCGTGGACTGCCCGATGGCGGACCTGTGGGCCAGGGCGGTGGACAGGGGCGCCGCGGCAGCCGGCATGCTGAACAACAAGGCCAGCACGGCCGCGAAGCCGATAAACCGCCTGAAAAATGTGTTCAGCAAATTCTGCCGCCGATTCTGGTCTGGGCCTGGCGTGGTCAGACCTTGCGGTAGACCTCGGCGCCCTGCTTCACGAATTCCACCGCCTTCACTTCCATGCCCTTCGCCAGCGCGGCGGCCTCGTCGAGGCCTTCCTTCGCCGCGTACTCGCGCACGTCCTGGGTGATCTTCATCGAGCAGAAGTGCGGGCCGCACATCGAGCAGAAGTGCGCGACCTTGGCCGACTCCTTGGGCAGGGTCTCGTCGTGGAAGGACTTCGCCTTGTCGGGGTCGAGGCCGAGGTTGAACTGGTCGTCCCAGCGGAATTCGAAGCGCGCCTTCGACAGCGCGTTGTCGCGGATCTGCGCGCCGGGATGGCCCTTCGCCAGGTCGGCGGCGTGCGCCGCGAGCTTGTAGGTGATGATGCCTTCCTTCACATCATCCTTGTCCGGCAGGCCCAAATGTTCCTTCGGCGTGACGTAGCACAGCATCGCGGTGCCGTACCAGCCGATCATCGCGGCGCCGATGCCGGAGGTGATGTGGTCGTAGCCGGGGGCGATGTCGGTGGTGAGCGGCCCGAGGGTGTAGAACGGCGCCTCGGAACAGGACTCCAGCTGGATGTCCATGTTCTCCTTGATCAGCTGCATCGGCACGTGGCCGGGGCCTTCGATCATCACCTGCACGTCGTGCTTCCACGCGACCTGCGTCAGCTCGCCGAGCGTGCGCAGCTCGCTCAATTGCGCCTCGTCGTTGGCGTCGTAGATCGAGCCGGGACGCAGGCCGTCGCCGAGCGAGAAGGCCACGTCATAGGCCTTCATGATTTCGCAGATCTCCTCGAAGTGCGTGTAGAGGAAGCTCTCCTTGTGGTGCGCGAGGCACCACTTGGCCATGATCGAGCCGCCGCGGGACACGATGCCGGTCATTCGGTTGGCGGTCATCGGCACGTAGCGCAGCAGCACGCCGGCGTGGATGGTGAAGTAGTCGACGCCCTGCTCGGCCTGCTCGATCAGCGTGTCGCGGAACATTTCCCAGGTCAGCTCTTCGGCCTTGCCGTCGACCTTTTCCAGCGCCTGGTAGATCGGCACGGTGCCGATCGGCACGGGCGAGTTGCGGATGATCCACTCGCGCGTCTCGTGGATGTTCTTGCCGGTGGAGAGGTCCATCACGGTGTCGCCGCCCCAGCGGATCGCCCAGGTCATCTTCTCGACTTCTTCCTGGATGCTGGAGCCGAGCGCCGAGTTGCCGATGTTGGCGTTGATCTTCACCAGGAAGTTGCGGCCGATGATCATCGGCTCGGATTCCGGGTGGTTGATGTTGTTGGGGATGATGGCGCGGCCGCGCGCGATCTCGCTGCGCACGAATTCGGGGGTGATTTCGTTCTGCAGGCTGGCGCCGAAATTCTGGCCGGGGTGCTGGCGGTTCATCAGCGCAGCGAGCTTCTCGCCCATCGGGCCGGACTGCTTCAGCGATTCCAGGTAGGCGGCGCGGTTGTTGTTCTCGCGGATGGCGATGAATTCCATTTCCGGGGTGATGATGCCCTGGCGCGCGTAGTGCATCTGCGTCACGTTCATGCCCGCCTTGGCGCGGCGCGGATGACGATGCAGGCCCGGGAAACGCATTGTGGCGAGCGCGGGATTGGCGGCCTGCTGGCGACCGTATTCCGAACTCAGATCACCCAGCACCTCGGTGTCGCCGCGCGCTTCGATCCAGCGCGTGCGCAGCGCGGGCAGGCCGGTGCGGATGTCGATCTTGGCCGCCGGATCGGTGTAGGGACCGGAGCAGTCGTAGACGAAAATCGGCGGGTTGGGTTCCGAGCGGGCAGGGGCTCCGCCCGGCCCGGGCTCGCCGCTGAACATCAAGGGGGTGTCGGCCTGGCTGATTTCGCGCATCGGCACGCGGATGTCGGGCTGGCTGCCCTGCACGTAGATCTTGCGCGAATTGGGCAGCGGCCGCACTGCGGCCTCGTCGACGTGGGCCGTGGCTGCGAGAAATTGGGGGTTGGCGTTCATGTGGCGCTCCAGAAAAGCAGGAGGCGTCGGACGCACCTCGCTGTAATAATTCAAAGGAGGCCTGTCGGCCTCCCTACGACGGTCTCAACCGCATCAGGTTCGAAGGGTATGTCTCACTCCCTCCGCAAACATCCGGCGGGAGACCCCTGGCGAGCGGCTCAAGGTAGCCGAAATGTGGAATAATTGCAAGGCAAGACCCCATCTAACTTATTGATAATCAAGGGTACCGCATGGACATCGAGCAGTCGCGCTACAACATGGTGGAGCAGCAGATCCGCCCCTGGGATGTGCTGGATCAGGATGTGCTGGACCTCTTGTTCAAGGTGCGTCGCGAGGATTTCGTTCCGGAAGCGCACCGCGCGCTCGCCTTCGTCGACATGGAAATCCCGCTCGGCCACGGCCAGGCGATGTGGACGCCCAAACTGGAAGCGCGGGTGATCCAGGAGCTCGACATTCGCCCCACCGACCGTGTGCTGGAAATCGGCACCGGCAGCGGCTACCTCGCGGCCCTGCTGGCATCCCGTGCTGCCGAAGTGGTGTCGGTCGACATCGTTCCAGAATTCACTGCCGCCGCGACGCAGAAACTGCGTGCACACGGTTTCAGCAATGTCCACCTGCACAGCGGCGACGCCGCCCGCGACTGGCCCGACGAGGCCGGGTTCGATGTGATCGTGCTGACCGGCTCGACCCCGCTGCTGTCGGACGCATTCCGCCGCCGCCTGAGGGTCGGCGGACGGCTGTTCGCCATCGTCGGCGAGGCGCCGGTGATGCAGGCGCAACTGGTCACCTGCACGGCGCCGGGCGCATTTCGCAGCGTGACGCTGTTCGAAACCTGCGAGGCGCCGCTGCTGAATGCGCCGCATCCCTCGGCGTTCGTGTTCTGAATTCAGCGCCATGCGCCAGTTCCGCCCTGCCGAACTCGCCGCCCATATCCAGACCGGACACACCCCGGTGCTGCTCGATGTGCGCGAGCCGTGGGAGTGGAACCTGTGCCGCCTGCCCGGCGCGGTCCTGATCCCGATGCACGAGTTGCCCGCGCGCCTGGCCGAATTGAACAAAGACGCCGAAACGGTGGTCATCTGCCATCATGGGGTTCGCAGTTATCACGCGGCCCGCTATCTTGAAACAGCGGGGTTCGGCGACGTCATCAACCTGTCGGGCGGCGTCGCCGCCTGGGCCGATGAAGTCGATCCGGCCATGCCGCGCTACTGACACAACAATTAGGACTGGATCCATCATGCAACTCAAGCCCCTGTTTCTTGCGCTGACGCTGGCCCTGGCGCCCGCCGCCCACGCCACCAACCTGACCGACGTGTACCGCGACGCGCTGACCTACGATGCGCAATACGCCTCTGCCCGCGCGGCCTATCAGGCCGGCCAGGAAAAATCCGTACAGGGTCGCGCCGGGCTGTTGCCCAATGTCAATCTGGGCGGCAACGTGCGCTACAACAGCGTCGATTCCAGCCTGCCCGGCGGCGACGCCGATTTCGATTCCAACGGCATGTCGCTCACCGGCGCACAACCGCTGTTCCGCAAACAAAACCTGGTGCAGTACGAACAATCGAAGAACCAGGTGCGGATCGCCGAGATGCAGTTCAAGACCGCCGAGCAGGATCTCATCCTGCGGGTCGCGCAGGCCTACTTCGACGTGCTGCAGTCGCAGGACAACATCGCCTTCATCAACGCGCAGAAGGCCGCGATCACCGAACAGCTCGCTGCCGCCAAGCGCAACTTCGAGGTCGGTACCGCCACCATCACCGACACCCACGAAGCGCAGGCGCGCTACGACCTCGCGGTGGCGCAGGAAATCGCCGAGCAGAACAGCCTCAACATCCGCCTGCGGGCGCTGGAAAAACTCATCGGCAAGCCGGCCGGCACGCTCGACAGCCTGGTCGACAACAAACTGCTGAAGGCCGAATCCGGCACCCTCGACGAGTGGGCCGCGCGCGCCGCCGAAAGCAACCTGCAGGCCGAAATCCAGCGCATCGCCAAAGCCATCGCCGACCAGGAAGTCGAACGCAACCGCGCCGGCCACTATCCGACACTGGATGCGGTGGCCGGCTACACCATCAACAACAACCAGAATTTCGGTACCCAACAGGTCGACACCCGCACCGCCAGCATCGGTGTGGAACTCAACCTGCCGATCTACCAGGGCGGACTCACCAGCTCGCGCGTGCGCGAAGCCGTGGCCAACCAGGAAAAAGCGCGCCAGGACCTGGAGAACGCCACCCGCGAAGCCAGCCTGCAGGCCCGCCAGGCCTGGCTCAACGTCAACAGCGGCGTCGCCCGCGTGAGTGCGCTGGAACAGGCGCTGGTCTCCACCCGGGCGCAGCTCGATTCCACCAAGCTCGGCCTGGACGTCGGCGTGCGCACCAACCTCGACGTGCTCGACGCCGAACAGCAGGTGCTGTCCGCCCGCCGCGACCTAGCCGGCGCGCGCTATGCCTACCTGCTGGCCACCCTGGCGCTCAAGGCCGCCGTCGGCACCCTCAGCCCGGCCGACCTGGCCGAGATCGACCAGCACCTGCGTCCGCCAGCAGCGGTGCAATAAGTCTTTCCACCCGCGCCGCCGCGCCGCGATGGCGCGCGGCGAAAGCGAGGCCGGCCTCGCCCATGCGCGCGCGTTCCGGACCATCGTTCAGCAGCTTCAGCGCATTCGCCAGCAGGTCTCCGGCATCGTTCACCCGCAGCGCCGCATTGGCTTCGATCGCCAGCCGCGCCGCCTCCTCGAAATTGAAGGTGTGCGGCCCCACCAGCACCGGCCGCCCCACGCTCGCCGCCTCGATCAGGTTCTGCCCGCCCAGCGGCATCAGGCTGCCGCCGACGAAGGCGACGTCGCACGCCGCGTAATACGCGAACAGTTCGCCCAGGCTGTCGCCCAGCAGCACCCGCGTGCCGGCATTCAAATTCGTACCGTCCAGCGCGCTGCGGCGCTGATACGGCAAACCCGCCGCTTCGATCAGCCCCGCCACCGCATCGAAACGCTGCGGATGGCGCGGCACCAGCACCAGCAGCACCTCCGCCGGCGCGGCGTCGGCGAAGGCGCGCAGCAGCGGTGCCTCCTCGCCTTCGCGCGTGCTCGCCGCGAGCAGCACCGGACGCTGGCCCCATTTCGCTTTCCAGACCATGCCGCGCTCGAGCTGATCGGCCGGCGGCGCGATGTCGAACTTGAGATTGCCGGTGACGTGAACCGTCATCGCGCCCAGGCTGCGCAGCCGCGCGGCGTCGGCCTCGGTCTGTGCGGCGACCACCGCCACCCGCTCAAGACATGCCCGCGTCAGCCTCCGCAGCCGCGCATAGCCGCGCGCCGAGCGGGCAGACAGGCGCGCGTTCGCCAGCACCAGCGGAACATCTTCGCGCGCGGCAGCGTGGATGAGGTTGGGCCACAACTCGGTTTCCATCAGGATGCCGACGCGCGGCCTGACACGGCGCAGGAAGCGCCGCACCAGCCACGCATAGTCATACGGCAGATAGACGATGGTCGCGAAGCTGCCGTACAAGGATTCGGCGGTTGCACGTCCGGTCGGCGTCATGCAGGTGAGCAGCACCGGTGCGTCGGGATGCGCGTCGCGCAGCGCATCGATCAGCGGCTGCGCCGCCCGCATCTCGCCGACCGACACCGCATGGATCCACAGCGCGCCCGCCGGTGCCGCACCCAATCCAAGCCGTTCGCCCCAGTGCTGCCAATAGCCGCGCTCGCGCTGCCCGCGCCACAGCAGACGCAATGGAATCAGCGGCGCAGCCAGCAGCAGGGCCAGCCGGTAGAGCGTCCAGTCGAATAGCAGGCACAGGTTGGGCATCGCCGGATTGTAAAGGCGCCAGTGCTTGTGCCCAAGCCGCAAGGCTGTCGGGTGCTAGAATCGATGCGACTTTGGAGGCCTAACAATGAAAATCCTGCTCACCGGCGCCGCTGGGTTTATCGGCATGCACGTCGCGCAAATCCTGCTCAAGCGCGGCGACGAGGTCGTCGGCATCGACAACCTCAACGACTACTACGACCCCGCCTTGAAGCTGGCGCGGCTGGAACAGCTGAAGCCCTACCCCAACTTCCGCTTCCTCAAGGACGACATCTCCGACCGCATGGTGATGGAGGACCTGTTCGAGAAGGGCCACTTCGACGCCGTCATCAACCTCGCCGCGCAGGCCGGCGTGCGCTACTCGCTGAAGAATCCGCACGCCTACGTGCAGTCGAACATCGTCGGCTTCGCCAACCTGCTCGAAGGCTGCCGCCACCACGGCGTCAAGCACTTCGTCTACGCCAGCTCGTCCAGCGTCTACGGCGCCAACACCAAGATTCCGTTCTCCACCCACGACCCGGTCAACCACCCGGTCAGCCTGTACGCCGCGAGCAAGAAGGCCAACGAGCTGATGGCGCACACCTACTCGCACCTCTACGGCCTGCCCACCACCGGCCTGCGCTACTTCACCGTCTACGGCCCGTGGGGCCGTCCCGATATGTCGCCGTGGCTGTTCACCAGCGCCATTCTCGAAAACCGCACCATCGACGTCTTCAACCACGGCGACATGATGCGCGACTTCACCTACATCGACGACATCGCCGACGGCACCGTCAAGGTGCTCGACCGCATCCCGCAGCCGAATCCGAATTTCGACCACAACAACCCCGACCCGGCATCGAGCCACGCCCCCTACCGCCTCTACAACATCGGCAATCACACCCCGGTGCAGCTGATGGACTTCATCGGCACCATCGAAGCCGCGCTCGGCCAGACCGCGAAGAAGAATTTCCTGCCGATGCAGGACGGCGACGTGCAGGCAACCTACGCCGATGTCGACGACCTCATCCGCGACACGGGGTTCAAGCCGGCGACGACGCTGGAGTATGGGATTGGAAAGTGGGTGGAGTGGTATCGGGGGTACAAGCGGCAGGGCTAATACGCCCTACTTCACATCAGGCATCGCCAATCGGGAAATCAAGCGGTGGAAAATAGCGAAGGATTAGAATCGCGACTTCACAAGTGGCTGGCCACCCAGGGCTATCCGCTAGAAATGAAGTTTGCCGAGCGCGTCAGAAAGCTTACCAAACTGAGTGTGCGGCAAGGGTGGCATTTCGAGGACCCCGAACAAGGAACATCGCGAGAGATAGACATTGTCTGCTCTGCAAACGAGATATATGGTTTTGCTGAGGTCAATTTCGTTGTGGAGTGCAAGGCCACAAGTAAACCATGGGTCATTTTCTCATCGGAAGATGCGATAGCGTCGTATCATCGGTTGTCTGCTTTCGGGATATTCTCCGAAGAAGCATTTTCGGAAATAGCCGACAAAGCGTTTGATCTTGAAAATAGTTGCGCGACCGCCAAGGAAATACCGTGGTTTTGGAAGGAAGGCCGCGTGGGCTATTCCATAGCTCAAGCCTTTGAGGGTGGTGGCGAGGCACCTTATGCCGGCTGTATGTCGGCTTTAAAAGCGTCGCTTTGGCTTCAAGAAAAAAGCCTTTGGCAATCCGCAGAACACAGAAAGTTCGTTGCTACGTTCCCTGCCGTCGTAACTAGTTCACCCTTGTTCGAGTGTTACCTTGATGAAACTGGTGAGTTACGCCTCGAACCAATAGAGGCAGGGTTCTTGTTCTTCCCCCAAATAGTCGGACGATTCGGCGGGACCTGTATCTCTGTGGTATCAAGCGCCGGCATCGACAATTTTGTACGCGAGTGCGGGGAAGTCGCCGACGCACTTATGGGTTTGCTTCAGCCGGCCATAAATAAAGAATGGGCCGATTTCAAGAAATCGCGCCTAGCCAACAGCTAAGGCCAGTCTTGCAACAAACACATGCGCGAATGAAGTAGCGCTCTGGAACTACGCTGCCGCCGCCAGCGGATGAATCGCCGCCAGATTCTCGGCCAACACCTCGCGCGTGAGCGCCAGGTCGTAGTGCGCTTGCAGGTTCAGCCAGAACTCAGCTTCCATGCCGAAGTAGACGCCCAGGCGCGCGGCGGTATCGGCCGTGATGCTGCGCTTGCCGGCGACGATTTCCCCGATGCGGCGCTGCGGTACCCCGATTTCCTTGGCCAGCCTGTATTGGGTCACGCCCAGCGGCTTGAGGAATTCTTCCAGCAGGATTTCGCCGGGGGTGGCGAGCGGGATTTGACGTTTTGCCATGATGGCAGGGGCATTGCGCAGCTTCACTACGCGGCCTTCAAATCAAGCAAAGCCTCCGGATGCGCAATCGCAACACGCAGCAGCGTTTGTGCCGCGCCGGTGGGTTTGCGGCGGCCTTGCTCCCAGTCTTGCAGCGTGCGGGTAGACACGCCCATCAGGCTGGCCAGTTCGGCTTGCGACATCCCCAGCCGGCTACGCGCTTCGGCGATGGGCGACAGGGCGACTTGAGTTTTCCGGGCGCCCTTGCCCGCCTTCATCTGACGGACGGATTTCAGCAAATCCTTCTGGAACTGTTCCATTTCCTTATCCATGTTCTATTGCCTCTCGCAGTTGTTTCAAAAAGGGTGCGGGCAGGTTGTCGAATTTTGCTTTCACGTACACCATCAACAGCCAGATCTCGCCCTGTTCCAGCCGATTGAAATAAATGACCCGCGCACCGCCGCGTTTGCCCATGCCGGGGCGCGTCCACCGGACTTTACGGCACCCGCCGGAACCCGGAATGACGTCGCCCGCATCCGGGTTGGCCGCCAGCCAGTTGATGAACGCGACGCGCTCGGCATCGCTCCAGACCTGGGCTGCCGCACGTACGAAAACGTCCGTTTCGATGACGGTGTACATTGGACAAGGATACGGCAGTGCCGTATTGTAGGCAACATCTAAAACGATCGCCCCTGGGCAGCGCTGCCCGCCACCACCACGACACCCGCACAGATGAACAGCGCCACCGTCAAAACCTACCTGCCCTGGGTCGTGGCCGTGGCGCTGTTCATGGAGGGGCTCGACACCACCATCGTCAATACGGCGGTACCGGCGATCGCGGAGGGTCTGCAGGTGACGCCGCTGAGCCTGAAGGCGGTGGTGACGAGCTATATCCTCAGCCTGGCGGTGTGCATCCCGGTGAGCGGCTGGATGGCGGACCGGTACGGCACGCGGCGCGTGTTCGGCATCGCGGTGGCCGTGTTCACCCTGGCCTCGATTCTGTGCGGCCTGGCGCTGAACGCGCCGATGCTGGTGGCGGGGCGCATCCTGCAGGGCGTGGGGGCGGCGATGATGATGCCGGTGGGCCGGCTGGCGATCATCCGCACCTTTCCGAAAGCGGAGCTGCTGCGGGCGATGAACTTCGTCATCATTCCGGCGCTGATCGGGCCCTTGCTCGGGCCCACGGTCGGCGGGCTGGTCGTGCACTGGCTGTCGTGGCACTACATCTTCTTCATCAACGTGCCGGTGGGGCTGATGGCGCTGTGGCTGGCGCATCGCTACATGCCGGATTACCGGGGCGATGCACGGCGCCCGCTGGACGTCGTCGGCTTGGTGCTGTTCGGCAGCGGCGCGGCGCTGCTGTCCTGGCTGCTGGAAATCTTCGGCGAGCACCAGATCGACGCGACCTCGGCGGCCGTGCTGCTGTTGCTCAGCTTCGGCCTGCTGGGCGCGTACTTCCTGCATGCGCACGAGACGCCGCATCCGCTGCTGCGCCTGGCGCTGTTCCGCGTGCGCACGTTTCGCGTGTCGGTGGTGGGCGGCTTCATCACGCGCCTGGGAGTGGGGGGCATGCCGTTTCTGCTGCCGCTGCTCTACCAGCTTGGCCTGGGGATGCCGGCCTGGCAGTCGGGCCTGCTGATGATGCCGGTGGCGGCGGCGGCGATGTACATGAAGTTCATCTCGTCGCGGGTGCTGGCGCGCTTCGGCTACCGCCGCATCCTGATCGTGAATACGGTGATGATCGGCGCCGTCGTCTGCCTGTTTTCGCTGGTGAGCCCGGCGACCCCGATTGCGCTGATCGTGCTGCTGGGCCTGGCGATGGGCTTTTTCAATTCGCTGCAGTACACCAGCATGAATTCGATGGCCTTTGCCGACATCGATGCGCCCGATTCGAGCATGGCCAGCACGATCTCCAGTTCGATGCAGCAGATGTCGATGAGCTTCGGGCTGGCCTGCGGCTCGCTGATCGCCGGCTGGTATCTGGGCGAGCTGCCGCAGACCGACCGCGCGGCGGTGACGACTGCGCTGCACTACGCCTTTCTGACGCTAGGCGGCCTGACGACGCTGTCGTCGCTGTCGTTCTGGTCGCTGCGCCCCGGGGATGGGGAAAGCGTCAGCCGGGGGATCGTGCGCGTAACGGAGTAAGCGCACCCAGCAGCATGATGTCGCTGGGCTCATGGGGTATGTCGTCATCCGACGACATACCAAAGCCGTCTTAAGGTTTTGTTTTATCTGATCATTCTTCAAATCAGCCGGAATTGATGTCGCCATCAGGCGACGTTTTGCCCGGTTTTTTGCCTTGGGCAAGCCCCGCAATTTACTCATCTGACTGTTTATCAACAGGTTTTCAGTGCTGGCACGTGTACTGCTCTTAAGCGCTCGTGCCCAGATCCGGGCGCAACCACACCAGAGCGCTTTACAACCCAGATACCGAGAGAGACCCACCCCATGCTCAAAACCTTCATGCAACCCGGCACTACCAGCAATTCAAGAACCGATTCGAACCGGACGAGCCATTCGGCGCACGAATCTGCCAAGCATGCCGAAACCCCCAAGGTGGTCGAGGCGACCAAGGCGGACTATCTGGCAGCCAGAAGCGCTGCGTCGAGCGACGAGGGTAGCAAGCTCATCGTCGGCCCGAACATCAAGCTGAAGGGCTCTGAAATCACCGATTGCGAGATTCTGGTGGTGGAAGGCCGCGTGGAGGCGTCCATGAACAGTCGTGATATCCGTATCGCCGAGGGCGGGGTGTTTTCGGGAAAGGCCGAAATCGACGTGGCAGAAGTGCGCGGCACCTTCGAGGGCGAGCTGACCGCACGCAAGCGGCTGGTGGTCTATTCCACCGGCCGGGTCAACGGCACCATCCGCTACGGGGCGCTGATGGTCGAGGAAGGCGGCGTCATTTCCGGGAACATGGCGACGCATACAGCCGGCCCCAGCCTGGCCAAATTGCCGGATGCCTCGGCACACACCATGACGCCCGAAGCGGTTGAAGAGAAGAAGGCCTCGGAACCGGAACCGCTCCATTCCGGTTCCACTTTTTCCCGCACGCATGCGGGGCGGCGTCAGGGCTGATCGGCGGCTTGAAGTCCATGCGCTGTCGTCGATGCGCGACAGTTTCGCGGACCCTGCATCGCAACACCCTGCGCTTTGGCTCGCGCGGGGTGTTTATGCCCTTAAGGGTTCTTGTGCCCTTCAGGGTACTTGTGCCCTTCAGGGTGCTCATCATCACGAAGCTGAAGCATTCGGCGACACCCAAAGCCTGGCGCTCCACCCGCCGCCCTCTGCCCGGGTCTGTCCCGTCACGTCACGCGTGCCCATCGCGAAAAGGCGCATCGCTTCGCGCCCACGAACGGCTGGACGGAATCGGTCGGCGCTTTCCTAGAAATTTTCGGCTTCCACCTCCAGCCAGACGTGGCTGATATTGCCGCCCATCATGTCTTCGTACCGGGCAAGTCTTTGCCACTTGGGCAGGTCGAGTTTCCTGCGCACATCGGATTCTGCGCCACCGGATTTGTAGACGTCCTCGACCACGCTGTAAAAGCCCGCGATCAGGGTGCGGAATTCGGCCCCATCCTGAGGCTGCATCAATGCGCCATGCCCTGGCATGACGGTTTGCAAGGGCATTTTGAGAATGTCATCGACGACCGCAATCCAATTTTTTAGATTGCCGTCCCTGAAACTCGGGTTGACGGCATGCACCAGAATATCGCCCGTGGCAAGGCTGCCCTCCTCGGGCAGCCACACCATCATGTCGCCATGGGGGCCGTCTGGGGTGCGATCAGTTCGAGCTTGATTCCGTCGATCTGCATGTCCTGATACGATTCAGAAGCGACTGTCTTTTGCGGCGTGACCGGCTTCGTATCCCCCAGGTGCAGCCCGGTCACACGCGACATCCAGGCCACCATTCCCCGGCCATTGTCTGCTATTTCCTTTGCGCAATTGCTGGAGGAAATGACCTGTGCATCCGGAAAGGCAATGCTGCCGAGATGGTGGTCACCGTGGTGATGCGTGACCAGAATATGGGTGACGGGTTTGGGGGTGAGTTGCGCAATGGCCTTGCCGATATGCTCGCCGACCGCCCGGTGCGCACCGGAATCCACCAGGATGACGCCCTTGTTTCCGATCACGGCCAGACTGTTGTTCATGTAGCCGCCATTTTGCTTGTTCGGCACGTCGATCGGGCCAAGCAAGGCATAGACACGGTCATTGATCTTCTGGGTCTTGACCGCCGGAAACGGGTCGGCAACCGCCCAACCGGTAAAGGCCAGACATGCGGCCACGCTGATTAGATAGCGCCTCATTAACCCTCCCCCTGAAAGTCGGGCGCTGATCTTACATCCGCATCAAAGCTTTGCGTTGCGCCCGCCGTCCACCGCCAGCACCTGGCCGGTCACATACGGCGCATCGATGGCGAAGAAGCGCACTGCGCGGGCGATGTCGTCGGGGCCGCCGGCGGTCTTGAGGATGGTGTGGGAGACGATGCGCTGGCGCGAGACTTCGTCGAAATTGGGGTCGTCTTCCGGCCACATGATGGGGCCGGGGGCGACGGCATTGACGCGCACCAGCGGGCCCAGTTCGCGCGCGAGCGACTTGGTGAGGCCGACCACGCCGGCCTTGGCGACGCTGTAGACGACGTAGCTTTTCATCGGCCGCTCGGCGTGGATGTCGGCGATGTTGACGATGCAGCCGTGGCGCTTTTTAAGTTCCGGCGCGGCGGCCTGCGACAGGAACATGGGCGCGATCAGGTTGCTGCCCATCAGGTTGTCCCAGTCCTTCATGGTGATGCTGCCGACCGGGGTGGGATAAAAGCTCGACGCATTGTTGACCAGCACGTCGAGCCCGCCGAAGGTAGCGACAGTCTGGTTGACGAGGCTGGGCAGGCCATTGACGTCGAGCAGGTCGGCCTGGATCAGCGCGACCGAATCGGGTCGGACGGCATTCAGCTCATCCTGCAGCGCGCGCGCCTCGTCGGCCGAGCTGCGGTAGTGGATCATCAGATTGGCGCCGCTGGCGTGCAGCAGGCGGCCGATCGCCGCGCCCACACGCTTGGCCCCGCCCGTAATCAATACGACTTTGCCTTGCATCGGGGTTCACCCTTATAGTCACTCGATTCTGGATTATCCAGCCATTCCGCATTATCCCTGAACTGTCCCGCCGCATGCTGCCCTCCCCCACCCCCGACGCCCTTGCGCACAGCCAGCGCGTCACCGCGCACCTGCGGTCGTTGATCGAAGACGCGGGCGGCTGGATCCCGTTCTCGCGTTTCATGGAAGCGGCCTTGTACGCGCCCGGCCTCGGCTACTACGCCGCCGGCGCGATGAAGTTCGGCGCGGCAGGCGACTTCGTCACTGCGCCGGAAATGACGCCGCTGTTCGGCCGCACCCTGGCACGTGCGATCGCGCCGGTGCTGGCCGAGACCGGCGGCGAGGTGCTGGAACTGGGCGCCGGCAGCGGGCGGCTGGCGGCGGATGTGCTGGGCGAACTGGAACGGCTGGATGCGCTGCCTGCGCGTTACCTGATTCTTGAAGTGAGCGCCGACCTGCGCCAACGCCAGCAGGAAAACATCGCACGCGAATGGCCGCATCTGTGCGAGCGGGTGCAGTGGCTGGATGCGCTGCCCGAGCATTTCAATGGCGTGATTCTCGGCAACGAAGTGCTCGACGCGCTGCCAGTGGACCTAGTGCGCTGGACGGAAGCGGAGCCACAAATGCGCGGCGTGGTTCTGGAGGGCGACACCTTCGCCTGGCAGGACCGGCCTATCGCCGACCCCGGGCTGCGCGCCCGCGCCGACGCATTGAAGCTGGTGCCAGGCTATGTCTCCGAAATCAATCTGGCGGCCGACGCGCTGATCGCCTCGCTCGCCCACGCGCTCGATCGCGGGCTGATCCTGATGATCGACTATGGCTTCAGCGTAAGTGAGTACTACCACCCGCAGCGCCACATGGGCACGCTGCGCGCGCATTACCGGCATCACGCACTGGACGTGCCATTCTACCTACCGGGGCTGTGCGATCTCACCGCGCACGTCGATTTCAGCGCGGTGGCGCGGGCGGGAATGGCGGCGGGGCTGGAACTCGCGGGCTACACCAGTCAGGCGAGCTTCTTGCTGAACTGCGGCCTCACCGAGCTGCTGATGCAGACGCCGCCCACCGATGCCGCGGCGTACCTGCCGCAGGCGAATGCGGTGCAGCAACTGGTGTCGCCGGCCGAGATGGGGGAGCTGTTCAAGGTGATCGGGTTCGCCAAGGGCGGCATCGCGCCGCTGGCCGGTTTTGCGCGCGGCGACCGCCGGCACGTTTTATAAAATCAAACCAGCGGCAGCTGCACATCCTCTTCCGACGGCAGACGGGTCACCCGCACCGCATGCAGGCGGCGGCTGTCGGCACGCAGAATGCTGAACAGGAAACCGTCGAACTTCACCGATTCGCCGCGCTTGGGCAGGTGGCCGAAGCGCGAGACGACGAGGCCGCCGACGGTATCGAACTCCTCGTCGGAGAAATGCGCACCCAGGGTCTGGTTGAAGTCCTCGATTTCGGTGCCGGCCTTGACGCGGAACACGCCTTCGTTTTCGCGGATGATGTTGTCCTCGGTTTCGTCGAAGTCGTATTCGTCCTCGATGTCGCCGACGATCTGCTCCAGCACGTCCTCGATCGTCACCAGCCCGGCGACGCCGCCGTATTCGTCGACGACGATGGCGATGTGGTTGCGGTTGGAGCGGAATTCCTTCAGAAGCACGTTCAGCCGCTTCGATTCCGGAATGAACACGGCCGGGCGCAGCATGCCGCGAATGTCGCTGTCGGACTCGGCGTAATGCCGCAGCAGGTCCTTGGCCAGCAGAATGCCGATGACGTCGTCGCGGTCCTTGTCGATGACCGGGAAGCGCGAGTGCGCGGTTTCGATCACGAAGGGAATGAAGACCTCGGGCGCGTCGTTGATGTCGACGACGTCCATCTGCGCGCGCGGGATCATGATCTCGCCGACGCGCATCTCGGACACCTGCAGCACGCCCTCGATCATCGCCAGGGCGTCGGCATCCATCAGACTGTTTTCGTAGGCGCCGTGCAGCAGTTCGATCAGCTGTTCACGGTCTTCGGGTTCGCGCATCAGCCAGTGGGAGATGCGCTCGAGCAAGCTCGGTTTGGGACTACTGTCAGGCTCCATGTGCGTCAGGAATGATAGGGATTGGATATGTGGAACCGCCTCAGTATAGCGGCTTCGCGTGATTCCATGATGTCGGCCTCACGCGGATCGAGGTGGTCATAGCCCTGCAGGTGCAGCACGCCATGCACGGTCATGTGGGCGTAATGGTCCTGTAACGGCTTACCCTGTTCGCGCGCCTCGCGTTCGACCACCGGGGCGCAGATCACCACGTCGCCGCCCAGCATGCCGGGCCTGATTTCACCGTATTCGAAGGTCAGCACGTTGGGCACGTAGCCCTTCTGGCGGTAATCCTGGTTGAGCGCCTGCGCTTCGTCGGCATCGACGATGCGAACGGTGATTTCGGCGGGACGTTCGAGCGCGGCGGCGACCCAGCGGCGGACCTGTGCGCGGCTCGGCAATTCACCCGCCTCGCTGGCGAACTGCACCGACAGGCTGAACTCAGGACCCACGGGTTTCCGTTTCCGCGCGGCGCGCAGCGTAGGCGTCGACGATGCGGCCGACCAGCGGGTGGCGCACCACGTCCTCGGACTGGAAATGGGTGAAGGCCAGCCCGCGCACGCCGGCCAGCACGTCGGCCGCGTCCATCAGGCCGGACTTCACGTGCTTGGGCAGGTCGATCTGCGTCGGGTCGCCGGTCACCACCGCGCGCGCGCCGAAGCCGATGCGGGTGAGGAACATCTGCATCTGCTCGGGCGTGGTGTTCTGCGCCTCGTCGAGGATGATGAAGGCGTGATTGAGCGTGCGCCCGCGCATGAAGGCGAGCGGCGCGACCTCGATGGCGTGGCGCTCGATCAGCCGCGTCACCTTGTCGAAGCCCATCAGGTCGTACAGCGCGTCGTACAGGGGGCGCAGGTAAGGGTCGACCTTCTGCGTGAGATCCCCCGGCAGGAAGCCGAGCCGCTCGCCGGCTTCCACCGCGGGGCGCGTCAAAACCAGTCTTTTGACCTGTTCGCGCTCCAGCGCATCGACCGCGCAGGCGACAGCCAGATAGGTCTTGCCGGTGCCGGCCGGGCCGATGCCGAAGGTGATGTCGTGGCTGCGGATCTGCTCGATGTATTCGCCCTGGCGCGGGGTGCGCGCACGCAGGTCGGCACGGCGGGTGCGCAGCGCGGGGCCCTCCTCGTCGGCGCGGCCGCGCGTGAGTTCGACCAGGCCGAGCTGGATGTCGTCGAGCGACAGTTCGTCGTGGGCACGGTTGTAGAAATGCTCGATCGCCTGCCCGGCCTTTTCGGCCTGCGCGGCGTCGCCGCTGAAGCGGAAGCTGGAACCGCGGCGGCCGATGGTGACGTCGAACGCCGCCTCGATCTGGCGCAGGTTCTCGTCCAGCGGCCCGCACAGGTTGGCCAGGCGCCGGTTGTCTTCCGGGGCCAGGCGCAGTTCAACGACGTCGGTTTTCAAGCGGGGGCACTCTCAAGGATGACGACTTCGCCGCGCAAGCTGTGCGGCAGGGCCTGGGTGATGGTGACGTCGACGAACTGCCCGATCAGGCGCGGCTGGCCGGCGAAGTTGACGATGCGGTTGTTGTCGGTGCGGCCGGCAAGCTCGTCGGCGTTCTTGCGGGCATGGCCCTCGACCAGCACGCGCTGCACGGTGCCGACCATGGCCTGGTTCACCTGCTGCGCCTGCGCCTCGATCTGCGCCTGCAGCCGCATCAGCCGCTGCGTCTTAAGTTCGGCCGAGACGTCATCGGGGTAGTCCGACGCCGGCGTGCCGGGGCGCTTGCTGTAGATGAAGGAGAAGCTGGCGTCGAAGTCGAGTTCTTTAATCAGCTTCATGGTCGCCTCGAAGTCGGCCTCGGTCTCGCCCGGGAAGCCGACGATGAAATCCGACGACAGGCACAGGTCGGGGCGCTGCTCGCGCAGTTTCCGCACGATGGACTTGAATTCGAGCACGGTGTGGCCGCGCTTCATCGCGGCCAGAATGCGGTCGGAACCGGACTGCACGGGCAGATGAAGATGCGACACCAGCTTGGGCAGCTTGCCGTAGCACTCGATCAGGCGCTGCGTCATCTCGCGCGGATGGCTGGTGGTGTACCTGATTCGTTCGATGCCGGGGATCTCGTGCACCATCTCCAGCAGGAACGCGAAGTCGGCGGTGCCGCCCTCTTCCAGCGCACCCTGGTAGGCGTTGACGTTCTGCCCCAGCAGGGTGACTTCCTTCACGCCGTGCTCGGCAAGACGCGCGACTTCGGCGATGACGTCGTCGAATGGTCGCGAGACTTCCTCGCCGCGCGTGTAGGGCACGACGCAGAAGGTGCAGTACTTGGAGCAGCCTTCCATGATCGAGACGAAGGCTGATGCGCCTTCGATGCGCGCCGGCGGCAGGTGGTCGAACTTCTCGATTTCGGGAAAGCTGATGTCGACCTGCGCGCGGCCGGTCTCGCGCTTCTTCGCGATCAGCTCCGGCAGGCGGTGCAGGGTCTGCGGGCCGAACACCACGTCGACGAAGGGCGCGCGCGATACGATCGCTGCGCCTTCCTGGCTGGCGACGCAGCCGCCGACGCCGATGATGAGGTTGGGGTTGGCCTGCTTCAGGTGACGCACCCGGCCGAGGTCGTGGAACACCTTTTCCTGCGCCTTTTCGCGCACCGAGCAGGTGTTGAACAGGATGACGTCGGCGTCTTCCGGGGTGGACGTCGGGGTCAGGCCTTCGGATGCACCCATCACGTCGGCCATCTTGTCCGAGTCGTACTCGTTCATCTGACAGCCGAAGGTTTTGATGTAGATCTTTTTCATGGGGTGCCGGGACAGTGAATAGACTGGGGGCAGGGATTTCGCCGCTGGGCCGATAACGCGGCAACGAAATGGAATATGGTGGTGATGAGTGGACTTGAACCACCGACCCCCGGATTATGAATCCGATGCTCTAACCGACTGAGCTACATCACCTTGGGGACTGCTTCTTCGGCTAGCGACCGCCGAAAAGGCGCGCATTTTAGCTGATTGGGACTGGGGCTGTCAAAGCGCCACGCCCGGCGGAAAAGCGGCGATCCGGTTTGCGCGGAATTTACTGCGGCCGCAGCTTCGCCAGTTCGTCGAGCAGGCTGATCAGCAGTTCGCGTCCCAGCGGCCCCATGCCGGCGACCAGCTGGTCGGCATCGCGTTCGCCGTTGACCAGGCGGCGCATGCGCCCGCCCAGGAGCGCCATGTCGCCGCCCGCCTTCATCATCTGCTCGGCCATGTTGGCGAGCACTGACATCGCCTGCGCGTCGCCGCGGGCCGAGGCGTCGATCAGGGCGGCCAGGCCGGGGGCCGCGCTGCTGCCGTCTGGCTGGGCGTTCAGCGGCGGCAGGGTGGCGGGGTTGTCGAGGCCGCGCAGGATGGCGTCGAGCAGGATGCTGTCCTCCTCGTCCAGGCCCAGCTTGATTGAGGGATCGCGGCGGCCATTGATGACGTGGCGCAGCGCGCCGACCAGCCGCGCCCAGCCGGCCTGCTCTGCGGCGTCGAGCTGTTTCATCAGGTCGGGCAGCTGGCTGCGGTCGCGCAGCGCGTTGACGACGGTGTGGATGAAGGATGCGTGGACGCGCAGGACTTGTTCGACGGCGGGCGGGAGCTGGGCCATTTTTTCAGTGAGTTGGACGTAGTGAGCGGATTGTCCGGTCAGGGCAGCGGCTTGGCAATGCTGGGATGCAGCGGCACGCTTTCAATGCGCCAGTGAGCACTTGCCCACGCCAGCAGCTCGGCAGGGCCTGCGCCCACCAGCTCGGCCGGCGGCGGATGGCCAAGCGCGGCAAGCGCCTGCACCAGCACGGCACGGCGCCCACGTTCTGGCAAGGCGGGCGCCAGCGTCTGCTTGGACAGCTTCTGTCCGGCGGCATTGGTGACGAGTGGCACGTGCGCGTAGGCCGGCGTCGGCAGGCCGAGCAGGGTTTGCAGGTAAATCTGGCGCGGGGTGTTCCACAACAGGTCGGCGCCGCGCACGACGTGGGTGATGCCCTGGAAGGCGTCGTCCACCACGACCGCCAGCTGGTAGGCGAACAGACCGTCGGCACGCTTGACGACGAAGTCGCCGACATCGTGGGCCAGGTTCTGCTGCAGGCCGCCGTAGATGCGGTCGGTGAAGTGGGTGCCCACCACGCACTCCACACGCACCCGCCAGGCGTGCGCCTCCATGCGCGGCGGGGTGTGCAGCCGACAGGTACCGGGGTAGATGATTTCGCCATCGGCATTGCGGGGCGCCTGCGCGAGCTGGCTGCGGGTGCAGGTGCAGGGGAAGACCGCGGCCTGCGCCCTCAGCGCATCAAGCGCCGCCGCGTAGGCGTCGTCGCGCTGCGACTGGTACAGCACTGTCCCGTCCCACGCGAGGCCATAGGCTTCCAGCTGGCGCAGGATGGTGTCCGCTGAGGCCTGGTCGCAGCGCGGGCGGTCGAGGTCCTCCATTCGCACCAGCCAGCATCCGCCCGCCGCGCGGGCGTCGAGGAAACTTGCCACCGCGGCAACCAGCGAGCCCACATGCAGCGGACCGGTGGGGGACGGCGCGAAGCGCCCGACATAGGGTGCGGAATTCACCCGCCCATTATGCCGTGCGCGGCCCGCGTGTCGATGCGGCGCGGGGCCGCTAGGTCTTGATCCGCAGGGCGCTGTAAACCAGCAGGGCGCCCGCCAGCAATGCAAGCGCCGTGGCGATGCGCTGCCACAGGATGGCCTGCGCCCGCCGGGCTTGCCAGTCACTGTCCAGCACTGCGGCGCGCTGGCTGGCGCTTTGCCCGAGGAAATCCGCCTGCTGAATCGCCTGCACCGACAGGACGTTCAGCTTGAACAAGGCTTCACGCGCCGCGTCCCAGTCTGCCTCGTCGGCGGTCAGCGCCTGTTCCAGATCGGCCCGAAGACCCGCCATCCCCCGGAAACGCCCCGCAAGCTCGGCTGCGGCCGTCACGTCGCCCGCCTGCAGCGCGGCCAGCTCGGCCAGCTCGGATTCGATCGCCGCCTGTTGCGCGGCGGCTTTCTTTTGATAGGGGGGGAATTTCAGCACGGTCGAATAGAACTCGTTCATCGTCAGCTCATAGCCGGCAGCCAGGGCCTTGAGGGATTGCGCGATGCGATACGACTTGAACGTGGCCACGCGGGCATCGTCCACGGACTGCCCGGCCCGGCTGAGATGCTCGCCGGCCCAGTACGATGACCCGGCCGCGAACAGCGCGGCCAGCGCCCCCAGAATGAATACGCTGCGAATGCCTGATTTCATGTCCAACCCCTGTGTGTGAATGACCACAGTTGGTCGAGGCAGGCCGGAGTTACTTACAAAAACCGGATGAGCCTAGAGATCGATACCGGGCTGCGCCTTCACCCCGGCGCGGAACGCATGCTTCTCGTCGGCGATGACCGACACGGTGTCAGCCAGTTCGATCAGCGCGTCGGACGCGGCACGTCCGGTGACGACCACGTGCTGCATCGGCGGCCGGTGTGCCAGCGCATCCAGCACCGTGTCAGCGTCGAGGTAACCGTAGCTCAGCAGATAGGTCAGCTCGTCCAGCACCACCAGTTGATACGCCGGATCGGCGAGCATGCGCGCGGCGATCGCCCAGCCGCGTTGCGCGGTGGCAATGTCCTGCTCGCGGTTCTGCGTGTCCCAGGTGAAGCCGTCACCGGTGACGTGCCATTCGACGCCGGGCTGTTTGCCAAGAAAGGCTTCCTCGCCGGTGTCGGTGCGGCTCTTGATGAACTGCACCACGCCGACCCTCATGCCGTGGCCGAGTGCGCGCGCCACCATGCCGAAGGCCGATGTGCTCTTGCCCTTGCCGTTGCCGGTGATGACGAGGAGCAGGCCGCGCGCGTCGGTGGCGGCGGCAATCGCGGCGTCGATCACCGCCTTCTTGCGCGCCATGCGCGCGGCATGCCGCACGTTCCTGTCCGTTTCGCTCATACGCTTGTCCGTTCTGCCTGATTCATGTCAAGGTCTATGCTGAATTACCGTTCATACTCGGGAGCCCAACCATGATTGCGATCCGGTATGTTCTCATTCTCCCCCTGTTGACGGCAGCGCTGGCCATGACGGGTTGCGACGAGATCGTCACCGGAGAAAAGGCGCAATCCGTCGCCGTCAGCGAAAACGACGCGGGCGGTTACGGCCCCATCCTCCTCGCTCTCACGCCGGACATGGCGCCGGTGGCGATCAATTTTCGCGCCGAGCACGGCGACGACCCCGCCGAGTTCGGCAAGTGGAACAGCTACCGCGCCACCCTCAGCATGAACGGGCAGGAAGTCGCGACCGGTCAGTTCAACGTCAACCATACCGGTTCGATCGATTCGCCGCAGGGCTCGCCCTACCTGATCGAGAACATGCTGACGGTGCATCCGGGCGAGGCCGGCGATTACAGACTCGCCATCACGCCAACCAAGCCCGTCGAGGTCGAGCTCACCGGCACGCAGGTTGAAGTGCGACGCAACGTGCGGGACGACAATACGCCGCGCTAGACCCGGCCTACTTCGGCGCGTACGCCAGTTCGATGAAGGCACCGCGGCCTTGCGTGTTGTAGCCGTGGACCAGCGCATAGTCCTTGTCCAGCAGGTTGACCAGTTTGCCGCTGAGCTTCCAGTCGCGCGCCGGCCTCCAGCCGAGATTGAGATTCAGCACAGCATAGCCGGGCACGCTCACGCGGGAGTAATTCGTTGCATGAACGTCCGGGTGCGGACCGGAAGCCAGCACTTCCGCACGCCAGTCGAATGCTCCGCGGGCCTGACCGAGCGACACGCTGCCGAAGCGGTCGGCACGGCGCAACAAACCGAGACCGGTCGATTTGTCCTCGGGATTCTGGAAGGTTAGCGCACTGCGCACATCCAGACCGGCCACTGTGCCGCGCCATGAAGCTTCTACGCCGCGGTTTTCTGCCTCGCCGACATTCGTGGGCACGAAACTCGAGGGCGGGACAAATACCGAGTTGATGAGATCTCTCGTGCGAGTCACGAATGCCGTGACACGCGCCACGCCATGGGCACCGCTGTAGGTCAGTCCGGCCTCGGCACTGCGTGCGCGCTCGGGGTTGAGGTCGGGATTGCCGCCATACGGCCCATAGAGCTCGTTGAACGTAGGCGCACGAAATGCATTGGACACGGTCGCCGACACGCGCACAGCTTGAGTCATGCGATAGCCATAGCCCAGCAGGCCGGTGGCGGCGCCACCGAAATCGCTGTACTCATCGTGCCGCACGTTGAATTGCAGGTCATGCGCACCGATCGCGGCGGTATAGCCCGCAGTCAGGCTGGCCACCCGGCGCGCATCGTCGGCGTAGGCGGCGTCGGTATCGAGCTGTTGCCACAAGCCCTCCACCCCCAGGCGAACTACGCCCTGCCCCACGTTCAGCTGGTTGTTCCACTCCAGCTGGCGATTGCGGGTCTTGAAGCGGCCAGTCGCGAGGCCATTCAGGTCGGAGCGCAAGTCATCCGTACCCTGTGAGAGTTGTACGCGGCTGTGCCAGTTCTGCATGATCTGGTTCTCGCTAAAGAAACTCAGCGAAGTCAGCGTCTGGTCGCTGTGATTCTGGGATACGCCGTCGTATTCGATGTCCCCGCGCGACTGAAAAGCGGTAAGCCCGATCTCGTGCCCGGCCAGAATGCGATGCGAGACCGCCAGATTCAGCGTGGTGTTGCGGTAGTCGTCATCGTCGATATCCTCGGGGACGAACGCATACAGCGCCGGGACGAACTCGCTTCTCACACTCGAGAATCCGTCTGTTCGCGTGCGTGCCACGCCGAGGTGCACGCGTGTATCGCCCAGCGCACCGCCGATCGCCAGGCCGAGCTGGCGGGTGTTGTCCGTTCCCGCGCCGAGCTTGCCGGACACCTTCATTTCGCCTGCGCCACGCCGGGTGAAAATCTGCACCACCCCGCCTATCGCTTCCGAGCCGTACACGCTGGACACATTGCCACGCACGATTTCGATACGCTCGACCTCGTCAAGCAGGATCTGGTCGATGGCTGTCGCGCCGGTGGTGACCGAATTGACGCGCACGCCATCGATCAGCACCAGCACATGATCGGACTCGGAACCACGGATGCGGATGGCGCTTTGCGTACCCAGGCCGCCGGTCGGCGCGATTTCCACTCCCGACTCCTGGCGCAGCAGCGTCGACAGATCGATTGCGGTGGACGATTCGATGTCCGTTCGTGTGATGACAGTGGTGTGCTGCAACGGGGCAGCCAGATTTTGCGTGGTACGCGTGGGGGTCACGACAATGGTTTCGCCGATGAATTCCGGCAGGGTTTCCGCATGGGCGGCTGAAATGAACGCAACGCCCAGGGCGAGCGAGAGAGCGGTTTGACGCATGATGATTTCCGGTTTGGGCGCCCGGTTCCCCGCGGGCGCGTTGCACGATCCGCTGCCGCATTCACGACAGGGTCCAGGCCGGTATCCGGGCTCGCGCTTGAAGTGCATCGCCTTCCCGGGCGAACCCAGTGGCGGTGTGATGGACCGTTTAGCGCTGACCGTTGCGGGGGCAGCACAGGCTTGATGGCTTGCAGCCACGCACCTGTTTCCCGTTTATCCTCGGCGGC
>JAJYXG010000086.1:0-42576 GCA_021791095.1 Pseudomonadota bacterium
CTACCACAAGGATCTGCTGCCGGTGGTGTTCGTGTTCGGCGACACCGGTGGCAAGCTGGATTCGCCGCTATACGGTCTGTTCTCGATGCGCGGCGACCTCAAGGACAAGGCGCTTGATCAGGGCGGCACGCTGTCCGAATATTTCATCCGCCAGCCTGCAGATCCCTACGCCGGGTTCAGCCTGAAGTGGGACGGCGAATGGCAGGTGACCTATGAAACCTTCCGCGACATGGGGCTGGCCTATGCCTTCGGTCTGATGCTGATTTATTTGCTGGTGGTGGCCCAGTTCAAGAGCTACCTCACCCCGCTCGTCATCATGGCACCGATTCCGCTCACCATCATCGGCGTGATGCCGGGCCATGCCCTGCTGGGTGCGCAATTCACCGCCACCTCGATGATCGGCATGATCGCGCTGGCCGGCATCATCGTGCGCAATTCCATCCTGCTGGTGGACTTCATCAACGAGCAGGTGCGGGGCGGCATGAACTTCCAGGAAGCGGTGATCCAGGCCGGCGCCACCCGCGCCAAGCCGATCGTGCTGACCGGCGCCGCAGCCATGATGGGCGCTTTCTTTATCCTCGATGACCCGATTTTCTCCGGACTCGCGGTATCCTTGATTTTCGGCATTTTCGTTTCCACCCTGCTCACGCTGGTGGTGATTCCCGTGCTCTACTACGCGGCCAATTACCGCAAATTTTCTTCTCAATAAAACAGGAGTCTTACCATGACCGTTGAACGCCTCGTCCGCATCATTGCCGGTTCCTTCATCATGCTGTCGCTTGCGCTGGCGCATTTTTCCGGCAGCATCGACATGTCCCATATCTCCTGGCTGTGGTTCACCGCCTTCGTCGGCTTCAACCTGTTCCAGTCCGGCATCACCCGGTTCTGCCCGATGGACATCATGCTGAAAAAGGTGGGCTTCCAGCAGGGCGGCCTGTAAGGAGGCGCATTTATGGACGTGCAATTCCTGCAGGACAACTGGATGCTGGTGGCGCTGGCCGTGGTCTCGGGCGCCATGCTCATCTGGTCATTCATCGGCGGGAAATTGTCGGGCGTCGAGCAGGCCGACACCCTGAAAGCCACCCGCCTGTTCAACGACGACGCACTGGTGCTCGACGTTCGCGAGGACAAGGAGTACGCGGCCGGCCACATTCCCAAGGCCAGGCACATTCCGCTCGGCCAACTGGCCGGCCGTCTCAACGAGCTCGACAAATTCAAGTCGAAACCCATCCTCGTCACCTGCCGCAGCGGCCAGCGCTCGGCGCGCGCCTGCGGCATGCTGAAAAAAGCCGGTTTCGAGACCGTGTACAACCAGGCGGGCGGCATCATTGCGTGGGAACGCGCCAATCTGCCCGTCACCCAGAAATAAGGAAGTTTCATGGCCAAGGTCGTGATGTATTGCACCGCCGTGTGCCCCTATTGCGTGGCTGCAGAGCGCCTGCTCAAGAGCCGCGGCGTTACTGAAATCGAGAAGATCCGCATCGACCTCGATCCGGCAAAGCAGGAGGAAATGATCACCCGCTCCGGCGGCCGCCGTACCGTGCCGCAGGTGTTCATCGGCGACACCCACGTCGGCGGGTTCGACGACACCTCGGCACTGGATGCGGCCGGTGAACTGGTCCCCCTGCTCGCGCGCGCCTGATCCCCGCGCTTGAATTTCTGGCGCAGCCCCCCACCTTGAAGCGAAGACTTTCGCTTCAAGGAACCCCGATGGAACTTGCCTGCCCCCACTGCCTTGCCGTCAACCGCGTTCCGGACGACCGTCTGGCCGATGCCCCGAAGTGTGGCAAATGCGGCACCCCCCTGTTGCCCGGCAAGCCGGTTGATCTCTCTGCCAACAGCTTCGACCGCTTCATTGCCAAGGCCGGCCTGCCGGTGCTGGTCGACTTCTGGGCCGGCTGGTGCGGACCCTGCAAGATGATGGCGCCGGTGTTCCAGCAGGTGGCGGCCGAGATGGGCACGCGCGTGCGCTTCGCCAAGGTCGACACCGAAGCGCATCCCCAGGTGTCGATGCGCCACCACATCAAAGGCATCCCCAGCCTGATCCTGTTCAAAAACGGCGTCGAAGTGGCGCGCACCTCGGGCGCGATGGAAGCCCACGCGCTGAAACGCTGGCTTGCAGACCATTGAAGCCCTATTCGGGGCCGCGACGCGGCTTTCCGGGATGGGATGCGCGAAGCGTCGTGAAGCGAAGGGACGTCCCTTCGCAAGCGGCGCGACAAAGCAGACCGCCCGGAAAGCCACGTCCCGAAGGGTTTGCACGAGAAAGGCCCGTCTGCGGCGTTGCGGGCCTCGGCATCGTGGAACGACCACGACCTTCGGCCCCGCGCCTTGCATCCAGGCCTTTCTCGTGCAAACGCGACTCCCGAATAGGGCTTCAATGGTCTGCCACGTCACAGGGGATTCAATAAGCGCGTGTAAAATGCACACCATCTCCGGAGCTTGAGGCTCCGGTTTTCTTATTCAGGGAGCCACCATGACCGACGCGCAACAACCCGTATTCAATATCGAAAAACTCTTCGTCAAGGATCTGTCGCTGGAGGTGCCCAACGCGCCCGCCATCTACCTGGAACGCGAGGCACCGCAGATCGACGTCAACATGTCGACCGAGAGTCGCGCGCTGGGCGAAGACATGTACCAAACCAGCATTACCGTCACCGTCACCGCCAAGATCGGCGACAAGACCATGTTCCTGGTCGAGTGCACCCAAGGCGGCATCTTCCGCATCCAGAACGTGCCGCAGGACCAGATTCCGATGGTGCTCGGCATCGGCTGCCCAAACATCGTCTTCCCGTATCTGCGTGAAACCGTGTCCGACGTGGTGATCCGCGCCGGCTTCCCGCCGCTGCTTTTGAACCCGGTCAATTTCGAAGCCCTGTTCCTGCAGCAGCAACAGGCGCAGCAGCAACAGGCCGCTCCCGCACAAACGCATTGAAGTGGACGTGCCGACAGTGCGACTGCGCCATACCGGTTTGTCACTCGCGGCCAGTCTGCTGCTCGCGTGGCCCTGCGTCGCCAGCGCGCTGGAATACCGCAGCACCGGGCGCGCCGCGCTGCTGCACGACGCCCCTTCGACGGCCGCCGGCAAAGTTGCCATTGCTGGCAGCGGCCTGCCGCTAGAAGTCGTCGTCGACACCGATGCCTGGGTCAAAGTACGCGACCATAGCGGCCGCCTGGCGTGGATCGAGAAATCTGCCCTCGGCGGCGCAAAAACCATCATGGTCACGGCCGAAACCAGCGCCATCCGGCAACAGCCGCGCGCCGAGGCTGACGTCGTGTTCCGTGCCGCACGGGGTGTCCTGCTCGAAGTCACCGGCCAAACGGACAGCCACGGCTGGCTGCCGGTAAAACACCCTGACGGCCTGGCCGGCTGGCTGCCCGCTCGAGAGGCGTGGGGCAAGTGAAACCCGCGTCAATGAAACTGTCGGTTCTCGGTGCCGGTGCCTGGGGCACCGCGCTGGCGGCCAGCTGGGCGCCCCACCATGACGTCACCCTGTGGGGACGCAACGCGGCCGAGCTCGACGCCATGCGCGCGAACCGCGTCAACACCCGCTACCTGCCCGACTGCCCGCTGCCGGACGCGCTGCATTTCAATCCGGACTTCGACGCCGTTGCCGATGCGGCCGACCTCATCGTCATCGCCGTTCCCAGCCACGGCCTGCGCCCCACCCTGGCCGCGCTCGCCCGGCACGCCGAACTGCCGCCGATCATCTGGGTATGCAAAGGCTTCGAACCCGGTAGCCGCAAGCTGCCGCACCAGCTCATCACAGAACTGCTGCCCGACCATACGCAAACCGGCGTGCTCTCCGGCCCCAGCTTTGCCCAGGAGGTCGCGCACGGCTACCCCACCGCGCTCACGCTGGCATCCCATGACACCGCGCTGGCGCAGCACCTGGCCGAGACCCTGGCGGGCCATCGCCTGCGCATCTACGCGCATGACGACGTGATCGGCGTCGAGGTCGGCGGCGCACTGAAAAACGTCATGGCGATTGCCGCCGGCATTTGCGACGGCCTGCAGCTCGGCCACAATGCCCGCGCCGCGCTGATCACGAGAGGATTGGCCGAAATGACCCGCCTCGGCGTCCAGCTCGGCGGCCACTTCGAAACCTTCATGGGCCTGTCCGGCCTCGGGGACCTCATCCTCACCACCACCGGCGACCTTTCGCGCAACCGCCAGGTCGGCCTGCGCCTCGCGCGCGGCCAGGCGCTCGAGGCCATCCTCACTGAGCTCGGCCACGTCGCCGAAGGCGTCACCACCGCACGCGAAGTCTCGGCACTGGCTGGCGAACTCGGCGTCGATATGCCGATCACCCGCGCTGTCTGCCAGATGCTGTTCGAAGGCCTGCCTGCTGCGCAGGCAGTCGATGCCCTGCTGAACCGGCATATCAAGACAGAGTTCTAAGGGCGCGCACGCGTCAATCGATCGATGACGTGCCGTTGAAATTCCTTCCGCCCCCTCAGAAACGGGCGAAACAGCCGTAATCCAGTAAAGAAGAACCGCCCGCATGCAAAACCCACCCGCCCCCCCCATCCCGAATCTGGCCGAGGCACGTGCTTTCACGTCACGCCTCATGCGTTGGGGATTTGGCGCGGTCATGGCCGTGATCATTTTCATGACGGCGCTGAGCTCTTGGCGGATCGACGCGGATCGCCGTTCGATGGATGAAATCGTCGCTCACAAGCAGGCAGCGGTGGAAATACTCTATCGGATGCAGCTTGCTGCCCGCGACCGGACCTTCGCGCTGTTCGGGGCCGTGCATACTGTGGATCCGTTCGAGCAGGACAGTGAAATCCAGCGTTTTTACGAGCAGGGCGCCGTTTTTGGCGCGGCGCGAACGCAGTTGATGCGGCTCAGGCTGGATAAGACCGAACGTGACCTGCTGGCGCAGCAGCGTGCGCAAACTGCAGCGATCATGCCGCTGCATGATCGCGTCATCGAGCTCGTGATGGCCGGTCGACGCGACGAGGCCGAGCGACTATTGGTCGACCACGTGGTGCCTGCGCAAAACCAGATGGTCGCCACCCTGACCGCACTGCTGGACCATACGATCACCGCGACGCATGAAAACGCCTCATCGGTGCGCAAAGCCCAGAATCGTGCCAGCGTGCTGTATCTGATTGGCGGGGTGACCGGCGTGCTGCTGACGTGGGGGCTGTTCGTTCTGGGCACCCGCAGAACGAAAAGCCTGATCTCCCGCCTGGCCGACACCAGCGAATTGCTGCGTGAGTCGACCCAGGACCTGCAGTTCCAGAAACTGGCCCTGGATGAGCACAACATCGTGAGCGTCAGCGATGTGCACGGAAACATCATCACCGTGAACGACAAGTTTTGCGAGGTGAGCCAGTACTCGCGCGAGGAGTTGTTGGGGCAGAACCATCGTCTGCTGAAATCCGGCCAGCATTCAAGCGCGTTCTATGAGGACATGTGGACGACAATCAGCGCCGGCAAGGTGTGGCACGGCGAGATCTGCAATCGCCGCAAGGATGGAGCGTTCTATTGGGTGGCTTCGACGATTCTCCCCTTTATGGGCGAAGACGGCCTGCCGAGCCGCTATGTGTCGGTTCGTACCGACATCACGCAAGTCAAGCAAGCCCAGCTCGTGCTCGAGCGCAGCCGCGACGAGCTGGAGCAGTTGGTGCAGGCGCGCAGCGGAGAATTGGCCGAACGTGAGGAATTGCTGCGCAGCATCACCAAAGCGGCGCAGGATGCGGTGATATTGATCGATCATTCCGGTTTGGTCACGTACTGGAACCCTGCAGCAGAGCGCATGTTCGGATACACCGGGGCTGAGATGATCGGCCAGAATCTGCATGACCTGATCGCCCCCGGGCGCTATCTCGATCGGCACCATGCAGGATTTACGCGCTTCATCGAGTCGGGCGAAGGATCGCTGATCGGCCGGACGACCGCACTTCAGGCGATGCGCAGAAGCGGCGAGGAGTTTCCGGTAGAGATCGCGCTCTCCGCCGTCAAGTTGCGCGGCCAATGGAGCGCCGTGGGCATCGTGCGCGATGCGACTGAACGCATGCAAACGGAGGAACGGCTCAAACAGCTGGCCACCACCGACACCCTGACCGGCATCAGCAACCGACGGCACTTCGATGAAGCGCTGGCAAACGAGATCAATCGCGCCGCACGTTATTCCACCCCCCTATCGCTCATATTGTTCGACATCGATCACTTCAAGCACATCAACGACACCTGCGGCCACCATACAGGCGACCGGGTCCTGATCCAGTTTGCCCTGATAGTCGGCGGCGCGATTCGTGCGATCGACCTGTTTGCCCGCTGGGGCGGTGAAGAGTTCGCCATTTTGATGCCCAACTGCGATCTCAACGCCGGCCGGCTCCTCGCCGAGAAGCTGCGCATGCTGCTGGAGAAGCAGCACTTTGCAGACGTCGGACAGGTGACCTGCAGCTTCGGTGTAGTGGAGTACTCGGCTGGCGACGACGTAGGCGGACTGTTGAAAAGGGTTGACCGCTGCCTGTACCATGCGAAGGCATCCGGCCGCAACCGCGTGGAAACCGCTGCGGCGCCGGCGCTCGATGCCGGCTAAAAGTGGCCAATTTGATCAATACCCCAAAAACAAACGGCCTGCCTGCCGCGCAGGCAGATGACGCCCCGCTGAACCGGGAAATCAAGCCTGCGTTCCGCGGGAAAACCAAGGGTGTCCGCGGGTACACCGGTTAGCAAAACAGCGTCAGAAGAGCTCGACCGAACCGCCGAGATGCTCCTCCGGAGCGAGCTCGCCGCTACGCACCAGTTCCCGGTAATCGCAGACCTGATTGCGGCCGTGTTCCTTGGCGTAATAGAGCGCCTTGTCCGCCTCCTCGAACACATAGGGCGGCAGTTTCTGGTCGGCGATCGCAGTGTAGCCGATGCTCACCGTCACCTGTCCGACCTGGGGGAAGCCATGGTTCTGCACCTTGAGCCGGATGCGCTCGAGGATGGACGCGATGGTCCCGGGGGAAACGTCCTTGATCAGCACGACGAACTCCTCGCCGCCGTAGCGGAACACCCAGTCCACATCACGCAGGGCGTTGCGCATCAGCCCGGCGAAAACGAGCAGCACCTCATCGCCGATCAGATGGCCATAGTTGTCATTGATGCGCTTGAAATGGTCGAGATCGAAAACGGCCAGGTAATCGTCCGTGTCCTGGTCGTTCTTGCGTTTGCGGCCATTGAGCCGGCCCGTGAGCAGTTCACCCAGTTTCTGCTCCAGCTTCTTGCGGTTGAACAGGCCCGTCAGTGTGTCGCGTTCGCTGTCGAACAGCATTTTTGCGAAGTTGGCGTAAATATTCAGCATTCCCTGGGCGATGCGCAAGTCGGCCGGGACCCATTCGGACTGTCTGATCACGATCGCCTTGCGTCGCTCCCCCTGGAGGCCCAGGCTGCTGATGAGATAGCTCTGACCATCCAGAACCATCTGCCGGGTGGGCACTTCGGCGTTCAGCCTGGCGGCCTCCGCCACCAGGCCGTCGGTGAGGGGAAACATGGGCTTCGGCAGGGGAAAGGCCTCGTCCTGAATCCATTGCCCGTGCGGCGAACCCGGTACGAGGCAGATCATGGACGTCTGCACACCCGGCAGCATCTCCAGAATGGACTCCTGCAGACTGCGCAGCAGGGTCAGTTCGTCGCGCTGCTCGGTCAGATGCACGACCGACTCGATGACTTCATGCGTGATTTCGGACTGCTTGGATGGCTGCATGGCGACAAAGTAGGAAGTGCAAATACAGGCTGTTGACCATACTACGCCTTCACACCCGATCTGCAGCAAACAAACGCGGACTGGTCAAAATTTCCCAGCCACCAATGCACGGCGTACACGGCGGCTCGGTCATAGCCCGCCAAGGCATCGCATAGACCTACCCGTTCACCGCCGACGCGGCTATGCGCTCAATGGTGGCGACAAACCCGGGGTCTTCGCCATGCAGCAGCGGGGGCAAATCGGCACGAAAATCCTCGCGCGCGCACCACTCGTGCATATAGTCCTCCCACGACTGCCACAAGCGTGCCTGCTGGCGGCTCATTTTCTCTTCGTACACCAGCACGTAGGCGCGCTCGAACAGGCTGACGAGGATGGCGAACAGGGCACGCTTCCTTTCCTGTTGTTCTTCGCTGAGTTCGCCCCTGGAAACAGGGGACAGCAGATTCAGGTCGGCGTTGTCGATGACCAGCCGCATGAAATCTGCATATTCATCGGACAAGCGCAGGAAAATCTCTTCCTCGTCGGTTTGCTGGTCGCGGCGGCGGTCGTAGACATAGACGCCAATGGCGAACGGCAGGCCGACGATGGTGACGAGATAACTCAGTGCCTCCAGCCATTCGAGACCGCTCATTCACACCCCTCCCGCAAAACCGTTTTGCCGCCACGCCTCGAACACCACCACGCTGACGGCATTGGACAGATTCATGCTGCGCGAACCAGGCAGCATCGGCAAGCGCAGGCGATGCCCGGTGCCGAACTGCGCCAGGATGTCGGGCGGCAGGCCGCGCGATTCGGGGCCGAACAGCAGCACGTCGTTGGCCTGGAAGGCGATGTCGGCATAGCGCGCACTTCCCTTGGTGGTAAGCGCAAACCAGCGCCGGCCCGGCAACGCCGCCTGTGCGGCCGCCCAATCCGCGTGCACGCGCACCCAGGCCATGTCATGGTAGTCCAGGCCGGCGCGCGCGACCTGTTTATCCGACAGATCGAAGCCCAGCGGTTCGACCAGATGCAGGCGGCAGCCGGTGTTGGCCGCCAGGCGGATGAGGTTGCCGGTGTTGGGCGGGATTTCGGGCTGATATAAAACGATGTCAAACATCCGGCTTGGCCTAAAATAAAAACATTCCTGGAGTCCGCCTATTTTATGGTCCCTTACCTCACCACCGCACTCACCGGCCCGCTGCTGGAACTGGAAAAACGCCTGCTCGACGCGCAGCCGACCATCGAGCACTGGTTCCGCCAGCAGTGGAAGGAGCAGGCGGCACCGTTCTATACTTCGGTGGACATCCGCAATGCCGGCTTCAAGCTGGCGCCGGTCGACACCAATCTGTTCCCGGGCGGCTTCAACAACCTCAACCCGTCGTTCATGTCGCTGTCGATTCACGCGGCGATGGGTGCGGTGGAAAAAATCTGCCCCTACGCGCAACGCCTGCTGCTGATTCCGGAGAGCCATACCCGCAACACCTTCTATCTGCAGAACGTCGCGGTGCTGGCGCATATCCTGCGCCAGACCGGCCTGATCGTGCGCATCGGCACGCTGATTCCCGAGATTACCCAGCCGACCACGCTGGAACTTCCGGCAGGCGGGTTCCTCACCCTGGAGCCGCTGGTGCGCAAAGGCGACCGCATCGGGCTGGAAGGATTCGACCCCTGCGCGGTGCTGCTCAACAACGATCTGTCGGCCGGCGTGCCGGACATCCTCAAGGGCATCGAGCAGAACATCATGCCGCCGCTGCACGCGGGTTGGGCCACGCGCCGCAAGTCGCGCCACTTTTCCGCCTACCAGCATGTCGCCGACGAATTCGCACAGTTGGTCGGCATCGATCCCTGGCTTATCGACCCCTACTTCGACCAGTGCGGCAAGATCGACTTCCAGGCGCGCCAGGGCGAAGATTGCCTGGCCGAAAAAGTCGACGCCATGCTGAAGAAGATTCGCACCAAATACGACGAATACGGCATCGACCAGCCGCCCTTCGTCATCGTCAAGGCCGACGCCGGCACCTACGGCATGGGCATCATGACGGTGAAATCGCCGGACGACGTGCGCGAACTCAACCGCAAGCAGCGCAACAAGATGGCGGTCGGCAAGGAAGGGCTCGCATTCACCGAGGTCCTGATCCAGGAAGGCGTCTACACCTTCGAGAGCATCAACGGCGCGGTCGCCGAGCCGGTGGTCTACATGCTCGACAACTTCGTGGTCGGCGGCTTCTACCGCGTGCACACCGGGCGCGGCTCGGACGAGAACCTCAACAGTCCCGGCATGCATTTCGTGCCGCTGGCGTTCGACGACACCTGCGTGATGCCCGACCGCAGCGCCAACCCCGATGCGAGCCTCAACCGCTTCTATGCCTACGGCGTGATCGCGCGGCTGGCGATGCTGGCCGCCAGCATCGAACTCGACGAAGCGCTCAGCGAAACCGAGACCAAGATCGAGACCGCAGCCGCATGAAGCTGCTGTTCATCGTCGATCCGCTCGCGGGCCTCAAGGCCTACAAGGACAGCTCGGTGGCGATGATGCGCGCGGCAGCAGCGCGCGGTCATGCCGTGTTCGCCGCCGAGGCACGCCAGCTGCAGGTGCAGGCCGGGATCGTGCAGGCCGCCTGCGCTGCGCTCGACGTTCGCCCCGACAACGACTGGTATCGCATCACCGAGACCGAGACGGAGGCGCTGCATGATTTCGACGCCGTGATCATGCGCACCGACCCGCCGGTGGACATCGACTATCTGCTCGCCACGCACCTGCTGGGCATTGCCGAGACCAACGGCGCGCGCGTGCTGAACCGGCCCGCCGCCCTGCGCAACTTCAACGAGAAGCTGGCGATCCTCAACTTCCCGGCTTTCGTCGCGCCCACGCTGGTTTCCGCCGATGCGGCCGAGATCGGGTGCTTTCTCGCCGAACACCAGGACATCATCGTCAAGCCGCTCACCGAAATGGGCGGCAGCGGGATTTTCCGCCTGACGACCACCGACCCCAACCGCAACGCCATCCTGGAAACGCTGACCCACCATGGTCGCCGCGCCATCATGGCGCAACGCTATCTGCCCGCAATCCGCGACGGCGACAAGCGCATCCTGCTGATAGCCGGCAAAGTGGTGCCGTGGGCGCTGGCGCGCATCCCCCAGGCAGGCGAGACCCGCGGCAACCTCGCCGCCGGCGGCACCGCACGCGCGCAGCCGCTTTCGCCACGCGACCGCGAGATCGCCGAAACCATCGCCCCGTGGGCGCAAGCCAACGGGATATTCCTCGCAGGGCTCGACGTCATCGGCGACTGTCTCACCGAAATCAACGTCACCAGCCCCACCGGCTTCCAGGAAATCACCGCGCAGACCGGGCACGACGTGGCGGCGCAGTTCGTTTCCGCACTCGATCGTTCATGAAACTGGCACGAACCAGCCTGTGGCTTCTGCTGCTGTGGGCGCTCGCCGCCTGCAGCCCGCCGCCGCTGCACCAGCAGCAGGCCTACGTATTCGGCACCCTGGTCGAAGTCAGCGTCCATGGTGCGCCCGAGGCACAGGCGCGGCAGGCGGCCACTGCGGTGCTGGCGCGTTTCGACGAACTGCATCGACAGCTGCACGCCTGGCAACCCAGCGAACTGTCGCGGATGAACGCCGCGCTGGCCCGGGGTGAGCGCGCCACCGTCACACCCGAACTGGTGGCGATGCTGCGCGATGCGCAGGCGCTATCGAATCAGTCCGATGACCTCTTCAACCCGGCCATTGGCGGGTTGATCGCACTGTGGGGATTCCATGCCGACACGCCGCAATCACGGGTGCCGGATGCTGTCGCCATCCGGAACTGGGTGAGCAAGCAGCCGCGAATGGCCGACCTTGCCATCGGAAAAGACTCGATTTCGAGCCGCAATCCGGCGGTGCAGCTGGATCTCGGCGGCTATGCCAAGGGACGCGCGCTGGACGATGCGGCCGTCATCCTGAAGAAGCACGGCATCAAGAATGCGCTGGTGAACATCGGCGGCAACGTGATTGCGTTGGGTACGCACGGCGACCGCCCGTGGCGCGTCGGAATCCAGCATCCGCGAAAGCCGGGCACGCTGGCGACGCTCGACCTGAAAGACGGCGAAGCGATCGGCACCTCGGGCGATTACCAGCGCTACTTCGAGGTGGCCGGGCACCGCTACAGCCACCTGATCGACCCGCGCAGCGGGTGGCCGGCGTCAACCATGCAGTCGGTGACGGTTCTGGTTGATGGCGAACAGGCTGGCACGCGTTCGGACGCGCTGTCGAAACCGCTGTTCATCGATGGCGCGGAATGGCTCGCGGACCGGGCCGCACGGCTTGGTGTCAGCGACTATCTTGCAGTGGATTCCGCAGGCCAAATCCATGTCTCGCCTGCGATGCAGGCCCGGCTTCGTTAGAATGCTGTTTTTGGTCTGACATTCCCGCAATGATAGGCATCCTCATCGTCGCCCACGGCTCGCTTGCCGACAGCCTGGTCGAGTGTGCAACCCATGTGCTGGGGCAGCGTCCGCGCGGCCTCGCCACACTGGATTTCATCGGCCATGCCGACCCCGACGAGCGCCAGAAGGCCTTGCAGGCGCGACTGGCCGAACTCGACGAGGGCGATGGCATCCTGGTGCTGACCGACGTCTACGGCGCCACCCCCAGCAACACGCTGTGCCGGCTGCTCGAACCGGCCCACATCGAAGGTGTCTCCGGCGTCAACCTGCCGATGCTGCTGAAGGCGCTGAACTACCGCGAGACGTTGGCGCTGCCGCAACTCATCGAGCGCATCGTCGAAGGCGGGCGCAACAGCATCAACCATATTTCCGAGACCATGTGCCATGCAGCAACGGGACGTTGAAATCGTCAACAAGCTAGGGCTGCACGCGCGCCCGTCGGCCCGGCTGACCCAGCTCGCTTCCAGCTTCAAGAGCAACGTGTTCATGTCGCGCAACGGCCGCCGCGTCAACGCCAAGAGCATCATGGGTGTGATGATGCTGGCCGCCGCCAAGGGCTGCACCGTCACCCTGGAAACCGAGGGCGAAGACGAGGTGGACGCCATCGACGCACTGACCGGGCTGATTTCCGGCGGCTTCGGAGAAGAACTGTGAGCTTCTCGCTGCACGGCATCGGCGTCTCCGGCGGCATCGCCATCGGCTATGCGCACCTCGCGTCCAGTGCACGGGTCGAAGTTCCTCAGTACATGCTCGACCGCAAGTACATCAAGGAGGAGCTGGCACGCTTCGACGAAGCCATCCTCGCCACCCGCGCCGAGCTCGAGGTCCTGCGCAGCCACATCCCGCCCAACGCGCCGGCCGAGCTGTCGGCCTTTCTCGACATGCACCTGATGTTCCTCGGCGACTCGATGATCGCCGAGGAACCCAAGCGTCTGATCCGCGAGACCCAGTGCAATGCCGAATGGGCACTGGCGCAGCAGATGGAAGCGCTGGTGGCGCGCTTCGATGAAATCGAAGACGCCTACCTGAGGAGCCGCCAGGAAGACGTGGTGCAGGTGGTACAGCGCGTGCTGAAGGCGTTGATGGGGCATCCCAGCCACCTGCCGCTCGACGTCGACTTCGACGTCGAGCGCATCCTGGTGGCACACGAGCTGTCGCCGGCCGACATGGTGATTTTCAAGAACGTGCATTTCGCCGCCTTCGTCACCGATCTCGGCGGCGCCACCTCGCATACCGCGATCCTGGCGCGCAGCATGGGCATGCCGTCGGTAATGGCACTGCACAATGCTCGCGGACTCATTCGCGACCACGATCTGCTGATCGTAGACGGTCGGGATGGCGTGGTGATCGTCAACCCCGACGAGTCGGTGCTGGCCGAATACCGGCTGCGGCAGAACCAGTGGCGCATCGACACCGACAAGCTGAAGCGGCTGAAAACCAGCAAGTCGGCCACCCTCGACGGCACGCCGATCGAGCTGATGGCGAACATCGAGCTGCTCTCCGACATCGACGCGGTGAAGGCGTCCGGCGCGCATGGCATCGGTCTGTTCCGCAGCGAATTCCTGTTCCTCAATCGAAGTGACCTGCCGAGCGAGGAGGAGCAGTACGAATCCTACAAGGCGGTGGCCGAAGCGCTGGACGGCAAGCCGGTCACCATCCGCACGCTCGACCTCGGTGCCGACAAGCAGGCGCCATGGGGCCACACCGTGGCCGACAACCCGGCGCTGGGCCTGCGTGCGATCCGCCTGTGCCTCGCCGAGCCGGGGCTGTTCCACACCCAGTTGCGCGCCATCCTGCGCGCCTCGGCCCATGGCCGGGTGCGCATCCTCATCCCCATGCTGGCGAGCTTCATGGAACTGCGGCAGACGCTGCAGCGCATCGACGAGGCGAGGGACTCGCTGCGAAAAGACGGCCTGAAATTCGACGAAGGCATTCCGGTCGGCGGCATGATCGAAGTGCCCGCCGCGGCACTGGCTGCCGCCTTCTTTGCCGAACAGCTCGACTTCCTGTCGATCGGCACCAATGACCTGATCCAGTACACGCTGGCGATCGACCGTGCAGACGACAGCGTAGCGCACCTGTACGATCCGCTCCACCCGGCCGTGCTCGGCTTGATCCAGCAGACCATTCGCGCCGGCGCCAAGGCTGGCAAGCCGGTGGCGGTGTGCGGTGAAATGGCGGGCGATCCGCTGCTGACGCGGCTATTGCTGGGACTGGGTCTGCGGACCTTCTCGATGCAACCGGCGAGCCTGCTGCAGGTCAAGCAGCAGGTGCTGAAATCGCATCTTGAAGAACTGGGGCCCGCAGCGCAGCGGCTGCTGAAGAACACCGAACCGGACAAGACGGCGACACTGCTGGGCCGCCTGAACGGCTGAGCGGTCGCTAGCCGGTGAGCTGCTCGGCAATGCGAGCCAGTTCCGTTTTGTCCTGGCGCAGCTTGCCGATCTCCTGCTTGACCTGCGCCATGCGGCTGTGCAGCGTGCCCATGTTCTCCAGAATGCGCTGCAGGCTGGCAAGCCGCGTGTCGAGATACTGTTTGTGCTCGCGTATGCGCGTCATCACGGGATCGAGCGCGATACGCAGCCAGCGTTCGGCCTCCATCCGCGCCAGACCGAAAGCCTTGCGGGCCTCTTCAGCCAGGCCGGCATAAAAACGCCGGATCATGAAGCGCTTTTCCAGCATCAGGTTGGCGGGATCCTTGCAGAAGGCCTCGGTCTCGCGCGTCAGCGCTTGCAGCCGGTTGCGGTAGGCGCCCAGATCGAGGCGCGGCACCTGCATTTTCGGCAGATGATGCGCGCGGTGAAAGCGGATATAGGCCTGATCCAGGGCATCCAGCATGTTGTCGGCCAACTGGGTCGCCTGCTGGAGACGCTCGACCATCTGCTCGCTCAACTGACGGATGCCGCTGGTCAGGCCGCGCGTGGTCAGGCTCGCTTCCATGGCTGCGCGACCGGTCTTGCAGATGCCGCTCAGCGTCTCCTCCGACAAGTAGGACAGCAGATGGTCGCCCTGTGCCTGTACCATTTTTCGGGTCGCCCTGAACTGCTCGGCTGTGGCGTCGTAGCTATCCTTTTCCTTCTGCAGGCTGGCCCGTGACTGCTCGATCATCTCGCGATTCTTGCCCGACAGCTGGGTGAGCTGGATCAGCTCGTCGCTGCTGCGCTTGAGCCGCACCGACAAATCCACCCGGCTTTCGTCCAGCAGCGACATCACTTCGCGGCTGACCGCGTGATAAAGCATGTCGCGCCGCGCCGGGATCACCTGGTGCGCCAGCAGATACTCCAGCGACTCGATGCCGGAGCGCACGCGCAAGGCGGCATCGCCGCGTATGGTGGCTGCCAGCGCCTTTTGTGCAGATATGGTAAACACCCTGCTGCGCGGCAGTTTCAATACGCGTGCGGTTTCTTCGGCCTGGCGCTCGATGGTGGCCTGCACCTCGGCGTCGCTCTTCAATTCGTCCCACAGCATGTCGATTTTGTTCAGCACGGCCACGTGGTAATTGGCGTGGCGATGCACATGCTTCTGCCAGATTTCCAGATCCGAGCGCGTCACGCCAGTATCGGTCGCCAGCAGATACATCACCGCATGCGCATTGGGAATCACCGACAGGGTGAGTTCGGGCTCGGCCCCCAGTGCATTGAGCCCCGGAGTGTCCAGAATGGTCAGCCCGGCCTGCAACAGCGGGTGCGGGTAGTTGACCATGGCATAGCGCCAGGCCGGCACTTCCACCGTGCCGTCGGGGCGCAGTTGGTGGCGTTCGCTTTCATCCTCGCCGCTCCACAGTCCGAGCTCGATCGCTTCCACCGCCGGCATCGCCTTGGTCTCGGTGAGCTTCTTCAGGCTTTCCTGCAGTTGGCGGGAATCGGTGGGGTCGAGCAGCACCCGGCACCATTCGATCGGCATGTGCTTGAGGTGCGCCAGCGATTCGCTGCGGCGGCGTGTCTCGATCGGCAACAGGCACAGGCTGGGCGCCTCGTCCGCGTTGGCAAACAATTCGGTCGGGCACATGGTGGTGCGGCCGGCGTCCGAGGGCAGCAGACGCTGGCCGTGATCGGCAAAAAACAGGGCATTGATGAGCTCGGTCTTGCCGCGCGAAAACTCGGCAACAAAGGCCACCACCAGCTTGTCCTGGCGTAGGCCGGATGCGGTATCGGCCAGCCTCAGGGTGCGTTCGGCATCGATGCCGTGCTGACTGTCGAGCCAGTCGGCATAGTCGGTGATCGCGGTCGCCAGCTGCATGCGCCGCTCGCTGAAGTCGGCGACTTCCTGTTCCAGATGGATGCTCATGTTTTGCTATTGTTTCCGATCTCAAGCCAGGGAGCCTCGACCCCGGACACCGCCACGGTTTTCTGCCGCGAAGACTCGCCCCGCACCAAGCGCACCTTTGACTTCGGGACGCCCAGTTGCGCAGCCAGCCAGGTCAGCAGATGCACATTCGCTTTGTTATCGACCGGGGGCGCGGAAATCTTTAATTTCAGCCTGCCGCCGTGTTCGCCCACGACAGCGGTTGTCTTGGCACCCGGCTGCACGTGCAGGTCCAGCAGCCAGTCGGAGCCGTCGCGATGCGCCCAGACCGGGGGCTCACCCGGTTGTGAAGCCGGATCAGAGCGAACCAAGCAGCGCGCGCTCCAATGCCAGTACCGGCACCATCAGGATCAGCTGGCACAGGATGAACAGCACCAGCGGCGTCAGGTCGATCTGGGAAACCATGGGGATGATGCGCCGCAGAGGGCGCAGGAAGGGTTCGGACAACTCATACACAACGGGCATCAGCGGGTTGTCGGAATTGACCCACGACAGCACCGCGCGCACCAGGGTCAGGCCGATGATCAAGTAAATCGCCAGGCTCAGCAGCTTGACCACCGCCAGCCCCAGCATCACCGGCCACACCTTGCCGCCTGCCAGCGCAAACGGGAAGCCATCCAGCCAGTAGCCGGCGGTCACGACGACCAGTTCGACCAGCCAGGCGAGCACCAGGCAGGCCCAGTCCAGGCCGAACAAACCCGGCACCACGCGGCGCAACGGCTTCACTGCAAAATCGGTGATCGCGACGATGAATTGCGCGAATGGGTTGCGAAACGGCACCCGGAACAGCTGCATCATGAAGCGCAGCAGCACCGCGATCACGAACAGGTTGCCCAGGGTCTGGATCAGGAATTTCAGCGCGGCTTCGATCATGCGAGTCGTCCCAGTTCGTCACCGAGCTCGGCGCTGCGGCGGCTGGCCGCCTCCACCGCCTGACCGATGGCGAGCTTGACCGACGCGGACTCAAGGACGGCAATGCCGCGCTCGGTGGTGCCACCTTTGGAGGTCACGCGCTGCCGCAGCATGACAGGTTCCTCGCCCGACTCCAGCGCCAGTTTGGCCGAGCCGAAGAAGGTCTGCAGCGCCAGCTGGCGCGCCGTGTCGGGCGCCATCCCCTGCGCCACCGCAGCGGCTTCCAGTGATTCGATGAAATAGAACACATAGGCCGGACCGCTGCCCGAGACCGCGGTCACCGTATCCAGCTGGGGCTCGTCCTCCACCCACACCACGCCGCCGACAGCGCGCAGCACCGCTTCGGCCTGCGAACGCGCATCCTGGCTGACGGCGGGCGGCGCATACAGGCCTGCAATGCCGGCCTGCACCAGGGCCGGGGTGTTGGGCATGGCGCGCACGATACGCGTATGCCCGCCCAGCCAGCGGCCGAGGTCGGCCACCCGCACCCCGGCGGCGATCGACACCACCAGATGGCCGGCAAGGCGCGACGCCAGCGCGGCCGCCACTTCGGGCAGGGTCTGCGGCTTCACCGCCAGCACGACCAGGGAATGCAGCCGCGCCTGCGACAGATCCGTATGCGTCACCACGCCGTAGCGCGCAGCCAGGTGCGCCCGTGCATCGGCATTGATTTCCACCACTTCGATGTCGGTAGGCTGGGTGCCGCTGGCGATCAGGCCGCCGATGATGGCGGCCGCCATGTTGCCGCCGCCGATGAAACTCACGTTATGCATGTTTTGTCCTCTCGCCAAACAGTGCCGTGCCGATGCGCACGATGGTCGCGCCTTCCAGTATCGCCGCTTCCAGATCGGCCGACATCCCCATCGACAGGGTATCCAGTGTGTAGCCCCGCGCGCGCAGCGTGTCGAACGCTTCGCGTACCCGGCGGAAGGCTGCGCGCTGCGCACCCACCTCCGGCGTCGGCGCAGGAATCGCCATCAGGCCGCGCAGTTGCAGGCCCGGCAGGGTCGAGACGGCCTCGGCCAGCGCGGGCAGATCCGCCGCAGCCACGCCGCCCTTGCTGGCCTCGCCGCTGACATTGACCTCAATGCAGACCTGCAGCGGCGGCAAACCCGCCGGGCGCTGCGCGGACAGCCGCTCGGCAATCTTCAGCCGGTCGACGCTGTGCACCCAACTGAAATGCTCGCTAATTGCGCGCGTCTTGTTGCTCTGGATCGGCCCGATGAAATGCCATTCGAGTGGCAGATCGCGCAAGGCTGCCTGCTTGTCCAGCGCTTCCTGCAGGTAATTTTCACCGAATGCACGCTGGCCGGCGTCCGCCAGTGCGCGGACGGCTACGTCGCCAAAGGTCTTGCTCACCGCCAGCAGGCGTACCGCCGCCGCATCGCGCCCCGCTTCGGCGGCAGCAGCCGCTATTCGCGCCCGCATCGCATGCAGACGCTCGGCCAGCGTGGAATCGGCGGTCGTTATCGCAGCCTCAAGTTTGCGGGTTTTCGGGCCGTTATCCATAGCGCTTATTATCTGACAAAACCCCATCAAACACTGAACGAGGCACGCGTGGATATTTCTGAACTGCTGGCTTTTGCCGTCAAGAACAAGGCGTCCGACCTGCACCTGTCGGCAAGCCTGCCGCCCATGATCCGGGTCAACGGCGACATCCGCCGCATCAACCTGCCGCCGATGGATCACAAGGACGTGCACCGCATGGTGTACGACATCATGAACGACAGCCAGCGCAAGGTGTACGAGGAAACGCTGGAAATCGACTTCTCGTTCGAGATTCCCTCGCTGGCGCGCTTCCGCGTCAACGCGTTCAACCAGCAGTATGGCGCCGGCGCCGTGTTCCGGACGATTCCGTCGAAGGTGCTGACGCTGGAGGAGCTCAACTGCCCGCAAATCTTCAAGGAAATCTCCGACCAGCCGCGCGGCATCGTGCTGGTCACCGGGCCGACCGGCTCCGGCAAGTCGACCACGCTGGCGGCGATGATGGACTACGTCAACGAGAACCAGTATGCGCACATCCTGACGGTCGAAGACCCGATCGAATTCGTGCACCAGAGCAAGAAATGCCTGATCAACCAGCGCGAAGTCGGCCCGCACACGCTGTCGTTCAGCAACGCTTTGCGCTCGGCGCTGCGGGAAGACCCGGACGTCATCCTGGTGGGCGAATTGCGCGACCTGGAAACCATCCGCCTCGCGCTCACCGCCGCCGAAACCGGCCACCTGGTGTTCGGCACCCTGCACACCTCGTCGGCCGCCAAGACCATCGACCGCGTGGTCGACGTGTTCCCGGCGGCGGAAAAGGAAATGGTGCGCTCGATGCTGTCCGAGTCCCTGCGCGCGGTGATCTCGCAAACGCTCTTGAAGACAAAGGATGGCAACGGCCGCGTCGCCGCGCATGAAATCATGATCGGCACCCCGGCGATCCGCAACCTGATCCGCGAAAACAAGGTGGCGCAGATGTACTCGTCGATCCAGACCGGCGGCAATCTGGGCATGCAGACGCTCGACCAGTGCCTGCAGGATCTGGTGAAGCGCAATATCGTTGCGTCGGGCGTGGCGCGCAACGCAGCACAGAACAAAGACGCATTTTTGGGTTGAGGATTGAACGATGAACGCTGAAAAAACTGTCCATGACCTGCTGCGCCTGATGCTGGCGAAGAATGCCTCCGACCTCTTCATCACCGCCGGCTTTCCGCCGGCCATCAAGGTGGACGGCAAGATCACCCCGGTGTCGAACCAGAGCCTGACGCCCGCGCACACCAGCGAACTGGCGCGCTCGATCATGAACGAGCGGCAGTGGAAGGATTTCGAGGCCACCAACGAATCCAACTTCGCGATCAGCCCGCCCGAAATCGGCCGCTTCCGCGTCAACGTCTTCGTGCAGCAGGGGCGCGTCGGCGTGGTGATGCGGACGATCAACACCAAGATTCCGAAGATGGAAGACCTGAACCTGCCGCCGATCCTGCGCGACGTCGCGATGATCAAGCGCGGCCTGGTGATCTTCGTCGGCGGCACCGGCACCGGTAAATCGACCTCGCTGGCTGCCCTGGTAGGCTACCGCAACGAAAACGCCTGCGACCACATCATCACGGTCGAAGATCCGATCGAATACGTGCACGAGCACAGGAAATCCATCATCACCCAGCGCGAGGTCGGCATCGATACCGACAACTGGTTCTCGGCGCTGAAGAACACCCTGCGTCAGGCGCCCGACGTCATTCTGATCGGGGAAATCCGCGACCGCGACACCATGGAATACGCCATCGCGTTTGCCGAGACCGGCCACCTGTGCCTGTCGACCCTGCACGCCAACAGCGCCAACCAGGCGCTCGACCGCATCATCAACTTCTTCCCGGAAGAAAAGCGTGACCAGCTGCTGATGGACTTGTCGCTCAACCTCAAGGGCTTCATCTCGCAGCGACTGGTCCCGCGCAAGGGGACTGCCGGCCGCGTCGCGGCGGTCGAAATCCTGCTCAACTCGCCGCTGATCGCCGACCTGATCTTCAAGGGTCATGTGCACGAGATCAAGGAAATCATGTCGAAGTCGCGCGAACTGGGCATGCAGACCTTCGACCAGGCGCTGTTCGATCTGTACGAAGCCGGGATGATTTCCTACGAAGATGCGTTGCGCAACGCCGACAGCCTCAACGACCTGCGCCTGCAGATCAAGCTGCACGGCCAGGAGGCCAAGGGCCGCGACATGATGGCGGGGCTGGACCACCTGGACATCGTCTGATGCCTTCCGGCCAATGAAAACGGGGTGCCTGGCACCCCGTTTTCATTGGCATGTCCAAACAACGCTCAGACCGCGCTGTCGGTCGCCTTTTTCGGCCGCATCGATCCGGCAATCAGCTTGTATTGCAGAAAGCGGGTTTCGATCGGCCCGTTGAACAGCGGAATGCGGCGGCTGGCCTTGAGGCCGAGCAGTTTCGGCAACAGGGGATCGCCGGAAATGATCCACGCCTGCCAGCCGCTGAAGTTCTTCTTCAGCCAGTCGCCCAGCAACGGATACCACTCCGCCAGTTCCTCGGCCTCGCCGATGCGTTCGCCGTAAGGCGGGTTGGTGACGATGGTGCCGACCGGCGTCGGCGCTTTCAGATCGAGTGCATCGGAGACCTTCAGCTCGATGGTGTCGGCGTAGCCAGCGGCGGCGAGGTTGTTCCTCGCCTTGTCGAGCACCCAGCGATCCTGGTCAGCGCCGAAAATGGGTAAATGCGTCAGCGGCTTTTCCTTGGCCTGCGCTTCCTTCTTGATGCGCTGCCACAGCGCCGCGTCGAAGTCGCGGTAGTGCTCGAAGGCGAAATGGCGTGCCCGTCCCGGCGCGCGGTTCAGCGCCATGTCCGCCGCTTCCAGCAGGATGGTGCCGGCGCCGCACATCGGGTCCAGCAGTGGCGAACCGGGTTCCCAGCCGGACAGCATCAGGAGGCCTGCGGCAAGGTTTTCCTTGATCGACGCGGCGCTCGCCTCGCGTTTGAAGCCCCGCTTGAACAGGGGTTCGCCGCTGGTGTCGAGATAGAAGGTCACCGCGTCAGGGGTGAAGAAGGCGTACACCGGCACGTCGGGCGCATCGGTGTCGACGCTGGGGCGCTCGCGGGTTTCCTCGCGGAAGCGGTCGCAGATCGCGTCCTTGATCTTGAGCGTGATGAAGTTGAGGCTCTTCAGTGGCGCGTTCTGCGCGCCGACCTTGACCGCGATGGTCTTCTTCACGTCGAACCAGTCCGGCCACGGCAGGTCGAGCGCGGCGCGGTAGATGTGCTCTTCCTTGCGGTAACGGGTGTAGCCGACCTTGCGCAGGATGCGGGTGGCGATGCGCGAGGTCAGGTTGGCGCGCATCTCGGCGGCGGCATCGGCCATGAACAGCACGCCGGCGGGCACCTGACGTACCACCTGCGCGCCGGCTGCCGCAAGTTCGGCTTCGAGCAGCGCCTCCAGCCCGCGCGGGCAGGTGGCGAAATGGCTGGCAGGCGGCAGCACCTCGCGCTCGGGGCGGGCGGGATGCGGGACTTTGGTGCGGCGGGGCTGGGATTTAAGGGGCTGGGGTTTCAAACGGGGCTTTCTTAAAACGGTTTCAAAACGACCAGCAGGACGACGAGCAGCAGCACGATCACCGGAATTTCATTGAACCAGCGGAACCAACCATGCGATTTGGTGTTCTGTCTGGCTTCGAATGCGCGCAGCAGACTTTTGCAGACGTGGTGATACCCGATGAGCCCGACGACCAGCGCGAGTTTCGCCCACATCCAGTTCATGCTGAGCGGAAAATACGCCAGCCACAGCCAGATGCCGGTAATCAGCGCCAGCCACATGATGGGCGTGACGAACCGATACAATTTGCCTGCCATCAGCAGCAGGCGGGCATACGCTGCATCGTTGGTTTCCATCGCCAGGTTGACGAAGATGCGCGGCAGATAGAACAGCCCGGCGAACCAGCTGACCACCATCACGATATGAAACGATTTCAGCCACAGCATGGATAGACAAGCCCTTCTGAAAAAATGGACGCCGAGTCCGCTAACCCTGATTTTACTGGGTTTGATCGTCTGGCTGTGGTTTCGTCCGCCGGCCGACGTCAGCGAGGAGAATCGCCCCGCGCCGCCCTGGGCCGTGACCCTGCCGGATGGCCGGACGCTGAGCAGCGACGACCTCAAGGGCAAGGTCGTGCTGGTGAACTTCTGGGCGACCTGGTGCCCCTACTGCCGCAAGGAAAAGCCGGTGATCGACCGCTTCTGGAAGGACACGCGCGACAAGGGCTTCGAGGTCATCTCGATCAGCGTCGACGACACGCCTGAAAAAATCGCCGCCTGGATGCAGGACAAGGGCTATGCCTTCATGGCCGCACCAACCAATGCCTCGGTGGCGGCAGCATTCGGCAATGTAAAAAGCGTGCCGACCTCGTTCATTGTCGATACTGACGGACATATCCGCCACAAGATCGCCGGGCAGGTGCATTATCCCCGACTGGAAAAACTTGTCGCCCCCCTGCTCCCCCAGGCCAGACAGCCATGACCGAATTACCCGACAGCCTTGCGGCCTGGGCACAGGCCCGCCTCACCGAACTCGAAACCAAGCTCGCCTTCGCCGAAGACCTGCTCGAAACGCTCAACCAGACGGTGGTCCGCCAGCAGGGGCAGATCGACTCATTGCAGCAGCAGCTTCGCCTGCTGCATCAGCAACTGCAGGACGCGCTGCCGGACGAGGCGCGCACCCCGCGCGACGAGATACCGCCGCATTATTGAGTCGCATCAATCCGGCTGCACGGCGATCTTCACCACCACTTTGCGTATCCAGCCCGCACTCGCCAGCGGGGCATGCGCATCGTCGGGGAAGAACAGGCAGAACGATCCTGGCGGTGTGGCGATCCAGCTCGATGGGGCGTCGTTGAAAAACCGGATGTCGCGCGCCTCGTCATAATCCGTTTCCGGTTTCACGCATTCGTCCAGCGACTTCCAGCCCATTTCGTCGACGCCCTCGAGCACCAGCTGGATGTCGATGTAGTGGCGATGACATTCCAGTTTTGCTTCCGCCCGCGAGCGGCCCGGGCAGGCCTCGACGATGGCGAACAGCTGCTCACCCTGAATCGTGTGCATTCCAGGTTCCAGCGCGCCCAGATCGGTGCTGCGCAGGAATTCGAAGGCCTTCGCAAAAAGCGGGTGCAATGTGAGGTAACGGCTGGAACGGCTGAGGGTGTCGAGAATCATGGGAAATGAATACCAGATGAGCGAGACGCTGATTATGCGGCGGCGATCGGCTGCCGTCAGCCCATCGTCATTTCTGTAGCTGAACGGCTTGTTTTTGCTCCCGCTCGAACTAGAGTGAATGAGCAGGTTTGCCTTACCCAAAAAAACGCTTATTCAACGGAGGACAGTATGAAACGAGAGCATGCAAAATTCCTGACGATTGCGGTGCTGATGATGATGGGAACAGGCGGCTTGGCATCGGCAGCCGACAAAGCGCTCAAGGCGGATCTGGGCAAGCGCGAATATGAGAACAGTTGCGCGTTGTGCCATGGAAAGGATGGCAAGGGCACAGGCGCCATCAACGATCTGTTGAAGAAATCGCCGACCGATCTCACGACGCTGGCGAAAAGGAACAATGGTGTATTCCCTTTTGACCGCGTCTATGCGGTGGTCGACGGGCGCGTGACAGTGAGGGCGCACGGCGACCGGGACATGCCCGCGTGGGGCGATCGCTATAGCAGCGATTCCGTGAAGGCGGCCGAGTATTACATGGACGTGCCCTATGACGCGGAGATGTATGCGCGCAGCCGCATCCTGTCCCTGATCGATTACCTGAATCGCGTCCAGGTAAAATAGCCCTTTTGCCCCGTATGACGCCCGCGAGCGGGCGTCTTTGTTTGGTCTCAGGGGCCCGCCGGGAAGCGGGCGGGCCGAGCGCCTGTCGCGAGGGCTTAACGAGTGATCGGCTTATAGCGGATGCGCTTCGGCTTGGCCCCCTCCTCGCCCAGGCGCTTCTTCTTGTCGGCTTCATATTCCTGGTAGTTGCCTGGGAAGAACACCACCTGCGAATCGCCCTCGAAGGCGAGGATGTGGGTGGCGATGCGGTCGAGGAACCAGCGGTCGTGCGAGATGACCAGCACGCAGCCGGCGAATTCCAGCAGTGCATCTTCCAGCGCGCGCAGGGTTTCCACATCGAGGTCGTTAGACGGTTCGTCGAGCAGCAGCACGTTGCCGCCGGCGATCAGCGTCTTCGCCAGGTGCAGACGGCCGCGTTCGCCGCCCGACAGGTTGCCGACCCGCTTCTGCTGGTCTGCGCCCTTGAAGTTGAAGCGGCCGAGATAGGCGCGTGACGGCGTTTCGTAGCGGCCAACGGTGAGGATGTCGCGGCCTTCGGCCACTTCGTCGAACACGGTCTTGTCTGCGCTCAAGGCATCGCGGCTCTGGTCGACGTAGGCGAGTTTCACCGTCTGGCCGATCTCGACTTCGCCGCTGTCCGGCCTTTCCTGGCCGGTGATCATCTTGAAGAAGGTCGACTTGCCGGCGCCGTTGGGGCCGATGATGCCGACAATCGCCCCGGGCGGCACGCTGAAGCTCAAGTTGTCGATCAGCAGGCGGTCGCCGAAGGATTTCGACACGTTGTGAAAGTCGATGACCTTGTCGCCGAGGCGCTCACCCACCGGGATGAAGATTTCCTGGGTCTCGTTGCGCTTCTGGTATTCGACCGAATTCAGTTCCTCGAAGCGGGCCAGACGCGCCTTCGACTTGGCCTGGCGCGCCTTGGGATTCTGACGCACCCATTCGAGCTCCTGCTTCATGGTCTTGATGCGGCCGAGTTCCTGCTTGGACTCGGTCTCCAGCCGCGCTTCCTTCTGCTCGAGCCAGCTGGTGTAGTTGCCCTTCCAGGGAATGCCGTGGCCGCGGTCGAGTTCGAGGATCCACTCGGCGGCGTTGTCGAGGAAGTAGCGGTCGTGCGTCACCGCCACCACGGTACCGGGGTAGCGGACCAGGAACTGTTCCAGCCAGTCGACCGATTCGGCGTCGAGGTGGTTGGTCGGCTCGTCGAGCAGCAGCATGTCGGGGCTGGACAGCAGCAGCTGGCACAGCGCGACGCGGCGCTTTTCGCCGCCCGAGAGATTGCCGATGACCGCATCCCACGGCGGCAGGCGCAGGGCGTCGGCGGCGATTTCCATCTGGGTGTCGAGGTCGGCGCCGGCGGTGGCGAGGATGGCTTCGCACTTCGCCTGTTCCTCGGCCAGCTTGTCGAAGTCGGCATCGGGCTCGGCGTAGGCGGCGTAGATCTCATCAAGCCGGGTTTTCGCCGCGACGATTTCCCCCAGTCCCGCTTCCACCGCCTGGCGCACCGTGTGCACGGGGTCGAGCTGCGGCTCCTGCGGCAGGTAGCCGATGCGGATGCCGGGCATCGGGATGGCCTCGCCCTCGATGTCCTTGTCCACGCCCGCCATGATCCTGATCAGCGAGGACTTGCCCGAGCCGTTCAGGCCCAGCAGGCCGATCTTGGCGCCGGGGAAGAAGCTGAGCGAGATGTCCTTGAGGATCTGCCGCTTGGGCGGAACGATCTTGCCGACCCGGTTTAGGGAATACACGTATTGCGCCATGAATGAAAAATTCCTGAAAAGATTATTGTTTGCTTGTGCCCGGGCACGCGTCGAACACGCAGCCATTGGCCGGATTGCGGCTGACGTAGCTGCCGTCGGGGCATTGTTTGACGTCGGCCGCACAGACGATGGGGTCGTCAGGCATCGGCGGGGGCGGCGGTCCGGCCGGGGAAGGTTTGCCGGCGACGGGCTGGGCAGGGGAAGGCGTACCGCACCCGGCAAGTGTTAGCAGCAATGAAGCTGCGATCAGAACCTTGATCACGACAATTCCCTGTCCAGCAGCGCCTTCAGCTTAACGAAATCGAGTTCGCCCAGCTTCTGTTCGAGGATGCGGCCGTCCTTGCCGATGATAAAGCTGGTGGGGGTGAGCTGCACGTTGCCGAAGGCGCGGGCATGCGCGCCGTCGACGTCGAGCGCCACCGGGAACGGCAACTGCCGCGTCTGCACGAAGTTCAGCACATAGTTGGGCGGGTCGTAGCTCATCGCCACGGCGACGATTTCGAAGCCGCGCTCCTTGTATTGATTGTAGGTTTCGACCATGCCCGGCATTTCCTTGATGCAGCCGGGACACGACGTCGCCCAGAAATTGACCAGCACGACCTTGCCGCGCAGATCGGCCAGGACGATGGGCTTGCCCTCCAGCGTGGTGAAGGTGGCGGCCGGCGCGCCAGGCTTGTCCATCAAGGCGTAGACCAGCGCGCCGAGGATGGCAAGGACGGCAACGGCAAGCAGCAGGGGTTTGGCAAATTTCATCGGGATTCCACAGGGTTAAGCGTCTTGATACGACCGTGCCAGCGCGACATAGTGCTGCGCGGAATAGCTGAAGTAGGCGATTTCTTCCTCGGTCAGCGCCCGCACCAGCTTGGCGGGGCGTCCCAGATACAGATGGCCGGACTCGAGCACCTTGCCCTCCGGCACCAGCGAGCCGGCGCCCAGCAGCACATGTTTCTGCACCACCGCACGGTCGAGGATGATACTGCCCATGCCGATCAGGCATTCGTCTTCGACCGTGCAGGCATGCAAAATCACGGTATGCCCGACGGTGACGCGCGCGCCGATGATGAGCGGCCCGCCCGCGGGATTGGCCGATGTCTTGTGCGACACGTGCAGCACGCTGTTGTCCTGGATGTTGCTCGCCTCGCCGACGGCAATCGAGTTGACGTCGCCGCGGATCACCGCGCCCGGCCACACCGAGGCGTCGCGACCGAGGCTGACCTCCCCGATCACCGTGGCGCGCGCATGCACCCAGGCGCCAGCGGCGAGTTGCGGGTGAATGCCCCGGTAGGGGGTGATGGGGTCAAAGGCCATGGTTGTCGAGGGGTTGAAACGCAGAGAAACCGGGCCCAAATTATAATCGCTGTGCGTTGCCGCTTTGCCTCCGCGTGCCTGCCCCCTTTTTGTGCGTCCTCTTTGTGAGAGATTTACCATGACTACCCCGATGGACACCAACCCCCTGCTCGATTTCTCCGGTCTGCCACGTTTCGCCGAATTCAAGCCCGACTGCGTCACCCCCGCCATCGACCAGCTGCTGGCCGACGCCCGCGCGGCGGTGGCGCGCGCCGAAGCCGCCGATACGCCCGCCGAGTGGGACGCCTTCGTCGCCCCGCTCGACGATGCGAACGAGAAGCTGGGCCGCGCCTGGGGCCAGGTGTCGCACCTGCATTCGGTGATGGACTCGCCCGAGCTGCGCGAGGTCTACAACGCCAACCTGCCGAAGATCACCATCTTCTACGCTGAACTGGGGCAGAACGAGGCGCTGTTTGCCAAATACAAGGCGCTGAAGGCCAGCCCCGGCTACGCCGCGCTGTCGGGTACGCGCAAGAAGATCATCGACAACGAGTTGCGCGACTTCCGTCTCGGCGGCGCCGAGCTGCCGGCGGACAAGAAGGCGCGCTTCATGCAGGTGCAGGAGGAACTGGCGCAGCTTTCCGCCAAGTTCGAGGAAAATCTGCTCGATGCCACCAATGAGTTCGGGCTCTTCATCGACGACGCTTCGCAACTGGCCGGCATTCCTGACGACGTGCAGGCGATGATGAAGGCCGCTGCCGAGGCCGATGGAAAATCAGGCTGGAAGATCACCCTGCACATGCCCTCCTACCTGCCGGTGATGCAGTACGCAAATAACCGCGAGTTGCGCGAGCAGGTCTACCGCGCCTACGTCACCCGCGCCTCCGAATTCCCCCCGGCCACGGCATCCGGGGACACGGGCGAAGCAAAGTGGGACAACACCCCGCTGATCGGCAGCATCCTCAGGCTGCGGCGCGAGGCCGCCGAACTGCTCGGCTTCAAGAGTTACGCCGAGGTGTCGCTGGCAGCCAAGATGGCCGACACCCCGGCTGAAGTGCTGAAATTCCTCGACGAACTCGGCGCCCGCGCCCGCCCCTACGCCGAGAAGGACTATGCCGAGCTGAAGGCCTTCGCCCGCGACGAGCTGGGCCTCCCAGACCTGCAGGCCTGGGACACCACCTACGTGTCGGAAAAACTCAGTGTCGCCCGCTACAGTTTCTCCGATCAGGAAGTGAAGCAGTATTTCCCCGAGCCGCGCGTGCTGGCCGGCCTGTTCAAGCTGATCGAGACGCTCTACGGCCTGCACGTGCGTGAGGACAAGGCGCCGGTGTGGCACCCGGACGTCAAGTTCTACACGCTCACCGACCACGGCGGCCAGCGCGTCGGCCAGTTCTACCTCGACCTTTACGCGCGCGCCTCCAAGCGCGGCGGCGCCTGGATGGACGACGTCATCACCCGCCGCAAAACGGCTGACGGCATCCAGACCCCGGTGGCCTATCTCAACTGCAACTTCTCCGGGCCGGTGGGCGACAAACCTGCGCTGTTCACCCACGACGAAGTCATTACCCTGTTCCACGAGACTGGCCACGGCCTGCACCATCTGCTGACGCAGATCGAGGAACTGGGCGTGTCCGGCATCAACGGCGTCGAGTGGGATGCGGTCGAACTGCCGAGCCAGTTCATGGAAAACTTCTGCTGGGAATGGGACGTGCTGAAGCACATGACGTCGCACGTCGACAGCGGCGAACCCTTGCCCAGGGAGTTGTTCGACAAGATGCTGGCGGCGAAGAACTTCCAGTCCGGCCTGCAGACGCTGCGCCAGATCGAGTTCGCCAGCTTCGACATGCACCTGCACGACGACTTCGATCCCAACGGCCCCCGCACTGCGCAGGACTTGATCGACGACATCCGCAAGAAAGTCGCGGTCATCATCCCGCCGGCCTACAACCGCTTCCCCAACAATTTCTCGCACATCTTCGCCGGCGGCTACGCGGCCGGCTACTACAGCTACAAGTGGGCGGAAGTGCTGTCTGCCGACGCCTACGCGCTGTTCGAGGACGAGGCCGAAGGCTACGGCGGCGTGCTGAACCCGGAGGTCGGCCACCGCTTCTGGAGCGAAATCCTCGCCCAGGGCGGCGCCCGGCCGGCGCTCGAATCGTTCAAGGCCTTCCGCGGCCGCGAACCGACCATCGACGCCCTGCTGCGGCACAACGGCATGGCATGAGCGTGGTTGTTGACGCTTCAGCGGCTTTACAACCACGGCCTACCCCTTGCGGGTGGAGCGTGGTTGTTGACGCCTACGATTCCACATGGGCTTCAGCCCATAGTGGATCGGAGTCCTTTAGGGCTTTAGCGGCTTTAGTGCGCGGTTGCTGCCGACTTGTCGGTTTTACAACCGCGGCCTCCCCTTTACGGGGACAACCGCGGCCTACTCCTTGCGGGTAAAGCTTCGCCCTGTGGCGTCCGTTATAGCGAAAGATTGAGTCTTTCGGGAGCACAGCATGAAAACAGGACCCCTCTTGATGGCGATTTGGCTGGCGGCGGCAAGCATGCCACTTGCCGCCGCCCAACTGTATCAATGGAAGGATGCACAGGGCCGGATGCAGTACAGCGACCAGCCGCCGCCCAGTGTCCGCAACGCCCAACAGAAAGCGTTCAAGGGCAGCGTCATCGAGGTCGGCGAGTCCTATTCCGCCAGGACCGCTCGCGAGAAATACCCGGTCACCCTCTACGCCAGCGCCTGTGGCGTACCCTGCGACGAGGCCCGGCAACTGCTCAACGAGCGCGGCATTCCGTTCAGCAACAAAGACCCGCAGGCCAGCCCCGAAGCCCTGGCCGAACTGAAAAAGCTCACCGGGCGTTCGAGTGTGCCGGTGCTGGTGGTCGGCAGCGACAAGGTCGATGGCTTTGAAACAGGCCAGTGGCAGGACATGCTGGATCGTGCCGGCTATCCCAAATCTGCCCAGCCCGGCCGTAAGCCGGCTCCGGCAGCGGCACCTGCCCCCTCACCCCCCCGGTAGGCGCCCCACCGCCTAAAAAAACCGATCCACGACGTGCACCTCTGCCCTTCAGGGCAGAGGTGCACAGGAGTCGCATGCCCGCGCGGCTGCCCTAAAGGATTCTTTTCAATACCTCCTTGCGGGGTACTCCGATCCACTATGGGCTCTTGTGCCCGCCAGGGTAGAAGCCCATGTGGAGTCGTATGCCCTAAAGGACTCCGATCCACTATGGGCTGAAGCCCATGTGGAGTCGTATGCGCTACACTCGGCGGCATGAAAATCGCCGCCTGGAACGTCAACTCCCTCAAGGTCCGCCTGCCCCAACTGCTGGACTTTCTCGCCACTCGCCAACCTGACGCCGTGTGCCTGCAGGAAACCAAGCTCACCGACGACAATTTCCCGCTTGCCGAACTGGAAGCGGCCGGCTACCGCGTCGCTTTCGCCGGGCAGAAAACCTATAACGGCGTCGCCATCGTCAGCCGATCGGAACTCACCGACGTCAGTGTCGGCATTCCGGGGCTGGAGGATGAACAGAAGCGGGTGATCGCCGCCACCGTCGACGGCGTGCGGCTGGTGTGCGTGTACTGCCCCAACGGGCAAAGCCTCGATTCCGACAAATACCCCTACAAGCTCGCCTGGTTCGACGCGCTGGCTGCCTGGCTCAAGGATGAACTGGCGCGTCACCCCAAGCTTGCCGTGCTCGGCGACTACAACGTCGCACCGGAAGACCGCGACGTGCACGACCCCGAAGCCTGGAAGGACTGCGTGCTGGTGTCGGAGCCCGAACGCGAGCGCTTCCGCAACCTATTGGCGCTTGGCCTGAAGGACAGCTTTCGCCTGTTCGAGCAACCCGAGAAAAGCTTTTCCTGGTGGGATTACCGCATGATGGGCTTCCGCCGCAACCACGGCCTCAGGATCGACCACATCCTGCTGTCCGAGCCGCTGGCCGCCTCCTGCACCGCCGCCAGCATCGACCGCGACATGCGCAAGCTGGAGCGGCCGTCGGACCACGCACCGGTGGTGGCGGAGATCTGCCTCGCCGATTAAGGAACGCCGCGCCCCGATAACCCCGATGGCGACAGGTGATTTAATTGCCTGTTGCGGTCCTGAAGGTTCTTCGCAAGTGCCGCCACCCCCCTACAGATTTACCGTTGCGGGCCGCTATCCTTTTCCATGAACCGACTTCAGGCCGGCCATGGAGGCCTTGTTTTGATCATCCGTACCCTTATCGCTCTGGCCGTCGCCCTTTGCCTGATGGCGGGCACGGCTCGGGCCGCGGAGCTGCCGACACTCGTCATCAACGACACCAACGAGCCGCCCTTCACCACACCCGATCGAAGCGGCTTTCTCGATGCCGTAGCCAGCGAAGCCTTTCGCCGTGCCGGAGTCAAACTGAAGCTGGTGAAGTTGCCGGCGGAACGCGCACTGCTCAACGCCAACGCCGGTATCGGCGACGGTGACCTGACCCGCATCGCAGGGATCGAAACGCAGTATCCCAACCTGATTCGCGTGCCCGAGAAGCTGATCGACTGGACTTTCACCGCATACAGCAAGAACGATTCGATTCCCGCGCGCTGGGAGGTCATGCGGCAACGCCAGGTGGGGCACGTCAAGGGCTGGAAAATCTACGAACAGCAATTGGCCGGTTCGCCCCACGTCATCAGCGTCGACGATGCAGCGCAGCTGTTTCGTCTGCTCGAGCTCGACCGGATCGAAGTCGCCCTGTATGCCCGCTGGCTGGGCGATGCGCTGATACGGCATCAAGGCGTCAAGGGGGTGCATGTGCTCGACCCGCCACTCGCCACGCGTGAAATGTTCATCTATCTGCACAAACGCCACGCGGCACTGGCACCCCGGCTCGCCGAGGCGCTGCGGGCGATCAAGGCGGAGGGGCTGTACGATCGCCTGTACCGCGAAAGAGTGCTGTCGCTCACGGGGCCCGCTGTCCAGTGAGCCACCCGTCGCTTGTTTCACACCCGCTGAAATCCCCCCTGGCGCGACGGCTCATCATCGCCATCGTCCTGTTCAGCGCCGCGATTGTGCTGGTGATGACAGCGATCCAGCTCTACCAGGAATACCGGCGTGATCTGGACAATGTCGAGGCCCAGTTCCAGCAGATCGGCGAAGTGCACCTGCGTTCGCTTACGCAATCACTATGGGCAACCAACAACAAGGAAATCCAGACCCAGCTTGAAGGCATGCTCCGGGTGCCGAACATCGTGTATGCCGCTGTGCATGAAAAAGATGGACTGCTTGCACAGGCCGGCCACCGCGACTCGGTCCGGGTGATCGAGCGCCACTACCCCATGCATTACGAATATGACGGTCAGGTGCACGAAATCGGCGCGCTGACTGTGGTGGCTACGCTGGACAACATCTACCAGCAGCTTTTGCGCGAGGCGATCCAGGTATTGCTGAGCAATGCACTGCGCACCCTGCTGGTGGCGATTTTCGTGTTCGCGCTATTCCACCGGCTGATCACGCGCCACCTGGCTGCCGTCGCAGAGCATTTGCGGATTGCCGATCCGGCCGCGGCCGTCACGCCGCTCGTCCTGGCGCGCACACCACGTGCCGAACCAGATGAACTCGACGTACTGGTCTCCGCCACCAACGACATGCAGGAAAAAGCCCACGCCACCCTCGACGCGCTGCGCGACAGCGAAGTTCGCGTGCGGCTGCTGCTGGATTCCACGGCCGAAGCCATCTATGGCGTCGATACCGAAGGCATTTGCACCTTTGCCAATCCGGCCTGCGTGCGCATGCTGGGCTACGCCAGCGAGGGCGATCTGGTCGGCAAGCGCATGCACGAGCTCATTCACCACACCCATCCGGATGGACGGCACTATCCATTCGAAACGTGCGCGGTGCGCAACGCCTCGCGTGCCGGAGAGGCCTGCCATCGCGATGACGAAGTGCACTGGCGCGCGGACGGATCGAGTTTTCCGGCCGAGTACTGGTCGCACCCGATGACCAAGGACGGCAAGCTGATCGGGTCCGTGGTCACTTTCATCGACATCAGCGAACGCAAACAGACCGAAGCCGAACTCCACCGGCTCGCCTATTACGACAGCCTGACGGGGCTGCCAAACCGGATTCTGTTCAACGACCGCGTGCACCAGGCGCTGATCGATGCCGAGCGCCGCAACCATTTTGTCGCGCTGATGATGCTCGACATGGACCGCTTCAAGGTGGTCAATGACACCATGGGACACGAGGCGGGCGATGCTTTGCTGTGCGAGATCGCCGCGCGGCTGCAGCGCTGCATTCGGAAAACCGATACCGTGTCCCGCCTCGGCGGCGATGAGTTTGCGCTGCTGCTTACCGATGTCACGGATATTCAGCATGTCGCCCATCTCGCGCAGCTCGTGCTGGCGCAGTTCACCACGCCAGTCGTGATTGATGGCCGCGAAATATTCAGCAGCGCCAGCATCGGGGTCGTGCTGTATCCCACGGACACCATGGATGTCGATTCACTGCTCAAATTCGCCGACTCGGCGATGTATCACGCCAAGGAAAGCGGCCGCAACAACTACCAGTTCTATTCGAAGGCAATGACCGCCAGTGCGCAGGGGCGTCTGCACCTGGAAACCGAGTTGCGCCGGGCAGTTGAGCGGGGCGAATTGTTGCTGCACTACCAACCGCAAGTGGATGCCCGAAACGGCCGCATCACCGGCGTCGAGGCCTTGCTGCGCTGGCGGGATAGCGCCGGCGAGTACATTTCCCCGGCGCAATTCATTCCGTTGGCGGAAGAAACCGGATTGATCGTCCCCATCGGCAAATGGGTGCTGGAAACCGCGTGCGGACAACTCAAGCGCTGGCACGATGCGGGCCACGAAGACATCGTCATGTCGGTCAATGTCGCCTCGCGACAATTCCGTGACCTGCTGTTCCATGACACCGTGAAACAGGCGATCGCATCTTCAGGCATACCGGCGGATGCCTTGGAGCTGGAAATCACCGAAAGCATTCTGCTCGAAAACAGCGGGGATACACGGCACACCCTGCAGGAAATCAAGGCACTTGGCGCTTCGCTGGCGATCGACGACTTTGGTACCGGCTACTCCTCATTGAGCTATCTCAAGCGTTTTCCGATCGACCGGGTGAAGATCGACCAGAGCTTCGTTCGCGACCTGGCCACCGACAGTGAGGATCTGGCGATTGTCAAAGCCATCATCGCCCTGGCACGGGCGATGCGGCTGCAGGTCATCGCCGAGGGCGTGGAAACGGCGGAACAATTGGCGCTGCTGACACGAGAGGATTGTCACGATTACCAGGGCTACTTCTTCGCGCGGCCGATGGATGCCGAGAGCCTCACCGCATTGCTGTCATCCCAATCCGCGCCAAAGCCCCTGGCCAACGTCGGGACAGGCTAGCCGATTCGCCATTCCCGCTCGTCCAGCGGACAGCCATACCTCGAGTTTTTCAACCGATCCACTGATGATCGGACGATCGGGATTTCCACCCTGAGCGGCCGAACCTGACCGATTGCAGCCTCTTTTGCCGATCCATATGAGGTGCGGCTGTCGGTGCCACCGGGTGACCCGCCAGGAAATCCCGTCTCAATCGTCCGAATCGAAACGCAGCCGGCAATACGTCTCGCGGGTGAGCGCCACGGCCAATACCGCACCCAGCGCACTGAACGCCAGCCACAGGAAGGCTGCGTGGTAGGCGGCGGCATCGTAGATGCGGGCGCCTTCGCTCATGGCACCCTGCCAGTTGCGGTCGAGGATCCAGCCCATGGCGCTTTGCTGGATGGCGGCGAAGCCGAGCACGGCCATGTTGACGACGCCGCCGACGGTGCCGGCAGCGCCCGGATGGTTGACCTCGCGCGCGAAGGCGAAGCCGATGATGAGACCGCCGGCCGAAAAACCGATCACTGCGAACAGCAGGGCGAGGGCGGTGGCCGACAGGTCGTCGACGAGCAGGAAGATCACCCAGCCGAGGGCGTGGGCGAGCGACGCGCCCAGATAGGGCAGCTTGCGCCGGCCCATGCGGTCGGACAGTGCGCCCAGCAGCGGGCCGCCGACGGCGAAGCCGAGCAGCATGGTGGTGGTGAAGACGGCGGCATGGCTGCGTTCCAGGCCGTGAACCTGAACCAGGTAGGGCACGCCCCAGAGACCGGCGAAGGTCAGCACCGGCGCAGCGATCAGGCCGCCGGCGAAGAACAGCAGCCAGGTATCGCGCTCGGAGACCACCAAGTTCAAACTGCGCCGCGGCGACATGGCGGCATTGTTGAGCGCCTCCGGGTGCGCGTGGCTGGCGTAGCCGCGTTCGCTGGGATCGTCTCGCACCCACAGCCAGACGACGGCAGCCAGCACCAGGGTGAGGCCGGCGCTGGCCAACATGGCGGTGCGCCAGCCGACACTGGCCACTGCCTCGGACAGCGGCACGCCGGCCAGCACGCCACCGAGATTGCCAATCAGCAGCGAGACGCCAGTGACCGTGGCGAAGCGGTTGGCGGGAAACCAGTGGCCGGCGAGTTTCATGCAGGCGACGAAGGCGACGGCGACCGAGGCGCCGATCAGGCCGCGGCCGAGCGCAGCCGTCCACAGGCTGTCGGCCTGTGCAAACAGGACGATGCCGGCGGCCGCGACTCCGGCGGCCGCTGTGGCCACGCGGCGCGGGCCGATGGCATCGGCGAGCAGGCCGCTGGGAATCTGCATCGCGGCGTAGGTGTAGAAGTAGATGGCGGAGAGGTTGCCGAGCAGCGTGGCGGCGATGCTGAAGTCGCGCATTAGTTCGTCGACCATCACCGCCGGGGCGACGCGCTGGAAGTAGCCGACGAAATAGAGGCTGGCAAGCAGGCCCCAAGTCAGCCAGGCGAGCGAGTCGGGCGGCAGGCGGGGCGTGCTGCCGGAGGTAGGGTCGCTAGCCAACGCGGGCCTCGCTCGGAGGGAGGAAGTCATGCTCGATTTGAACCCGAAATACTCAATCGTAAAAGTGGGACCACGGCTTCAGCCCAATGATACGGACTGGGTAGGCAATCAATACTGCACCACCACCGGGTCCAGGCTGCGCCACAGATACCAGGTGGCGACGGTGCGCCAAGGTGCGTGGCGCTCGCCCTGCTGGCGCAGGATTGTTGGCGTGGGGCGCTCGCCGCCAAGGTAATGCAAGGCGACGGCCTTCTGCAGGCCAATGTCGTCGATGGGCCAGACGTCGGGGCGGCGCAGGTTGAAGATCAGGAACATCTCGGCAGTCCAGCGGCCGATGCCGCGCACGTCGGTGAGTTCGGCAATCACCGCCTCATCTTCCATGTTTTTCCAGCGCGCCGGTTCGACGCGACCATCGACGAAATGGCCGGCCAGGTCGCGCAGGTATTCGGCCTTGCGGCGCGACAGGCCGCAGCCGGCGAGCGCGTCCAGTTCGAGCGTTGCGATGCGTTCCGGGCTGACGGTCTGCGCATGGCCGGCGAAGCGTGCCCACACGCTGTCTGCGGCCTTGACCGAAATCTGCTGGCCGACGATGGCGCGGGCCAGCGTCTGGAACGGATCGCCGCGATTGGCGAGGATGGCATCGGGGTAGCGTGCGATGAGTGCGGCCATCACCGGGTCGGCGGCGGCCAGTTCGGTGCAGGCGGTATCCCAGTAAGCAGGTGCTTTCACAGCAGGATGATGTCGTACTGCTCCTGCGGATAGGTGGTCTCGACCTGCAGCGATACCGGCTTGCCGATGAAGTCGATGAGCTGGGCGAGGCTGCCGGATTCCTCGTCGAGGAAGAGGTCGATCACGCTCTGTGCGGCGACGATGCGATATTCGCGCGCGTCGAACTGGCGCGCCTCGCGCAGGATTTCGCGCAGCACGTCGTAGCATACGGTCTGCGCGGTCTTGATTTCGCCGCGCCCGGCGCAGGTGGGACAGGGTTCGCACAGCACGTGCGCCAGCGATTCCCGGGTCCGCTTGCGCGTCATCTCGACCAGCCCCAGCGCGGAGAATCCGCTGACGGTGGTGCGGGTGGGGTCGCGCGCCAGCGCCTTCCTCAGTTCGGTCAGCACCGCGTCCTGGTGCTCGGCGTTGTCCATGTCGATGAAGTCGATGATGATGATTCCGCCGAGGTTGCGGAGGCGCAGCTGGCGTGCGATGGCCTGCGCGGCTTCGAGGTTGGTCTTGAAGATGGTGTCGTCGAAGTTGCGGGCGCCGACGAAGCCGCCGGTGTTCACATCCACTGTCGTCAGCGCCTCGGTCTGGTCGATGATGAGGTAGCCGCCCGATTTCAGGTCGACGCGCCGCCCCAGCGCCTTGGCAATTTCGTCCTCGATGGCGTGCAGATCGAACAGCGGGCGGTCGGCGCCGTAGTGCTGCAGCTTCTCGAGCACGGCGTGGGTGTAGTTCTGCGCGAACTCGGCCATGCGCTGATAGGTTTCGCGCGAATCGATGAGGATGCGACTGGTTTCGCGGTTGACGAAGTCGCGCAGCACACGCAGCGACAGGTCGAGGTCCTGATACAGCAGACACGGCACGACGCAGTTGCCGCGCGACTGGATGCTGCTCCACAGCCGCCTGAGATACTCGATGTCGGCCTGCATTTCGGCGTCTTCCGCGGTCTCCGCCATGGTGCGAACGATGAAGCCGCCGGTGGCGTCTTCCGGCATCAACTGGTGCAGTTTCTGGCGCAGGAGCTCGCGCTCTTCCTCGCCTTCGATCTTTTGTGAGATACCGATGTGCGATTCCTGCGGCAGGTACACCAGATAACGTCCGGCAAAGCTGATCTGGGTGGACAGCCGCGCACCCTTGGTGCCGATCGGGTCCTTGATCACCTGCACCATCAGGCTCTGGCCTTCGTGCAGGACCTGTTCGATCGGTCGCTCCGGCTCGTTGCCATGGCGCTCTTCCCAGATGTCGGCCACGTGCAGGAAGGCCGCGCGTTCCAGGCCGATGTCGATGAACGCCGACTGCATCCCCGGCAGCACCCGTACCACGCGCCCCATGTAAATATTGCTGACCAGCCCGCGGCACTGCGCACGCTCGATGTGCAGTTCCTGCACCGCGCCCAGATGCAGCACGGCCACGCGCGTTTCCTGCGGGGTGACGTTGACGAGGATTTCTTCGCTCATGGGGAGGGTGGGCGGCAGCACTCAGACTGCCAGACCGAATGTTCTCAATAACACGGCTGTGTCATATAACGGCAAACCCATGATGCCGCTGAAGCTGCCTTCGATATGTTCGACGAACGCACCCGCACGCCCCTGGATGGCGTAGGAACCGGCCTTGCCGAGGTATTCGCCGGTTTCCAGGTAGCGTTCAATACTGGCTGTGTCGAGCGCGGCAAACCTGACCTGGCTGGACGACAGACGCATCTCCATCCGCGCTTCATGCTGCACCGCCACTGCGGTGTGAACGTGATGCAAGCGGCCGGACAGGCGCATCAGCATGTCTTCGGCTGCAAAGCGATCGGCGGGCTTGCCGAGGATGGCGCCATCCAGTTCGACCACCGTATCCGCCCCCAGCACCGGAAAGCGCAGCAAATGGCGGGTATCCACCGCACGCCAGCCACAGGCCGCCTTTTCGGTCGCCATGCGCTGCACAAAATCAAGCGCCGCCTCGCCGGCATGCGGGATTTCAATGACGTCCATGCGACCGGCAACGGCGCGCAGCGGCAGCACGTCAAAGGCAACACCAATCTGTTTCAGCAATTCACGGCGCCGCGGCGACTGCGAAGCCAGATAGATTCGTTTATCAACCAGCATGGTGGTTCAGCCTATTCTAGTTATTTCCGCTTAATCCCGATGATAGGGATGCCCCTTGACGATGCAAACGGCACGATATAACTGCTCGGCCAGCATCACCCGCGCCATGGCGTGCGGCAGGGTCAATTTTGACAGACCCAGCAGCTTGCCGGCGCGCGCTTTCACACTATCGTCGAGGCCATCGGCTCCGCCGATTACGAACGCCGGCGACACCCCCTCCGTCATCCAGGCCTGCAGCCACGTTGCCAGTTCGCGTGTGGTCACCTGCGCGCCGCGCTCGTCGAGCACCACCGGAACGCTTCCAGCAGGCAGCGCAGCCAGGATGCGCTCGGCTTCAAGCTGCCGCGCCCGCACCCCATCCTCGCCAGCCACACGATGCCCCGGCTTGATCTCGCTCAGTAACAGCGGCATATCCGGCGGCATCCGGCGCGCATAGTCGTCATAGCCCGCATTGATCCAGCCAGGCATCTTGTGACCAACTGCGATCAGGTGCAGCTTCACCCGGATTTATGCCGGCTTGTTCCGCGAGCGCGCCGCTTCGCCCGCGCCCCACAGTTCTTCCAGATTGTAATGTGTGCGTACAGCGGGCAACATCACATGGACAATCACGTCGCCGAGGTCGAGCAGAACCCAGTCGCCGGTGTCTTCGCCTTCCGTGTTGCCCACGTACTCGCCAGCTTCCTTCATCTTGACGCGCACATTGTCGGCAAGCGCGCGCGTTTGGCGGTTGGAGGTGCCGCTGGCGATCACCATGCGTTCGAACAGCGAGGTGAGCTTGCCGGTGTCGATCACGGTGATGTCTTGCGCCTTGACGTCCTCGAGGGCGTCGACGATCAGTTTGATTTTGTCTTCAGTGTTCATGTGATGTGTACAGTTGGTGTTCGTGAATGTAGTCGAGCACGGCGTCGGGCAGCAGATAACGCGCGCTGCCGTGCCGTGCCAGGATGTCGCGGATGGCGGTGGCCGAAATGTCCAGCGGTGGCGTCGCACGCAACAGCACCGAGCCGGCCGGCCCGGTTGGCGTGCCAACAGTCACCTGGCGTTGCGACATTTCGCTTTTCAAAGGCTCCATTATGGCGTCAGACTGCATCAACCGCGCGCCGGGCCGCTCCGCCACGGCAATATTCGCCAGTTCGAACAGCCGCCGCCACTCGTGCCAGCTGGGCAGGTCCAGAAACGCGTCCGCACCCAGCAGCAGCCACAGCGGCTGTGCGGCGCCCAGTTCGGTGCGCAAGCTGATGAGCGTATCGACCGTGTAGCTCGGCTGCGGACGCTGCACTTCGCGCGCATCCGCCACAAGGCGCGGGTTGCCGGCAATCGCGCGGCGCACCATCTCCAGCCGGTGGCCGGCCGCGGTGCGCGGCGCCCCGCGGTGCGGCGGCTGCCCGGCAGGTATGAGCAGCACGCGATCCAGGCTCAGCGCATCGGCCATGTCCTCGGCCAGCCGCAGGTGGCCGTAGTGGATGGGATCGAAGGTGCCGCCAAAGACGCCGATGGGCGGCATGGCCTTATCCGCGGACGTGCCCGTCTCCCAGCACCACCCACTTCTGACTGGTCAATCCCTCCAGCCCGACCGGACCGCGCGCGTGGATCTTGTCGGTGGAAATGCCGATCTCGGCGCCGAGGCCGTATTCGAAGCCGTCGGCGAAACGGGTGGAGGCGTTGACCACGACGCTGGCCGAGTCGACCTCGCGGAGAAAGCGGCGCGCGCGGCCGTAGTCCTCGGTGAGAATGGCGTCAGTGTGCTGCGAGCCGTGGGTGTTGATGTGAAGCATCGCGGCGTCGATGTCGTCGACCACCTTCACTGCGATGATGGGACCGAGGTATTCCTCGGTCCAGTCGGCTTCCACCGCTGCCTTCAGCTTGTCGGCCGCAATGCCGGCACCCTGCAGGATCGCCAGCGCCTCCGGGCAGCAGCGCATTTCCACACCCTTGCCGGCGAGCATCTTCCCGATCTCGGGCAGCGCGGCGGCTGCAACCCCGCGCGCCACCAGCAGCGACTCGGTGGTGTTGCAGGTGCCGTAGCGCTGGGTCTTGGCGTTCTCGACGATCTTGACCGCCTTGGCCAGGTCGGCACGGTCGTCGACGTAGACGTGGCAGTTGCCGTGCAGGTGCTTGATCACCGGCACCCGCGCCTCGCCGGTGATGCGCTCGATCAGGCCCTTGCCGCCGCGCGGCACGATCACGTCGACGTAGTCCTTCATGGTGATGAGTTCGCCCACCGCGGCGCGGTCGGTGGTCTCGATCACCTGCACCACCGTGGCCGGCAGTCCGGCGACCTCCAGCCCTTCGCGCACGCAGGCGGCGACCGCCTGGTTGGAGTGCAGTGCCTCGGAACCGCCGCGCAGGATCGCCGCATTGCCGGATTTCAGGCACAGCCCGGCTGCGTCCGCCGTCACGTTGGGACGCGCCTCGTAAATGATGCCGATGACGCCGAGCGGCACCCGCATCTTGCCGACCTGGATGCCGGAGGGGCGGTATTTCAGGCCGTCGATCTCGCCGACCGGGTCGGGCAGCGCGGCGATCTGCTCCAGGCCTTCGGCCATGCCGGCCACCGTCTTGTCGGTAAGCTGCAGGCGGTCGAGCAGCGCAGTGTCGTAGCCGACCGCGCGCGCATGCTCCATGTCACGCGCATTGGCGTCCAGCAGCCTGGCGGCGTCGCGGCGAATCGCCGCGGCAATCGCCAGCAGCGCGCGGTTCTTCTGGTTGGTGTCGGCGCGAGCGATCGCGCGCGAAGCCTCGCGCGCCTGTTTGCCCACTGTCTGCATGTAGCTCTTCACATCCATCATCTTGTCCTGTTGGCCGGCCGCCCGGAATCGGGTGCGGCCAGCGTCATGCCCACGCGCAGGAGCGTATCCCAGGGGTCACCCACACGCTCCAGCCCCTTGGCCTGGCGGTCGATCAGCGCCAGGTCGGCCAATGCCGATTCGACCTGCACCAGGCCCAGTCGTTTCACTGCCCGCTCGATCTGCGGCGCGCGCTGCTTGTCGCGCCCCCACAGCGTGCGCATCAGACCGGGCAGGCTGTCGCCTTGTTTCAAAGCCAATTTTAGCCTGAGCAGCAGTTGCACCGCCGACGATACCTGCCACAGAATCGCCGGCACCGCTTCGCCGGCATCCCTGAGGTCGATCACCACCTGCGCGAAGCGTTCGCCGTCGCCGGCATACAACGCATCCTGCAGCGCATCGGC
>JAJYXG010000036.1:0-8513 GCA_021791095.1 Pseudomonadota bacterium
TCATCCGCGTGACGCTGGATCTCGCCGCCAGGCAGGGCGTCGACGACGTCACCACGCAGGACATGGCGCAGGCGATGGGGGTGACGCAGGGCGCGGTGTTCCGCCACTTCCACAGCAAGGATTCGATCTGGCTTGCGGTGATGCAATGGGTGCGCGACCGCCTGATGGGCGTGCTGGCGCGCGCAGCGGGGCAGGGACGCGACCCGCTGGATGCGCTGCAACGCATGTTTTATGCGCACATCGACTTCATCGCCAGCCATCCGGCCATTCCGCGCGTGCTGATGTCCGAGCACCTGCACGGGCGCAGCCCGGCGTTGCGCCAGCTGGTCACCGAGATCATGCTGGCCTACGAGGCGAAAATCACCGGTTTGCTCATCGACGCCAAGGCACAGGGTCTGGCGCGCGAGGATCTCGACGCCCACGCTGCCGCAACGCTCTACATCGGCATGATTCAGGGGCTGGTCCTGCAAACCTCGATCCTGCGCGACCAGCGCACGCTCGCGGCGGAAGCCGCACGCACATTCCCTATTTTTCTGCAGGCTGTTCGCCTACGGTAACCAACCCAAGGACCCACGCCATGAACCGCCTGTCGATCGCCCTCGTCACCCTGCTCAGCCTGAATCTGTCGGCCGCCCATGCCCAGGATCCGCATGTCAGCCTGCACGCACCCGCCCACGATGGACGCGTCGTGCTGGAATTGAGCCCAGCCGAACGCGTCGTGATTCTGGAAGAAATGCGCATGCTCCTTGCCGGCGTGCAGAAAATGACCGGCGCGTTGGGACAACAGGACATGCCGGCCGTTGCAGAAGCTGCGCGCGCCCTGGGGCAGAAAATGGCCCATGAGGTGCCACCTGAACTGCGTGCCAAACTTCCTCTTGAATTCCGCCAGCTGGGTTCTTCCGTGCATCGCGATTTCGATCAGATCGCGCTGGATGCCGATAGCCTGAAGGACGTGAGCTACAGCCTCACCCAGCTTTCAACCACATTGCAGAAGTGCGTGAGCTGCCATGCGGCCTATCAGATTCAGGCGCCTGCACTCAGCCTCGGGCAATAATCCGCAATGAACCTCAGCGCAGTTTCAAAAATCAGCAAACGCAGCCTTTTCCTGTCAGCCGGTGCGTTCGCCTTCATCGCTGCTTTTGTCTGGCTGCTTACCACGCGCGGACCGCTGGCATCGGTGGGCGTGGAAACGTCGGTCGTCACGCGTGCCGATCTGCTGCCCAAGGTATATGGCATCGGCACGGTGGAGGCACAGCATTCGTATTCGGTCGGCCCAATCCAGGCCGGCAGGGTGCTGCGGGTGATCGTCGACCAGGGCGACCGGGTGCAGGCCGGCCAGCTGCTGGCCGAAATCGATCCGGTGGATTTGCGCCAGCGTGCCGATGCCGCGGCCAGTGCCGCTGCGCGGGCGCGTCAGGCAGCGCAGGCTGCGCAGGCGCAGGTAGTCGAGGCGGAGAGCCGCACGCGTATGGCGCAGGCAAACCGCGAACGGTATCAGGCGCTGGTCCGACAGAATTTTGTTGCCAAAGAAATGGCCGACAGCCGCAGCCACGAAGCATCCGCGGCCAATGCGGCACTGTCCGCTGCACGCGCCAATGCCATCGGGGCCCAGCGCGAGATCAGCCGGGCCGAAGCCGAATTGCAGGGCATCGATCAGCTGCGCAACAGCCTCAAATTGATAAGCCCGATCGACGGCGTGGTGACCGCGCGTGAAGCCGAACCCGGCACCACCGTCGTGGCCGGGCAGGCGGTGCTGCGGCTGGTCGATCCGGCACGGCTATGGGTGCGCGCTCGTGTCGACCAGGCACGTGCCGAGGGCGTCGTCGTGGGGCAGGCGGCAGACATCGTGCTGCGTTCCGCACCGGGTGTGGCGCTGCCCGGCAAGGTGGTGAGGATCGAATTGCAGAGCGATGCCGTGACCGAGGAACGTATCGTCAACGTGGCCTTCGACCCGGCGCCGGCCCAGCTGTATCTGGGCGAACTCGCGGAAGTAAGCATCCGTCTCCCCGGCGCGCGCGATGTGCTGACGGTGCCGCGCGCTGCGCTGGCGCAGCACAATGGCCAGACAGGGGTGTGGCGGGCCATTGACGGCCGCGCCCGGTTCCAGCCGGTCCATCCGGGCATGCAAACCACCGGGCAGGTGCAGATCGTGTCAGGCTTGAATGCCGGCGACCGCATCATCGCCTACAGCGCGAAGCAGCTCGACGCCGGCGTGCGGGTGCGCGAGCAGCGGCTGATGCCGCAATGATCAATCTCGCCCGGCGCGACATCGCCCACCATTTGAAAAGCTATCTGCTGACCGGGCTGGGGCTGGGCCTGCTGATCGGGGTGACGCTGACCATGGCCGGGGTATACCGCGGCATGGTCGACGACGCCAAGGTGCTGCTGCGCGCGGTCGATGCCGACGTCTGGGTGGTGCAGCAGAACACCCTCGGGCCGTTCGCCGAGCCCTCCTCGGTGCCGGACGATCTCTACCGTGCGCTGGCGGGGTTGGACGGTGTGGCGCAGACCGGCAACGTCGCCTATCTCACCATGCAGGTGTCGCATCAGGGCAAGTCGCAGCGCGTGATGGTGGCGGGTTTCGAGCCGGGCAAGCCGGGCGGACCGGCCTTCCTGGTGGCGGGCCGCCCGATCGCCCGCGCGCATTACGAAGCGGTGGCCGACGCCAAGACCGGCTTTGCGGTCGGCGACGTGGTGCATATCCGCCGCAACGACTACACCGTGGTGGGCCTCACCCGGCGCATGGTGTCGTCCAACGGCGATCCCATGCTGTTCATCCCGCTGAAGGATGCGCAGGAAGCGCAGTTCCTCAAGGACAACGACGCCATCGTCGAGGACCGCAAGCGGCTCGCCGCCAACCCAGCGGTCAACCGCCCCGGCCAGCCCGGCGTGCTTGAGGCAGTGCAGGCGATCCAGACGTCCAGCCACAAGGTCAATGCCGTGCTGCTGCGGCTGCGGCCGGGCACTGACGCGCGCGCCGTGGCCGACACCATCGCACGCTGGCAGCGCTATACGGCCTATACCAGCGACGACATGGAAGAGATTCTGGTGGCCAAACTGATCGCCACCGCAGCCAAACAGATCAGCCTGTTTCTGATCATCCTCGCCGTGGTGAGCGCGGCCATCGTCGCCTTCATCATCTATACGATGACGCTCGGCAAGATCAAGGAAATCGCCGTGCTGAAACTGATCGGCACCAGGAACCGCACCATCGCCGCGATGATCGTGGAGGAGGCGCTCGGGCTCGGCGTGATTGGCTTCTTCGTCGGCAAGTTCGCCGCCACCCTGTGGGCGCCGGCCTTTCCCAAATACGTCCTGCTCGAAAACGGCGACGCGGTGCGCGCCTTCGTGCTGACCCTGGTGGTGTGCGCGCTCGCCTCGGTGCTGGCGATCCGCGCCGCACTCAGAATCGACCCGGCGGAGGCGATCGGTGGCTGAAGCTGCTTCAATCCAACCCGCAATCCTCATCGAGGGCATCACCAAGCGCTACGGCAGCGGCAGCACCGCAGTCGACGCGCTGAAGGATGTCGACATGACCGTCCATCCCGGCGAGGTGGTCGGGCTGATCGGCCCGTCCGGCTCGGGCAAGACCACGCTGCTGAAATGCCTGGGCGCGGTGGTCGAGCCGACCGCGGGCCGCTTCACCCTGGGCGGCGAGGTGATCTACGACAACGGCTGGAAGACCGGCGACCTGCGCGCGCTGCGTCGTGACCGCATCGGTTTCGTGTTCCAGGCACCCTATCTGATTCCGTTTCTTGATGCCACCGACAACGTCGCCCTGTTGCCGATGCTGGCCGGCGTGCCGAATGCCGAGGCGCGCCGGACCGCACTGGAGATGCTGACTGCGCTCGACGTGCAGCACCGCGCCCAGGCGCGCATCGCCGAGCTTTCCGGGGGCGAGCAGCAGCGCGTGGCGATCGCGCGCGCGCTCGCCAACAAGCCGCCGATCATCCTCGCCGACGAGCCAACCGCGCCGCTCGACAGCGAACGCGCGCTCACCGTGGTAAAGATCCTCAACCGGCTGGCGCAGGAATTCCAGACCGCGATCATCGTCGTCACCCACGATGAAAAGATCATTCCCACCTTCAAACGCATTTACCATATCCGCGACGGCAAGACCTACGAAGAAGCAGGCGAGGGAAGACCCCTATGAAACTGACCTTTCTCGGCGCGGCGCGCGAAGTGACCGGCTCCAGCTATCTGGTGGAAGCCAACGGCCTGCGTTTTCTGGTCGATTGCGGCATGTTCCAGGGCGGGCGCGAGACGCGTGCCAAAAACCAGCGCGCCTTCTCTTTTGATCCGCGCAGCATCGATTTCGTCATCCTTACCCATGCCCACATCGACCACTCGGGACTGCTGCCGCGGCTGGTCGCGCTCGGGTTCAAGGGCACGATTCATGCCACTCGTGCCACCTGCGATCTGCTGGCGGTGATGCTGCCGGATTCCGCCCACATCCAGGAAAAGGAAGCCGAATACGCCAACCTCAACCGCTTCCGCAAGGACATGGACCGGCGCGACAAGGAACGCAGAGTGCTGCGTGATAACGCAGAACCATTCGAGGCTGCGCCGCCGCGCGAGATCGCGCCGCTCTACACGGTGGCGCAGGCGCAGGCTACCCTGAAGCAATTGAACCCGGTCGACTACGACCTGGAAATCGCGCCGCATCCAAAGGTGCGCTGCACCTTCCGCGACGCCGGCCACATCCTCGGCTCGGCGATCGTCGAGGTGTGGGCGGGCGAAGGCGAACGCCGGCGCAAGATCGTTTTTTCCGGTGATCTTGGCCAGCCTGCGCGGCCGCTGCTGCGCGACCCCACGCACATCCACGATGCCGACTATCTTCTCGTGGAATCGACCTACGGCAACCGCGACCACAAGAGCATGGAAGCGACGCAGGACGAGCTGGTGGAAGCGATCAACGACACGATCGAAAGAAAAGGCGGCAACGTCATCATTCCCGCCTTTGCGGTGGGCCGCACCCAGGACATGCTGTACCTGCTGGCCGACCTCACCCGCCAGGCGCGCATCCCCAAGCTCACCGTGTTCGTCGATTCGCCGATGGCCACCGCCGCCACCGAAATAACCTACAAGCACATGGCGCTGCTGGATGACGAGACGCATGAACTGATGGGCCGGCACGGCGGCGCCGCGCATTTCCGCAAGCTCGATTTCGTCGAGGACGTGGAGGAATCGAAATCGCTCGACCGCATCACCGGCGGCGCCGTGATCATTTCGGCCAGCGGCATGTGCGAAGCCGGGCGCATCAAGTTCCATCTGCGCGCCAACCTGGCACGCCGCGAATCGACCATTCTCATCACCGGCTTCCAGGCCGCCGGCACGTTCGGCCGCCGTCTGGTCGACGGCGCCAAGCGTGTGCGCCTGCTCGGCGAGGACATTCCGGTGCGTGCCGATCTCTATACCCTCGGCGGCCTGTCGGCGCACGCCGACCGCAGCGCGCTGCTCGCCTGGCTCGGCCATTTCCGCAGCAAGCCGCGCCGGGTGTTCGTGGTGCATGGCGAGGAGGACGTGGCGAATGGCTTTACCGAGGACCTGCGGAAGCAGTTCGGCTGGGACGCGATGGCACCGACGCCCGGGCAAAGCGTGATTCTTGACTAGGGGCGAGCGTGTCTGAATTTGGCAGAAATGCGTTTGCCGCCATCCGGCTGGCTTTGCTGTTCGCCGGCCCACTCGCTGAGGCGCAGGCCGCCTCGATCGCGGATTGGGAAGGCTGCAGTTCGATCCCTGCGGACGTCGATCGCCTGGCGTGCTACGACCGCGTGTCGGGGCGGGCGCAGCCCGAGGCGGCACCGGCTCCTCCCGCCGATGCCAGGGCCGATACGCAACCCGAGATGCCCCCCGTGGCGGCGCAACCGGAGCCGGCCGAACCCAAGCTGCTGTCGACACTGTCGCGCCATTGGGAGCTCGACGACGAAGCCAAGCAGGGTGCTTTCCTGTTCAGGCCGCACCGCCCCAATTACTTCCTGCCGATCAAATACAGCAATTCGCCCAACAACACGCCGTTCCAGGACACGTTCATCCAGCCCGATCTGGGGCTCGACAATCTCGAGGCGGAATTGCAGTTGAGTTTCAAGATCAAGGGGATGGAGGGTGTGTTCGGCCACGACAACCTCGACCTGTGGTTCGGCTACACCATCACCTCGTTCTGGCAGGCCTACAACGACACGATTTCATCGCCGTTTCGCGAGACCAACTACGAGCCCGAGGCGATGCTGACGTACCGCACGAATGTCGAAATCGCCGGTTTTCGCGGCCGCTTCGTCAACCTGGGCATGCTTCACCAGTCGAACGGCCGCGCCGAAAACCTGTCGCGCAGCTGGAACCGGGTGTATGCCCAGTTCGGGTTCGAGCGCGACAATCTGGTGCTGCTGATCCGCCCCTGGTACCGCCTCCCCGAGCGCGACGAGGACGACGACAACCCCGACATCGAGGACTACCTGGGACATGGCGACCTGCAGGTGGTCTATCGCAAAGGCCGCAATGCCTATTCGCTCATGCTGCGCAACAATTTCAAGCGCTCGGACAATCGGGGTGCGGTCAAGCTCAACTGGAGCTTCCCGCTGTATGGGCGCCTGAAAGGCTATGTCCAGTACTTCAACGGCTACGGCGAATCGCTGATCGACTACAACCACAGCCAGCAGTCGATTGGCCTGGGCGTCAGTCTGACCGAAGGCATGTAGGCCGGATTTATTGTGTTTTCGGCAGGGCCTGTTCCAGCAGCCGGTGCACGTATTTCACCGGGATGGCATAGCTGATGCCGCTCGGCGCGGACAGCGCAGCTTCCTTCGCGCCTTTCACATACACCGAATTGACCACGCCCAGCACCTCGCCGGTGTCGGGATGCCACACCGGGCTGCCGCTGTTGCCGGGATAGGCGACTGCGTCGAGGCCGAACACCTCATACGGCTCCTTTGCCTGTTTAAGGGTGCGCGCGTTCAATTGCGAGGCGGCCGCAACCGGGGTGAAGATGGGGATGATGGCGGCCAGCCCGGCGCGGTGAGTGGAGGCGTTGAGTCCCAGCACCGAGCCGATCGGGTAGCCGGTGAAATACAGTTGCCAGCCCTCGCGCGCAAGGCCTGAATCGCCGAGTTTCAGCGCCGGCAGCGGATCGCCCTCGATTTTCAGCAGCGCCAGATCGCGTGAGCGGTCGGTGGCGACCAGCTTGGCAGGGCGCACCGCCATCTGGCGGTCGCGCCCGATGAAGATGGCGTGGGTTTCCCTTTTTTCGGAGTCCAGCGGCTTGGCGAAAATGTGTGCGCACGACACGATGTAGCGCCCGTCCAGCACGGCAAAGCCGGTGCCCTGCAGATTGGCGCGCGGGCTGCCGGTGGGGTTGAAGACCCCGACGCCGACCACGCCCGGCTTGATGCTGGATACCATGTCGGCCACGTCGGCGTGGGCAGGCGCGGCCACGACGAGCGCGAGCATCACCCAACTGGTACGCAGCTTGCTCGTCAACCAGACTGCCGGCCGACGGACATGAACGGGCAGCATCATGTAAATTCGATACAATCCGGGCGGCAGCAAAGACTTTCTATTCATAGGGGAATCCAGGTATGAGCGTTGTTGCGGTTGTCGGGCTGGGCTACGTGGGTCTGCCCTTGGCGGTGGAATTCGGCAAGAAAATGACCACCATCGGGTATGACCTCTCGGTTGAAAAAATCGAGCAGTACCGTCGATACTGCGACCCCACCGGCGAAGTATCAACGGATGACCTCAAGGCGGCGACGCACCTGCAGGTGACCACCGATCCCGCCGATCTGGCGAAGGCCGACTTCATCATCGTCGCCGTTCCGACTCCGGTCGACGTGGCGCACATTCCCGATTTCTCGCCGCTGGTGGGGTCCTCCACCACCGTCGGCAAATACATGAAAAAAGGCGCGACGGTCATCTATGAATCGACAGTCTACCCCGGTGCCACCGAAGAGGTCTGCATCCCGATCCTGGAAAAACAGTCGGGCATGAAATGGCTGCAGGACTTCCACGTCGGCTACTCGCCCGAACGCGTCAACCCCGGTGACAAGGAACGGACGATTACAAAAATCGTGAAAGTGGTGTCGGGCGATGACGCTGCCACGCTGGACAGGGTGGCCGAACTGTATGGCAGCGTCATCACCGCCGGCGTGCACCGCGCCAGTTCGATTAAGGTGGCCGAAGCCGCCAAGGTGATCGAGAACACCCAGCGCGACCTCAACATCGCGCTGATGAACGAGCTCTCGCTGATCTTCCACCGCCTCGGCATCGACACCCTGGAAGTGCTGAAGGCCGCGGGCACCAAGTGGAACTTCCTGCCCTTCCGGCCGGGCCTGGTCGGCGGCCACTGCATCGGCGTCGACCCCTACTACCTCACCCACAAGGCTGGCATGCTCGGCTACCATCCGCAGGTCATCCTCGCCGGCCGCCGCATCAACGACGGCATGGGCGCCTACGTGGCGCAGGAAACGGTGAAGAAAATGATCGGCAACGGCGTGCCGGTGAAGGGCGCCAAGGTCAACGTG
>JAJYXG010000095.1:0-8438 GCA_021791095.1 Pseudomonadota bacterium
CCGCCCCACTCGATCCATTGCGCGTCGCCCAGATTCAAAGGGGGCGTGGTCGGCTTGACGGCCAGCCGCCACAAGGGGCGCTTGTCGAAGAAAGGCGTCGCCTGGTCGCGCAGGCGCTGCCAGAAGGCGGCGGCGTCCTTCAACGCCTCGCCGCCGAGTTTGGCCTGCGCGGCCTGCACCGCGGATGCTGCGCCCGACAGCCGCACCGTCAGCAGGCCGGCATGCCAGGACGTGGCCGACAGCGGCAGCGGCTGGCCCGCCCACTGGTTCATTTTCATGATCGCGGCGGCTTCGTCGAGCTCAAATTGCAGCGTGGTTTCCGTCGCCGGTTTCGGCAGCACCTTGAGCGACACTTCGGTGAGGAGACCGAGCGTGCCGAGCGCGCCGACCATCAGCCGCGACACGTCGTAGCCGGCGACGTTCTTGATCACCTGGCCGCCGAAGTGCAGCGGCTGGCCGGTGCCGTCGATCAGGCGCACGCCGAGCACGAAGTCGCGCGCGGCGCCGGCGTAAGGGCGGCGCGGGCCGGAGAGGCCGGCGGCAATGCAGCCGCCGAGCGTGGCGCCGCCGCCGTAGTGCGGTGGCTCGAACGCCAGCATCTGATTCTGCTCGGCGAGCAGCGCTTCGATGTCGGCGAGCGGGGTGCCGGCGCGTGCGGTCAGCACCAGCTCCTTGGGCTGATAGTCGATCACGCCGGTGAGCTTGCGGGTGCCGAGCACCTCGCCCTCGTCGGGGTTGCCGTAGAAGGTCTTGCTGCCGCCGCCTTCGATGATGAGCCGCGTATGGCTGTCGTGCGCGGCGCGGATGCGCTCGATCAAGGTGTCGAGCATCAGAACCTCGGCAGTTCGGGATGAGGCAGCTGACCGCCGTGCACGTGCATCGCACCCCATTCGGCGCAGCGGTGCAGTTCGGGCACGGCCTTGCCGGGGTTGAGCAGCTTGTCGGGGTCGAACGCGGCCTTCACGTCGTGGAAGCGCGTCAGTTCGGGCGTGGCGAACTGGGTGCACATCTGCTTGATCTTTTCGAGGCCGACCCCGTGCTCGCCGGTGATGGTGCCGCCGACCTCGACGCACAGCTCAAGTATCCTGCCGCCGAAGCCTTCCGCCCTGGCGAGTTCGCCGGGCTGGTTGGCGTCGAACAGGATCAGCGGATGCAGGTTGCCGTCGCCGGCGTGGAACACGTTGGCTACCTTGAGCCCGAACTCGTCGCTCATCTCGCTGATGCGTTTCAGCACGTGCGGCAAAGCGCCGCGCGGGATGGTGCCGTCCATGCAGTAGTAGTCGGGCGCGAGCCGTCCCACCGCCGGGAAGGCCGCCTTGCGTCCGGCCCAGAAACGCAGGCGCGCCTCCTCGCTGTCGGCGGTACGGATCTCGATCGCACCGGAGGCTTCGAGCACCTGGCGCACGGTGTAGATGTCGGCCGAGACTTCCTCGTTGACGCCGTCGACCTCGCACAGCAGCAGCGCCTCGCAGTCCAGCGGATAGCCGGCGTGGACGAAGGCCTCGGCCGCCTGGATGGCGAGGCGGTCCATCATCTCAAGACCCGCGGGAATGACGCCGGCGGCGATGATGTTGCCGACCGCCGTGCCGGCCTTCGCCACGTCGTCGAACGCCGCCAGCACCACCTGCGCGCGCTCGGGGCGCGGCAGCAGCTTGACCGTGACCTCGGTGATGACGGCGAGCATGCCTTCCGAGCCCGTCATGAGTGCCAGCAGGTCGTAGCCGGGCGCGTCGAGCGACTCGCTGCCGATTTCGAGCAGTTGGCCGTCGATGGTCCAGGCGCGCAGCTTCATGATGTTGTGCACGGTGAGCCCGTATTTCAGGCAGTGCACGCCGCCCGAGTTTTCCGCGACATTGCCGCCGATCGAGCAGGCGATCTGCGATGAGGGGTCGGGCGCGTAGTAGAGGTTGTGCTGCGCGACGGCTTCGGAGATCGCCAGGTTGCGCACGCCCGGCTCGACCACCGCGGTGCGCGCGAGCGGGTCGATGGACTTGATGCGGTTGAGCTTCGCCAGCACCAGCAGCACCGCACCATCGATCGGCAAGGCGCCGGCGGCCAGCCCGGTGCCCGCGCCGCGCGCCACCACCGCCACCTTGTGCTGATGGCATAGCTGCAGCACCGCGGCCACCTGCGCCTCGTTTTCCGGCAGCACGACGACGTCGGGGGCGTTGCGGTAGGCCGCGAGGCCGTCGGACTCGAACGGCAGCAGGTCCTCGCGCTCATGCAGCACGCAGTGCGACGGCAGCAGGCTGCGCAGTTTGGACAGGAAGGCGGGACTCAGCATCAAAGGGCGCGTGGCGAAGTTCGGGCCGCGAGTTTAGCCGGGCTTGCCTGCGCTTGCGAGGGTGCGAGTCGCCGGTAGGCTTCCGCCAGTGCACCGTCGCCGCCGACGTTGCCTGGAAAGATCACGACGGGGATCTGCGGCAGGCGGTGCCACGGCGGCGTTTGCACCACGGTGACGCCGGGCAGGATCTGCCCCAGCACGCGCGACGCGGTGAGTTCCAGCCCGGTCGACAGCACGTCGTTGGAGGTAATGCCGCCCTTGCTGATGAGGAAGCCCAGCGTCGCCGGCAGTCTTTGCACCACATCCATCAGCGTGCCTGACACCGCCTCGCCGAAGGCCAGGCGCTCGGCCGTGCTGCCGAACTGGCGCTCGCTGCGGCTGGTGAATACCACCGGGGTGAGGCCGCGCGCGTGCGCGTGGGCGATGCTTGCCGCCAGTTCCTCGACCACCGCATCGCGCTCGGCCGGTAGCCGGCCGACATCGAGCGGCAGGCCGATCACGCCGCGCTCTTTCAGCAGTGCAGTCAGCTGCGCGGTGGTCTTGGCGACGTGCGAACCGACGACGACCGCGCCGGGACGGCCGTCGCGCACCAGGGTCGAGAAGACTTCGGCGGCCACAGGCTGCGGCGGCAGCTTGGCCAGCGCGGTGAGCAGCGAGGCGGCGCTGCGGAACAGCAAACGCTTGCCGCCGGCGGCGGCTTTCAGCACGGGGTCGGCGAACACCCGGTAGTCGTCCGGCGTTTCGCCGTCGACCACGCCGGTCGCGTTGTCATGCAGTCCGGCAAGCCAAGTGCCGGCCATGCCTTGACGCAGGTCGGCCAGCGTGAGGCGCGCTACGTCCTTCGCTGCGACGCGGCCGCCGGTTTTCTCGGCTACGTAGTCGGGCAGGAACGCGGTGCGGTAGCCGAACACCGAGTCGCGCGCGAATTCGGTCTCGTGGGTGGGCACCGGCTTGCCGTCGACGATCAGGTAGTGCGTGCTGTCGCGCGTGATGCGCCCGCCTTCGAAGAAGCCGGGCGTCAACAACGTCGCGTCGAACGGCCCGATCACGGCGTTCATCACGTCGGTCTCCACCGGATAGTGGCCGCGCAGCGTGGAATCCGAACGCGACACGAACAGCACCGGTCCTTTGTAATGGGCGAGCGCCGTCTTGAGGTTTTCGCACACCTCGCGCGTCACGGCGGCGGCGCGTTCCGCATCCATCCCTCGCGTGTTGGTGAGCACGAAGAAGAGTGGCGCGGCGTCGGCCAGCGCCGTCTTCAGCGTGGCAACGTCCCAGCGCGTCAGCAGCAGGCAGGAATGCACCGTCTGCGAGCCGGTGGGGTCGTCGTCGAGAACGATGATTTTCGGGTTCATGGTGAAAACCTTTCTTTGTCTGCGAATGTCCTGAAGGACATTCGCAGACACGCTTTTAAACCGCAGCCCGCGCCAGCATCGCCAGCGCGCGCTCGTGCATCGCCTGCGCGTTCATGCCGTTGAAGTCGAACAGCTGCTGCGGGTTGGCGGTGGTCTCGCCGCGCTTCCAGCAGAACACGTCGCGCTGCGGGGCCTGGCTGCGCAGCAGCACCGGTTCCAGCGGCGCCGAGGGGCCGCCGGTGACGCCGATCAGCACGTCGCCATGGAACATCGCCTTGAACGCAGCGTCATCCATGAAGCGGCCGTCGGGTTCCGACACGCTGTTCCACAGCACATCGCTCGGGCGATACAGGCGGCGCGGGTTGACCACGGCGACGATGCGCGAACCGATGCCGGCTTCGGCGAGCTTCTCGGCGGCGGCGAACACCGGCTGCAGCACCATGTCGCCGGTCACCGCGAACACCACGGTGTGCGAGCCGCGGGTCTCTTTCAGCACCATCGCGCCGTCGCCGATCGCCTGGTAGCTCTGCGCCATCGTGGCGTGGATTGGCAGCGGCGACTTCGAGGCGGTGATGACGATGCCCTTGTTGTGCTGCTTCAAGGCCCACTCGTAGCTCGCCTGGATCATGTTGGCGTCGACCGGGAACAGCGGGTAGACGTTGCCGTTCCGCATCATCGCGGCGAAGTAGCTTTCGATTTCCGGACGCTGGTGAGTCCACCCATTGCGGCCCTGCTCGAGCGCGCCGGCGGTGAACAGGCACACTGTGGCGGGCGTCGGTCGGCGCAGCTCGGCCATCGCCTGCGTCACAGTCTGCCAGATCGGCAGGCCGTTGATGGCGAAGGACTCGTAGCTGCACCACAGGCTGCGGCCGCCGAACAGCGACACGCCTACCGCGAGGCCGGCGCAGGCGTCCTCGTTGAGTGGCTCGTAGACCTGGCCGGACGGGCCCTGGAAATAGAGGTCGTCGGCGGTCGGGTGGCGGATCGTCAGCGCCTTGTTGATGTTGGCCATGCCCGAGGCCTCGTTGCCGTCGGCGTTGGTAACGACGAACAGCGGGTCGCGTTTGCCGACTTCGCCGACCACCTGGCCGAAGGCGGTGGTGGGAACGTGGTTTTCGCCGACGGCGAATTCGGACAGCGGCAGGCCGTCGAGGCTGGGCAGCTCGCGTGCGGTCTCGGTTACCGCCACGCGCGCGGCCGGGCCGCCGCCGGCGTGACGGAAGTTTTCGCGGACGAGTTCCCACGCCTTGATCGGGAGCGCGCGGCGCTGCAGGCCGCCCTTCACGTCGTCGGAGTCGAGCGTGTGGTGGGCGTAGAGGTTGTGCGACTTGGCGCCGGTGGCGTGCACGCCCGCGCCTTTGAGTTGCTTGACGATCAGGCAGGCGCGGCGGCCGGACAGGGCGCTCTTCGCGGCGGCGTCGGCAGCTTTCAGGATGGCGCCGGTGAAGGCCATGCGCGCGGCGAAGCCGAAGGTAGTCGAATCCGCGTACACCGGGGCGTCGGGCGCGTCGGCGTAGTCGCGGGCGTCGATCAGATGCACTTCGTCGAAGCCATGCGCGCGCCAGTAGTCGGTCATGCGCGTGTTGTCCCACAAGGACACCATGCTGTGGTGCTCCTGCGAATAGCCGTTCCACACCAGCACCGGCAGGTAGTTGGTGACGTCCGGATAGGCGGTGGCGAAGTGCTGGAACGCGCTCATGATGTAGGGCTCGCCGAGGCCGCCGTCGCCGATGGTGACGGGGAACAGCTTGTCGCGGTGCAGGTAGGCGCCGGCCATGGCGAAATGCTGGCCCTGGCCCAGCGGGCCGGCGGGCGCCAGCAGACCGGGGATCGCGCCTGAGAGGTGGCCCAGCAGACCGTGGCGCTCGCGGAAGCGCGTGCGCATCTCGGCCACCGTGTGGATGCCCATGTCCTCCAGCGAGGTGTCGAGGAACATCGCCGAATAGAAACCGGGGGCGTGGTGGCCGACCTCGGTCACCATGTTGCGGTGGCCCAGGAGATGCAACGCGGCGACCGCGTCGGCGCTGGAGGCGAAGCCGCCCGGGTGGCCGGAAGACTTGCTGCCGGTGACCTGCAGGGTCAGGTAGCGCAGGGCGTCGGCGGCGAGCAGCGTCTGGTAAATGGCAACCTCGCTGGTAGCGTCGGGCAACGCGGGCTGGGTGGGACCGAGCAGCGGCGCGGCGCCCAGGCGGTCGATTTCGGGGAAGCTGTCGGCGAAATACTGGATGCCCTCGCAAAAGGCGGGGAGGGTCGCGGGGGTGGACTGCATCTGGGCGCTCATGGCAAATCCTTTCACAATATGAAAATGTTTCACATCATGTGAAACGATGATCGTATTGAAGCAGCAAAAGCGACAAATTTCACATTGCGTGATAAATTTTCACTTTATGAAAAATACGACTTCTTCGATTCAGGTCATTGACCGTGCTCTTGCGCTGGTGGGCGTGCTGTCGCGCGCGTCGGGCCCGATCAGCCTGACGCGACTGGCCAATGAGTCCGGTCTGCACACCGCGAGCGCGCATCGCATCCTTGGGGCGCTGATGGCGCATGGACTGGTCGAGAAAACCGGCGCCGGCGAATACGACCTCGGCGTGCGCTGGCTGGAAGTGGGCAATCGCTTGCGCTCTCGTCTGAATATTAGACAAGTGGCGATGCCTTTCATGCAGCAATTGGCCGAACTGACCGGCGAGACGGTCAACCTGATCGTGCGACGCGGCGACGAGGCGGTCTACGTCGAGCGCGTGACCGGCGGGCAGACGATGATCCAGGTGGTGCAGGTGGTCGGCGCGCACGCACCGCTGCATGTCACCGCCGTCGGCAAGATCTTCCTCGCCGAGGACAGCGTCAGCGGGGTGATGGGCTACGCCGAGCGCACCGGCCTGCCAGCCTTCACGCCGAACACCCTGACTACGCTGGAAAGATTGCGCGCCGAACTGGACGTGATCCGCCGCGAACAGCTCGCCCACGACCGCGAGGAGGCCGAACTGGGGGTCGCGTGCATCGGCGCGCCGGTCCGCGACGCCGAAGGCAAACTCATCGCCGGCCTGTCGATCTCGGCACCGGCCGACCGCCACAAACCGGGCTGGGCCGAGGCGCTGAAAAAAGCCGCCGCGCAGACCGGTGCCGCGCTGGGCTATCTGGCCGATGCCTGAGTTCGACGGGCGAGCGGATGAAACCCTTGCCGCGCGATGGCTTTGTTGGCAATGTGGCGCCCATGACTGATTCCCTTGCACCGGTTACCCGATACCAGATCACCGCCTGGCTGATGATGGCTGCCGGCTTGCTGCTGGTGCTGCACCTGCGGGTGCTGCCGGCTCTGCTGGCCGGCCTGCTGGTGGTGCAACTGGTCCACCTGCTGGCACCGCGCTTCGTCATCGGCAAGCTGAGTCACACCTGGTCAAAGGTGCTGGTGGTGTCGCTGATCACCCTGGTGGTGCTGGGCGCGCTCGGCGGCATGACCACAGGCGCCATCCTGTATTTGCGCACCGAAGGGGGGCTGACCGGGCTGCTGACCAAGATGGCCGAGGTCATCGAAAACTCGCGTGAATTATTGCCGCCGTGGGCCGGGGAATGGCTGCCGCAGGGTGACGAATCGGTCATCCGTGCCGGGCTGGTCGAATGGCTGCGCACCCATGCGCAGGATCTGCGCAAGCTGGGTGGCGATGCCGGGCGTGTGCTTCTGCTCGTCCTGATCGGCTTCATCATCGGCAGCTTCATCGCGCTGCGTGAAGCCACGCCGCATCAAACCCTGGCACCGCTGGCGCAGGCGATGTGCGAGCGTGTGACCCGGCTCGGCGAGGCATTTCGCCGCGTGGTGTTCGCGCAGGTGCGGATCTCCGCACTCAATACCCTGCTGACCTGGATCTATCTGGCCCTTGTCCTGCCCGCGTTCGGTGTGCACCTGCCCTTCGTCAAAACCATGGTGCTGGTCACCTTCGTCGTCGGCCTGCTGCCGGTGCTCGGCAACCTCATTTCCAACACCATCATCGTCATCATTTCGCTGTCGCATTCGCTTTATGTCGCCGCGGCTTCGCTCGGCTTCCTGATCGTCATCCACAAGCTCGAATATTTCGTAAATGCCCGTATTATTGGCGGTCAGATCAAGGCGCGCGCCTGGGAACTGCTGATCGTCATGCTGGTGATGGAAGCGGCCTTCGGCGTGCCGGGCGTGATCGCCGCGCCGGTGTTCTACGCGTATATCAAAAAAGAACTGTCCGATAGGGAATTAATTTAATGGCAAGCGACACCGAATCCCTCGTCATCACCGCCAGCGGCGAAGACAGAATTGGCCTGGTGGAAGGCTTTACCCGCCGTATCAACGAATCCGGTTGCAATATCGAGGAGTCGCGCATGGCCGCGCTCGGCGGGCGTTTTGCGCTGCTGATGCGCGTGACCGGCAACTGGGACGCGCTGGCGAAGCTGGAAGCACGGCTGCCGGCGGTAGGCGAGGAACTCGGGCTGTCGCTCACGCAGCAGCGCACCCGCCCGGCCCGTACGGAAAAACCGCTGATCCCCTATACCGTCGAAGTCGCCGCGCTCGACCAGCCGGGCATCGTCAACAGCCTGGCCAATTTCTTCGCGCGGCTGCACATCAATATCGAGGCGCTCGACACCGAAACCTACCATGCGCCGCACACCGGCGCACCGATGTTCGCCGTCCACATGACGCTCGGCATTCCCGCCGACGCGCATATCGCCACCCTGCGCGGCGACTTTCTGGATTACTGCGACGACCAGAATCTCGATGCGACCTTCGAGCCGGTGCGCGTCTAGCCGTTTGATCCCCCGTTCAACTTTTG
>JAJYXG010000050.1:0-8407 GCA_021791095.1 Pseudomonadota bacterium
CAAGACCCGGCTTTGTCGCTCTTTATTATAGGGACTTGAGCTTGTCGCGCAGGGCGGAGTACTGCCGCCGGCTCACCATCAGCCGCTCTTCCAGCCCGTCCAGCCGCAGAAAATGGCCATCGTCCTCGCCGGGCAGCTTGCCGATTTCACGTATGCGTGCACTGGCGACCAGGCAGTTGCGGTGAATGCGCAGGAAAGCCTCGCCAAATTCGCTTTCCAGGCGGGTGAGCGATTCCTCGATGAGGAATTCGCGCGCTGGGGTGCACACGGTGACGTATTTGAGTTCCGCCTTCAGGTACAGAATGTCTTCCACCGGAATCAGCACGATGCGGCCTTTTTCGTTGACCGACAGATGGGTGCGCGCCTTGGGGTGCGCCTCACGCAATTGATCGAGGGCGGCCGAATTCAGGCGGTGCGCCCGCGACAGGGCGCGCACCAGGCGATCGACGCGCACCGGCTTCAGCAGATAGTCGACGGCATTCAGGTCGAACGCCTGGCAAGCGTAGGCATCGTAGGCGGTGCTGAAAATGATCGCGGGCGGCGCCGTCATGCGATTGAGATGGGCAGCGCATTCGAGCCCGTCCATGCCCGGCATGCGGATGTCGAGCAGCACCGCGTCGACGGGCTGCTGTTGCACCTGATTCAGCGCATCCAGCCCATTCTCTGCTTCGCCCACGATATCGACCGGCAGCTCAGCGGAACAATCTGCCAACACGTCGCGCAGGCGAAGGCGAGCGGGCGCCTCGTCATCGACGATGAGGACGCGCAGCGGAGGGTTGGGTGCGTTCACGGGTGTAGGGAATGACGATGTGCACCTGATAAACGGCACCCAGCGGCTCCAACTTGAGCTGTGCGTCGAGGTCGAAATGCAGCAACAGGCGTTCGCGGATATTGGCCAGCGCGATGCGGTTGCCCTTGTGATGCCCGGGGTCGGTAGCGATCGGATTGCGCACCACGATATGCACCTTGTCGGCGCTGCGGTAGACATTGAGGCTGATCTCGCCGCCGCCCGGCTGCGGTTCGATGCCGTGGTAGACCGCGTTCTCCACCAGCGGCTGGATCACCAAGGGCGGAATCAGCGCGTCGCCCGGCATTTTCTTGATGTGCCAGGCCACCTGCAGGCGGTCGCCCAGACGCAACTGCTCGAGTTCCAGGTAGGCGCGGGTGAGCGCCACTTCGTCTTCCAGCGGCGCCAGTTGGCTGGCATTGCTCATCAGCGCGCGGAACAGGTCGGCCATGTTTTCCAGCGCATGCTCGGCGCGGCGCGGATCGCTGCGCACCAGCGACAGCACGGCGTTCAGACTATTGAACAGGAAATGCGGGCGAATGCGCGCCTGCAAGGCCTGCAGGCGCGCTTCGGTGATGGCGGGCGACAGCGCGCGGGCACGCAGGTTGAAATAGGCCAGCAGGCCTGCGCCGATCAGCAAGGCAAACAGCGCCACCCCGCCCAGCGGAATCTGCGCCGAACCAGCCAGCAGCGGGCCCATCCACAGCGTGGCCAACACCGGCACCGCCATGCCCAGCACCAGGGTGGCGCCCACGCCCAGCCGATAAGGTTGGCTGCGCAGCCAGCGCCCCGCCGCGCACAAGGCCAGCAGGGTCAGCAGCAGCGCAGGTTGTGCCAGCGCCGACAGCGCGATGAACTCCGCCCAGAACGCCGGTGCGTCCGGTACGCGCGCCACCACACCGGCAACCAGCGCTGCTTCCACCGTCAGCGCAATGCGCAGGCTCACCCCAAGGTGACAGAAGTTCGGCAATTCGACCTGCCGGTTGTTATGATTCTTTCTTTTCATTCCCCGTTTTTGCCCCATGAGCACGCCTTCGACGCCGCCGGCCGGCGCACCCGCCGCCTGGTCCGGCCGTTTTTCCGAGCCGGTTTCCGAAATCGTCAAACGCTACACCGCGTCGATTCCCTTCGATTATCGGCTGGCCGAGTTCGATATTCAGGGTTCGCTGGCGCACGCCGCCATGTTGCACCACGTCGGCGTCCTGTCCAAGGACGACCTCGAGGCGATCCGGCGCGGCATGGCCGAACTGCTGGCCGAGATTCGCGCCGGCCAGTTTGTCTGGTCGCTGGACAAGGAAGACGTCCACCTCAACATCGAGGCCGCACTCACTGCCAAAATCGGCGACGCCGGCAAGCGCCTGCATACCGGGCGCAGCCGCAACGACCAGGTGGCGACCGATATCCGCCTCTACCTGCGCGACGCGATCGACCGCATTCTGGCCAGCCTCCACGCCTGCCAGACTTCGCTGGTCGACCTCGCCGAGCAGCACGCCGACACCGTGATGCCCGGCTTCACCCACCTGCAGGTGGCACAGCCGGTCACCTTCGGCCACCACCTGCTGGCCTATTTCGAAATGCTGGCGCGCGACGCCGAGCGCATGACCGACTGCCGCCACCGGGTGAACCGGCTGCCGCTGGGCGCCGCGGCACTGGCCGGCACCAGTTATCCGATCGACCGCCAGTTTGTCGCTGAGCAGCTCGGCTTCGAGGCAGTCTGCGAAAACTCGCTCGACGCCGTCTCCGACCGCGATTTCGCCATCGAATTTACCGCCGCCGCCGCGCTGGTGATGACCCACCTGTCGCGCCTGTCGGAAGAACTGATCCTGTGGATGAGCCCGCGCTTCGGCTTCATCGACCTTGCCGACCGCTTCTGCACCGGATCAAGCATCATGCCGCAGAAGAAAAACCCCGACGTCCCCGAGTTGGTGCGCGGCAAGACCGGCCGGGTCAACGGCCATCTGGTGGCGCTCTTGACCCTGATGAAGGGCCAGCCGCTCGCCTACAACAAGGACAACCAGGAAGACAAGGAACCGCTGTTCGACACCGTCGACACGCTGACCGACACGCTGGCGATCTACGCCGACATGCTCACCGGCGTTACCGTCAAACCCGACGCGATGCGCGCTGCGGTGATGCAGGGTTTCGCCACCGCCACCGACCTGGCCGATTATCTGGTGAAAAAGGGAGTGCCCTTCCGCGATGCGCATGAAGTCGTGGCACGTGCGGTAAGGGCCGCCGAAGCGTCCGGCCGCGATCTGGCCGACCTGCCGCTCGCCGAGCTGAAGGCGTTCAGTCCGGTGGTCGCGGACGACGTCTACGCTGTGCTGACGCTGGAAGGCTCGCTTGCCGCCCGCGACCATCTGGGCGGCACCGCGCCGGCCCAGGTGCGCGCGGCGATCGCCCGCGCGCGGAAACGCATCTAAGCTGTCTCCGCCAGCGCCACCGGGGGTGCGTGCTCACGGCAAATCCGCCGCACCTCGGGACTGGACAGCTTTTCCTGCATCAGTGCGCAGAAATAGCTGCGCGGCCCCACCCGCTGGTTATGGCGGCAGGTGGTGCACACACCGAAGGTACGTTTTCCGCTCTGCGCCTGCACCTGGGCCAGCACCTGCCGCAGCACCACCATCGCCGACGTCACCCGCGCCGGGCTGGCCGTCTGCACGATATCGCGCCAGGCGCTCCCGGCGCTCAGCGTCTTCAACAGGTTGGCCCCCCCCTCGGCCAGGATCAGCCGCACCACCCGGCCATCTCGGGGATCGGCGTAGCGCGAAATCAAACGGCGGCGCGCCAGCACCAGCACGGTCTGCGATACCGTACCCTTGGTCAGGCCGAGGTATTCGGTGAGCGCCTGCGGCGTGTTGCTGAAGCGGTTGGCCTGGTTGAGATAGAACAGCACCTGCAGGTGCACCGGCTGCAGCCCCTGCGCCGCGCCCGCCTGCCGCAAGTCGGCCCGGGTCAGCAGCGACAGCCGCTCGACCAGGTCAAACAGGGTGAGCGCCTGGCTTTTCAAGTTTTGAAGGGATCAGAAGCGGACCATGACGCCGCCTTGCGCAGCGATCAGCGCGGCCAGCTTGTCATACAGCGGCTCGCCGCTCTTGGTGTCGAACCAGCCGGCGTCCAGCGGCTTGAAGTGGAAGCCGCCCGAGCGCGCGGCCACCCAGATTTCGCGCGCCACGCCGTGCCGGTTGATGATGATCTTGCTGCCGTCGTCGAACTCGACCTCGATGATGCCGTCCGCCGGCGTCTCGAAATCCAGGTCCGCGTCTTCCAGCGCCTGCTCGATGCGGGCCAGGGTGGTGCCGGCGGCCTGGTTGAATTCGGCCTCGCTTGATTCGCTTTTCGTCATGATGTCCCGTGCTAACATTTCGCGCATGAAACTGCGCACCCTATATATAGTGTCCCTGCTGCTGTGCGGCCTCGGTCTGACGGCCTGCGGCTCCAAGGGTGACCTGTATCTTCCCGAAAATCCCTCCGCACCGCAACGGACTTCCAATTGAATACCCTGAATCGCATCGACGGCCGCCTCCATATCGAGGACGTGGCGCTGGACACCCTCGCCGAACGTTTCGGCACACCGCTGTACGTCTATTCGCGCGCCGCACTCGAAGCCGCCTACCGCGCCTATGCCGAGGCCTTCGCCGCCACCCCGCACCTGATCTGCTATGCGGTCAAGGCCAACTCCAGCCTGGCGATCCTCAACCTGTTCGCCCGGCTGGGCGCTGGCTTCGACATCGTTTCGGGCGGCGAACTCGCACGCGTGCTGGCAGCCGGGGGCGATCCCGGCAAGGTGGTGTTCTCCGGCGTGGGCAAGACCGCGGGCGAAATGCGCGCCGCGCTCGAGGCCGGCATTCTCTGCTTCAACGTGGAGTCGGCCAGTGAACTGCACCGGCTCAACCGCGTGGCGGGCGACGTGGGCAAGGTCGCACCGGTGTCGTTCCGCGTCAACCCGGACGTCGATCCCAAGACCCATCCCTACATCTCCACCGGACTCAAGGAAAACAAGTTCGGCGTGCCGATTGCCGAGGCGCCGGCACTGTATCGACTGGCTGCCAGCCTGCCGAACCTGAAAATCACCGGCATCGACTGCCACATCGGTTCGCAGCTGATCGATTTGTCTCCGCTGGCCGATGCGGCCGACCGCGTGCTGGCGCTGGTCGACGCGCTGGCAGCCGAAGGCATCGTGCTGCATCACATCGACCTCGGCGGCGGCGTCGGCATCCGCTACCGCGACGAGACGCCACCCGACCTCGCGGCCTATGGCCGCGTGCTGGCGGAGCGCTTTTCCGGCCGCCGCGAAAAACTGCTTCTGGAACCGGGACGTTCGCTGGTCGGCAACGCCGGACTGCTGCTCACCCGCGTCGAGTATCTGAAGCCCGGGGGGGACAAGAACTTCGCCATCGTCGACGCGGCAATGAACGATCTGATGCGCCCCGCGCTCTACGAGGCGTATCACGAAATCGTCGCCATCAATGAACGTCACACCCCGTCAAGGCGCTACGACATCGTCGGCCCGATCTGCGAGACTGGCGATTTTCTTGGCTTTGCGCGCGATCTTGCGATCGAGGAAGGCGACCTGCTGGCACTGCTTTCCGCCGGGGCCTACGGCATGAGCATGGCTTCGAACTACAATTCGCGCCCGCGCGCGGCAGAAATTCTGATCGACAAGAATGAAATTCATCTAATCCGCGAACGAGAAACGCAGGACAGGCTGATGGCCGGAGAACGGCTTGTAGATTGACTTTTCAGGGACCGATTCAGGCATCGACTTTCTTGTTTTTTGGTATCGGATCAATACATTTTGCTTGACCGCTACATTTTTCTTCGAATTATTTTCGTGCGGCATTGACTATTCATTGAACCCCCGGGAAAAGTAACTAGAATGAGGCTCACCAAGCGGAGCCTCGGTATCGCCCGTTTCAAGCGGGTTTCGGGCAAGTTGGTCGCCTGTCGGTACCACGCTTTGGAAGTGCAAATTCTGACTGCACGTGGCTTCAAGCTGTAGTGATAAGTGAATGTGTTCAACTTCTAAGGAGTGTTAGATGGCAACAGTGAAAAAACCCGCCGCCAAACCGGCGGCCAAGAAGGCAGCAGCCAAGCCCGCCGCCAAAAAGCCGGTGGCCAAAAAGGCAGTCGCCGCCAAAAAGCCGGTAGCCAAAAAGCCGGTGGCCAAAAAGGCAGTCGCCGCCAAAAAGCCGGCAGCTAAAAAGCCGGTGGCCAAAAAGGCAGTCGCCGCCAAAAAGCCGGTAGCCAAAAAGCCGGTGGCCAAAAAGGCAGTCGCCGCCAAAAAGCCGGTAGCCAAAAAGCCGGTGGCCAAAAAGGCAGTCGCCGCCAAAAAGCCGGCAGCTAAAAAGCCGGTAGCTAAGAAAGCAGCCGCCAAGCCGGCAGCCAAAAAGCCGGTAGCCAAGAAGGCAGCTCCGGCTAAAAAGCCCGCCGCCAAACCGGCAGCCAAAAAAGCGGCTCCTGCCAAAAAGCCTGTTGCGAAGAAAGCGGCCCCGGTCGCCAAACCCGCGCCGGCCCCGGCACCCGCACCCGCACCGGCGGTACCGGTCATCAAGCCGTTCGGGCTTTAAACAGGTCGGGCACTGCCCAATCTGAAACGGGGGCTTGTCCCCCGTTTTTTATTGTCGCGGCCGGGGGCTTGCCTCCTGTTTTTTACTGCCATGACCGGGGCTTACTCCCCGTTTTAGTGGTTCCTTGCCGGCGCCTCACGTCCCCGAACGCAAGACCTGGCGGGCACGAGCCGGCTTCGGGCAGCCTGCAGCAAGGCCACGCCCCATGGCAGACGCATGGCCAGTAGCAAGGCCAGGACTGCACCATAGATCAGGGGTTCAGTCATATCTTTTTTCACCAACCACAGGTAGTGAATCACGCCCAGCAGGGCAATCGGATAAACCAGACGATGCAATTGCTGCCAGCGGCGACCAAGGCGGCGCATCATGCCATGGGTCGAGGTCGCGGCAAGCGGAATGAGCAGCATAAAGGCGCTGAAACCGACGGTGATGAAGGGCCGTTTGATGATGTCTTTGGCGATGGCCGCCGGCTCGAAAAACTGATCCAGCCAGACATAGGTGACGAAGTGCAGGCAGGCATAGAAGAAGGCGAACAGCCCCAGCATGCGCCGGTAACGGATGAGATCCGCGCGTCCGGTCAGCCGCCTCAGCGGGGTGACCGACAGCGTCACCAGCAACCCGACCAGCGTCCAGGTGCCGGTGGAACGGGTGATGAATTCGATCGGATTCGCGCCCAGCCCGCCGCTTACGCCCAGACCGATCAGCCGCAGCAGCGGCAACAGACAGGCCAGCGCAATCCAGGCTTTGGGGTTGCGCAGAACAGCCCCCATCAGAAGAACCTCTTCAGGTCCATTCCGCGGTACAACTCGGCGACCTGGGCGCCGTAGCCATTGAACATCAGGGTGTCGCGCTTGCGAAATTCGCCGATGCGACGCTCCCTTGCCTGGCTCCAGCGCGGATGATCGACCTGCGGATTGACGTTGGAATAGAAGCCATATTCCTGCGGCGCAGCTGCCATCCAGGCGGTAAGCGGCTGTTTTTCGACGAAGCGGATCTTGACGATGGACTTGGCGCTTTTGAATCCGTATTTCCACGGCACCACCAGACGGATCGGTGCGCCGTTCTGGTTGGGCAGCACTTCGCCATATAGCCCGACCGTCAGCAGTGTGAGCGGGTGCATCGCTTCGTCCATCCGCAGGCCCTCGACATACGGCCAGTCGAGCACGCGTGAACGCTGCCCCGGCATCTGCCTGGGGTCGTTCAGGGTGACGAATTCGACGTATTTGGCATTGCCGGTGGGTGCGGCACGGCGAATGAGTTCGCTGAGGGGAAAGCCCACCCACGGAATCACCATCGACCAGCCTTCGACGCAGCGCATCCGGTAGACGCGCTCCTCCAGCGGAGCGAGTTTGAGCAGGGTGTCGATGTCATATACCTTGGGATTACCCACCTCACCTTCGATCGTCACCGTCCAGGGACGGGTTTTCAAGCTGTCCGCGTTGTTGGCCGGATCGCCCTTGCCGGTCCCGAATTCATAGAAGTTGTTGTAGGTGGTGACATCCTTGTATGGCGTTTTGTCGTCGTCCAGCCTGTAGGCGCTGGCGCGCACGCCGTTCAGCTTGGCGCCAGCCTCGGCATTGGGTGCCGCACCCAGGACGGCACCCGCGGCAAGCGCACCCATGCCCTGCATGAAGCGGCGGCGTTCGCGATAAATATCGGGCGGCGTGATTTCAGACGGGAGAATATCGTCAGGGTGGCGTATCAGCATGGATGAATCCTATCAATAAAAGGGGCTAATCAGACTGTCGGGGTCCGGGCGCAATCCTTACACATCACTTAATCAGTGACCCTGGAGTGCGGTTTTTGTTTCGCCACGGAACTGATAAGGTGCGCACCTGCCGTACATCATTGTTCTTCTTGCGGAATCCGTCATGCGCACCCTGTTCGCCTTGTTGTTCGTTCCGGCACTCGCCTTTGCTCAGGCAGGCGGCCCGCCCTTCATTCCGGTCAACATGATGAAGGTTGCCGCCACCCCGGTGTCCAATACGGTCAACGCGGTAGGCGCGCTGATAGCCGAGGACAGCGTGGTGCTGCGTCCGGAAATCGACGG
>JAJYXG010000117.1:0-41925 GCA_021791095.1 Pseudomonadota bacterium
GACCTGAGCATCGATCGCCGCGGCAGCGTCCCGGTCATTTCCGCCGATTACGTTTACCGCACCAAGCTCGTCGGCAATATCAGCCTGGTGGTCGATTTCAGCGCCAGCAGCGATCCCAACGCGGCCCGGGCAGACGTTGAATAACGTCCTGTTGAACCAGCGCCTGCAACAGGCACTGGGCTACACCTTCAGCCGCCCCGACCTTCTGACCCAGGCGCTGACGCACCGCAGCTACGGTGCACTCAACAACGAGCGGCTCGAATTCCTTGGCGACTCGGTCCTGAACTGCTCGGTCGCTCGCGCGCTCTACGATGCGTTTCCCGACTTGCCAGAAGGCAGCCTGTCGCGCCTGCGCGCCAACCTGGTGCGGCAGGAAACCCTGGCCGAGATTGCGGCGACGCTGAGGCTGGGCGACAGCCTGCGCCTGGGCGAAGGCGAACTCAAAAGCGGTGGCTTCCGCCGCCCCTCGATTCTGGCCGATGCACTCGAATCGCTATTCGGCGCGGTTTTCCTTGACGCCGGGTTCGACGCAGCGCAGCGTGTGGTGCGCGGCCTGTTCGACCCGCTGGTGGAGAAAATCGACCCTAGGGCGTCGGGCAAGGATCCCAAGACACAACTGCAGGAACTGCTGCAGTCGCGCCGCCTGCCTCTTCCGGACTATCGGCTGGTCGATACCCAGGGCGAGGCGCACGACCAGAATTTCATTGTCGAGTGCGTACTGGCCAAACCCGTGCTCAGCACGCGCGGCGTCGGCAAGAGTCGCCGCGCCGCCGAACAGGAGGCCGCACGTCAGGCGTGCGCCGCGTTGCAAAAATGAATGAATTCAAATGTGGCCTCATCGCCATCGTCGGGCGTCCCAACGTCGGCAAGTCGACGCTGCTCAACCGCATCGTCGGGCAGAAAGTCAGCATCACGTCGAAGAAGGCGCAAACCACGCGCCACCGGGTGATGGGAATCCACACGACCAGTGAAGCGCAGTTCGTGTTCGTCGATACGCCTGGCTTCCAGACCCGTCACGCCAGCACCATGAACCGCGCGATGAACAAGCGTGTGCGCGAAACGCTGTCGGATACCGACGTGGTGATGATGCTGGTCGAGGCCGGGCGGCTGACCAAGGAAGACCGCCAGGTGATGGAGCTGCTGCCCAAGGATCGCCCGCTGATCCTGGTGGTGAACAAGATCGACTATGCCAAGGATCGCGCGGCACTGATGGCCTATCTGCAGGAAGTCGCTGCCGCGCATGCTTTTACCGAGATCGTCCCGGTGTCGGCCAAGCAGGGCAGCAACCTCGACGAACTGCTGAAAACCCTGCAGGCCCACCTGCCGGAAAACGCGCCGCTGTTCGAAGAGGATGACGTCACCGACCAGACCGAACGCCAGCTCGCGGCCGAGCTCATCCGCGAGAAGGTGTTCCGTCTGTGCGGCGAGGAAATCCCCTACGCGGTGGCGGTGACCATCGACAAGTTTGAGGAGGAGGGCAACCTGCGCCGTATCTTCGCAACCATCCTGGTCGACCGCGACAGCCACAAGCCCATCATCATCGGCAAGGGCGGCGAAAAGCTCAAGACTATCTCCACCCAGGCGCGACTCGACATGGAACGCGCGTTCGACAGCAAGGTGTATCTGGAGGTCTGGGTGAAAGTGAAGGGTGGATGGGCCGACGACGTGCGCATGCTGAAGTCGCTGGGTATCGATTAAAAATCATCGTCGCGCCCTTCGCAGATAAGGGTTTTTTTCAATGTCTTCTGACGCCCGCATCAACAACGAATCCGGCTTCATCCTCCACACTTATCCCTTCAAGGAAACCAGCGTGGTGGCGGAAGTGTTCACCCGCAGCCATGGCCGCGTGGCACTGATCGCGCGCGGTGCGCGCCGGCCGGCATCCATGCTGCGCGGCCTGATGCAGCCTTTCACGCCGCTGCTGCTGTCGTGGTTTGGCAAGTCAGAACTGAAGACCCTGCATGCCGCCGAGTGGCAGGGCGGTCTGATCGCGCCGCAGGGGCGTGCGCTGATGTGCGGGTTCTATCTTAATGAACTGCTGCTGCGTCTGCTGGCGCGCGGTGATGCGCACGAACTGCTGTACGAGCGCTATATCGACACTCTCGATCAGCTGGCGGGCGAGTCATCCACCGTCGATTACGAACGCATCCTGCGCCGTTTCGAGAAAAACCTGCTTTCCGAGGTCGGTTACGGTGCAACCTTCGACGTCGATGCCGACAACGGGGCACCGATCGAACCAGACCGGCGTTATGTGTTCCAGCCCGAACGGGGCGCACTGCGTTCGACCGGACAGCCGGGCTGCCCGGTTTCCGGACAAACCCTGATCGATCTGGCTGCCGACCGCTTCGAGCGTCCGGTTACGCTGGCCGAGGCCAAGTCGCTGATGCGCACCCTGATCAACCACACCCTGGGCGCGAAGCCGCTTTATACTCGCCAGCTGTTACGCGAACTCACCGACCTTACTCCATGAGCATCTATCTCGGCGTCAACATCGACCACATCGCCACCCTGCGCCAGGCGCGCAAGACCCGCTATCCCAGCCCGGTCGAGGCCGCGCTCATGGCGGAAACCGCCGGTGCCGACTCGATCACCCTGCATTTGCGTGAAGACCGCCGCCACATCCAGGACGCCGATGTCGCCATCCTGCGCCAGGTGCTGAAGACCAAGATGAATCTGGAAATGGCCGTCACCGAAGAAATGCTGGGCATTGCCCTCGCCACCCGGCCGCAGGACGTCTGCCTGGTGCCGGAGAAGCGCGAGGAGCTCACCACCGAAGGCGGGCTCGATGTGGCCGGCCAGCTGCCGAAGCTGAAGGATGCCTGCAGGCGTCTTGCCGATGCCGGCATCCGCGTTTCGCTCTTCATCGATGCCGATTTCGCGCAGCTCGACGCGGCCCATGCTGCCGGTGCGCCGGTGGTCGAAATCCACACCGGACATTATGCCGATGCCGTGACGGACGAGGCGCGCATCGCCGAATTCGAGCGCATCCGCATGGCCGTGGCCTACGGCCGGAGCCTGGGTTTGGCGGTGAACGCCGGACATGGCCTGACTTACCACAATGTCCAGCCGATTGCGGCGCTGCCCGGTATCCGCGAACTCAACATCGGCCATGCGATTGTTGCGCAGGCTTTGTTCGTGGGCTGGAAAGAGGCCGTTTCTGAAATGAAGCGGCTGATGGTGGGTGCTGCGGGTTGAAGCCTAGTGGCGCTTGTTCCACCACCAGTAGCCACCGATGATGAGCGCGACGAAGACGATCACGCCCGCGGTGATGTGGTGCTGGTATTGCTGGATCAACGCTTCGTTGCCACCCAGAAAATAGCCGAACAAGGTTAGGACTAACGACCATAACCCCGCGCCGAAGCAGGTATAGAGCGCGAAGGCGCCAAGGTTCATGCGGGTGAGCCCCGCAGGGATGGAAATCAGGTGGCGGATGCCGGGGATCAGGCGGCCTGTAAATGTCGAAACCGCGCCGTGCTTCAGAAAGAAGGCGTCGGTCTTGTGCAGCAGTTCGGGACGCACGAAGAAGTAGCGGCCCCAGCGCTCGAGGAAGGGGCGCCCGAGCCACATCGATACGTAATAGTTGAACAAGGCGCCGACCAGGCTGCCGACGGTGGACGCCAGTACGATCAGCCAGAAATTCATCTGCCCCTGGTGCGCCAGGTAGCCCGCTGGAATCAGCACCAGTTCGCTCGGCACCGGCAGTACCGTGGATTCAAGCGCCATCAGGATGAAGATGCCGGTATAGCCCCAGTCTTGAACCGTGGCGAGAATCCAGTTGATGAAGTCGTGCAGCATGATGGGAAGGCAGGTTCAAATTGTTTCAGGATGCAAGACGTAAGGTGCAAGGATGAAGAAGCGTGCTTCCTTGCAACCCGGATCTTGTGTCTTGCACCTCAAACAACGGCCTCTTCTTTCTTTTCCACCGGCTTGATGAAGTGCTCGCGCTTGACGCCGAACATCAGCAGCAGGGGGCTGGCGACCAGCACCGACGAATAGATGCCGAACATGATGCCGATGGTCAGCGCCAGTGCAAAGTTGTGCAGTGCTTCGCCGCCGAAGAAAAACATCGACAGCACCATGAGCTGGGTCGAGCCGTGGGTGATGATGGTGCGGCTCATGGTGCGGGTGATGGCGTCGTCGATGATGTGGGGGATGGTCGCGCCGCGCATCTTGCGGATGTTTTCGCGGATCCGGTCGAACACCACCACCGACTCGTTGACCGAATAGCCCAGGACGGCCAACACGCCGGCCAGCACGGTGAGGGTGAATTCCCACTGGAAGAAGGCGAACATGCCGAGGATGATGATGATGTCGTGCATGTTGGCGAGCATGCCGGCGACCGCGAAGCGCCACTCGAAGCGAACGGCCAGGTAGGCCATGATGCCGAAGGCGACCACCAGCAGCGCCAGCGCGCCGCTGTCATAGAGTTCCTTGCCGACCTGCGGGCCGACGAAATCGACCCGCTTGAGTTCGACCGTGGGATCGGCGGCTTTCAGCGCGGTCATGACAATGTTGCTGGTTTGCGCGGCATTGGCGTCCTGCTTGACCGGCAGGCGAATCAGCACGTCGCGGCTGGTGCCGAAGTTCTGTACCGAGATTTCCGGCAGGCCGGTTTTTTCCAGCGCGGTCCGGATCGTGTGCAAATCGGCTGGCTGGCTGGTGCGTACCTCGATCAGGGTACCGCCGGTGAAATCGATGCCCAGGTTCAGGCCCTTGTCCCATAGCGCCCAGACGGAAAAGAGGAAGGTGAGGAGCGAAATCGCAGTCGTCACCTTTCCCCAACTCATGAAGGGAATGGTTTTCTTGAACGGGAAAAATTCCAGCATGGCGTGGCCTTAAATGGAAACTTTGCTCAACCGCGACTGGCGGCCATAGGTGAGGTTCACCATGGCGCGCGACACGGTAACGGCGCTGAACATGGAGGTCAGGATGCCCAGACACAACACCACGGCGAAGCCGCGCACCGGGCCGGAGCCCAGCCAGAACAGCGCAATGCCGGCAATCATGGTGGTGAGGTTGGAGTCGAGAATGGTGGCCCAGGCGCGCTCATAACCGGCGTGAATGGCCGCCTGTGGGGTGGCGCCGTTGCGCAGCTCTTCGCGGATGCGCTCGTTGATCAGCACGTTGGCGTCGATCGCCATGCCGAGTGTGAGCGCGATCGCCGCCATACCGGGCAGGGTCAGCGTGGCCTGCAGCATCGACAGCAGTGCGATCAGCAGGAAGGCATTGATGGCGAGGGCGATCGACGAGAACAGGCCGAATACGCGGTAGTAGATGACCATGAAGGTGACCACTGCAAAGAAACCCCATAGGTTGGAGTGGAAGCCTTTTTCGATGTTCTCGGCGCCCATGCTGGGACCGACGGTACGTTCCTCCACGATCTGCATCGGCGCGGCGAGCGCGCCGGCGCGCAGCAGCAGGGCGACGTCGGAGGCCTCCTGCGCGCTTTCCATGCCGGTGATCTGCACCCGGCCGCCGCCGATTTCCTCGCGGATCACCGGCGCGGTGATGGCCTCGGCGCGGCCCTTTTCGATCAGCAGGATGGCCATGCGCTTGTTGACGTTTTCGCGCGTCACGTCCTTGAAGATGCGCGCGCCCTTGCCGTCCAGGTTGATGTGAACCGCGGCCTGGCCGCTGGTGTTGTCGAAGCCGGGCGAGGCGTCGGTGATCGAGTCACCGGTCAGCACCACGTCCTTCTTCACGGCAATGGTGCCGCCCTCGCGGCTTGCCACGATTTCCGCGCCGAACGGCACCTGGCCCTGCGCCAGCGCCAGCGGGTCGGCCAGCTCGTCGACCATGCGGATTTCCAGGGTGGCGGTGCGGCCGAGGATGTCCTTCGCCTTGGCGGTATCCTGCACGCCGGGCAGCTGCACCACGACGCGGTTGGCGCCCTGCTGCTGGATCACCGGTTCCGCAACGCCGAGTTCGTTGACGCGATTCCTGAGGGTGGTGATGTTCTGCTGCAGGGCGAATTCCTGCACCTGTTTCTCGGCTTCAGGCTTCAGACGTGCGGTGAGGCTGAAGCCTTCGGCCTGGTCTTCGGCAATGAGGGCGAGTTCGGTGAACACCGTCCCCAGCTTGTTGACGGCGGCGTCGCGCTGGTCGCGGGTGGCGAAATGCACGGTGACGGCATTGCCCTCGCGGCTGATGCGGCCGTAGCGGATCTTGGCCCCGCGCAGTTCGGTGCGGAAGTCGTTCTGGTAACGGATGGCGGACTTTTCCAGCGCCGCCTTCATGTCGACTTCGAGCAGGAAATGCACGCCGCCGCGCAGGTCCAGACCGAGATACATCGGCAGCGCGTTGATCGTCGACAGCCAGGTCGGCGAGGCCGATACCAGGTTCAGCGCCACCGTGTAGCGCTCGCCCAGCCCGTTCTGCAGCACATCCTTGGCCTTGATCTGGATGTCGGTGCTGGGAAAGCGCGTCTTGATGCTATTTCCAGACAGTTCCACCCCGCTATAGGCCACGTTGGACGCTTTGAGCAGTGATTCCACCTTGCCCATCAGCGCAGTGTCGACCTTTTCGGTGGTGCGCACCGGCGATACCTGCACCGCAGGCACTTCGCCGAAAAAGTTGGGCAGGGTGTAGAGGAAGGCGACCACCAGCGTGATGCCGATGAGCACATATTTCCAGAGCGGGAAGCGGTTCATGGTTTGGCCGAGAGCAGTGAGCAGGGAATGATGGGTGGAAAGGAGCAAGGGGCTGCAAAGCGGCAGGCTGCTCCCCCGGGTGTGTTACAGGCCCTTGATCGTGCCCTTGGGGAGCAGGGTCTGGATCGACTGCTTCTGCACGTGGGTGATCACGCCGTCGGCGATTTCCAGCGACACGTACTGCTCGCCGATTTTCGCAACCTTGCCGACCTGGCCGCTGGCGGTGACGACCTCGTCGCCCTTGGCCAGATCGGCCAGCATTTTCTTCTGTTCCTTGGCGCGCTTCATCTGCGGGCGGATCAGCATGAACCAGAACAGGATGAAGATGATGATGAGCGGCAGAAATTGCTCGAAACCCGGGGAGGCCGGTGCGGCGGTTTGTGCGTGGGCAAGCGAAATCATGGGTAAAAACTCCAAATCAGGGCAGATTAATCAGAACCGGGCGATTCTACCATCCGCGCGTTTGCATCTCATGAAACCGCGCCGCGAAGTCGGCAAAGCCCCGGGTTTCGATGGCCATCCGCATCCCGGCCATCAGGCGGTGGTAGTAGTGCAGGTTGTGGATGGTGGCGAGCCGCGCGCCCAGGATCTCGTTGGCGCGGATCAGATGGTGCAGGTAGGCGCGGCTGAAATGGGTGCAGGTGTGGCAGTCGCATTCGTCGTCGATCGGCGCGGTGTCGGTTTTCCAGCGCGCGTTGCGGATGCGCATCTCGCCGCGCCGGGTGAACAGGATGCCGTGGCGCGCGTTGCGCGTCGGCAACACACAGTCGAACTGATCGATGCCCTGGGCCACCGCCGCGACCAGATCCGAGGGCGTGCCGACGCCCATCAGATAGCGCGGCTTGTCGACCGGCAGCTGGGGCGCGGTGTGGGCGAGAATGCGCGTCATGTCGTCCTTCGGCTCGCCCACCGAGAGGCCGCCGATGGCATAGCCGTCGAAGTCCATGGCGATCAGCTCGCGCGCCGACTCGTCGCGCAGGGATTCAAACATGCCGCCCTGCACGATGCCGTACAGCGCATTGGGATTGCCGGCGTGGGCCGCTTTCGAGCGCTCGGCCCAGCGCAGGCTCATCCGCATCGAGTCGGCGGCCTCGCGCTCGGTGGCGGGGTAGGGCGTGCACTCGTCGAAAATCATCACGATGTCGGAATTCAGCGTGCGCTGGATCTGCATCGAGATTTCGGGCGTGAGGAACAGCTTGTCGCCGTTGATCGGCGAGGCGAACTTCACCCCTTCCTCGGTGATCTTGCGCAGCTTGCCCAGGCTGAACACCTGGAAGCCGCCCGAATCGGTGAGGATGGGCTTGTCCCAGCCCATGAAGCGGTGCAGGCCGCCGAATTTTTCGATCACCTCCAGCCCCGGGCGCAGCCACAGGTGGAAGGTGTTGGACAGCACCATCTCGAAGCCGATATCGGTGAGTTCGGTGGGCGCCATCGCCTTCACCGTGCCGTAGGTGCCGACCGGCATGAACACCGGCGTCTGCACGGTGCCGTGCGCGAGATGGAGCTGGCCGCGGCGCGCGCCGCCGTCGGTGGTGAGGAGGTCGAATTTCATCGGGGAGAGGGGCTTTCCAAAAACATCGCGTCGCCGTAGCTGAAAAAGCGATAGCGTTCCTTGATTGCATGCGCGTAGGCCGCGCGGATGGGGTCGACGCCGGCGAAGGCGGACACCAGCATCAGCAGCGTGGAGCGGGGCAGGTGAAAATTGGTGAGGAGCGCGTCGACGACACGGAATCGATAGCCCGGCGTGATGAAGATGTCGGTTTCGCCTGAGCCCGCGTGCAGCTCCCCGAACGGTGCCGCCGCTTCCAGCGCGGCTGCTTCCAATGCCCGGAGGCTGGTCGTGCCCACCGCCACCACGCGGCCGCCGCGGGCGCGGGTCTCCCGGATCGCGTCGACGGTCGCCTGCGGAATCGTGTAGCGCTCGCTGTGCATCCTGTGCTCGGCGATATCGTCCACCCGCACCGGCTGGAAAGTGCCGGCGCCGACGTGCAGCGTCACCTGCGCCGTGCGGATGCCCTGCTCGCGCAGTGCCTTCAGCATCGCGTCGTCGAAATGCAGGCCGGCCGTCGGCGCCGCCACTGCGCCGGGCTCGTTGGCGTATACGGTCTGGTAGCGCGCCTCGTCGTCGGCGGTCGGCGTGTGTTCGATATAGGGCGGCAGCGGCAGCCGGCCGAGCCGGTCCAGCACGTCCAGCACCGGGTGCGGAAAGCGCAGTTGGGTCAGGTCGTCCTGCCGCGCGACCACCTCGATCACCACGTCGTCGGCCAGGCGGATGCGTGAGCCGGGCTTCGGCGCGTGGCTGGCACGGATGAAGGCCAGTGCGTCGAATTCGCCCGTCACCCGTTCCACGAGCAGTTCGACCTTGCCACCGCTCTCCTTCTGCCCGAACAGCCGTGCCTTGATCACGCGCGTGTCGTTCATCACCAGGAGATCGTCGGGGCGCAGCAGGGTGGGCAGATCGGCAAATTCGCGGTCGTGCAAGGTGCCCGACGCCTCGACGTGAAGCAGCCGGCTGCCGCCGCGCACCGCGGGCGGAAACTGGGCGATCAGGTCGGGATGGAGGTCGAAATCGAAATCGGCAACACGCATGGGGCGCGATTATAGCCGTCGCCTTGCGGCGGGCTGCCCGATTCGGCGATAATGCGCGGCTTCTGTCGCCGGACGCGTTCGCGCCCGGCTTCCCTGCCGGGATGGCGGAATCGGTAGACGCAGCGGATTCAAAATCCGCCGCTGGTAACAGTGTGGGGGTTCGAGTCCCCCTCCCGGCACCACTTAATAGCATCATCCCGTATCACGCATCGTCAAAAACCCGCCACAGTGCTTGGACTGCGGGTTTTTTGTTGCATCACGCGGTATCATGGCGTAGCATGAAAACACCCTCAAAACGAGGGTATCCATGCGGGTATGTGAGACATGCGCGGAGTGGGTACCCTCAACGATGCCATGCCGCTGACTGATACCGCGATCAAAAAGGCGAAGTCGTCCGAGAAGCCCTTCAAGCTGGCTGACGGCGGTGGGCTGCATCTTCTTGTCAACCCGACCGGCAAATACTGGCGTTACAACTACCGCTTCGGCGGGAAGTTCAAGACGCTGGCCCTGGGCACCTATCCCGATGTGAGCTTGGCACGCGCCCGAGAGAAGCACGCCGACGCTCGCCGGCTGCTGGCGGACGGCATTGATCCGGGCGCGCTGAAGAGAGCCGCCAAGGTACGCGCCGCCGAATGCGCGGCCAACAGCTTCGAGGCAGTGGCCCGCTCGTGGTTTGCCAAGGCCTACGCCGACAAGGCGCAGACTACGCGCGACAAGACCCTTAGCCGGCTGGAGCAGGACGTTTTCCCGTGGATCGGGACGCGGCCCGTCTCGGAGATCGCGGCGGCCGACGTGCTCGATGTGATCCGGCGCATCGAGCAGCGTGGCGCGCTCGACATCGCGCGGCGGGTGTTCAACTACATCGGCCGCACCCTGCGCTATGCGGACAGTCACAGCATGGTCGCCCGGGACGTGTCGGCCAGCATCGACCTCAGCCTGGTGATCACACAGCGGGAAACCCGCCACCATGCAGCCATCACCAGCCCGCAGGCCGTGGGCGGACTGATGCGGGCAATCGATGGATTCACGGGCGGCTTCGTCACCCTCTGTGCGCTGAAACTGTCCGCGCTGACCTTCGTGCGCCCCGGCGAATTGCGGCATGCCGAGTGGGAAGAGATCGACCTCGACGGCGCAACCTGGAGCATTCCCAGCAGCAAAATGAAGATGGACAACGCCCACATCGTGCCGCTGTCCACTCAGGCCGTGGCGATCCTGCGCGAACTGCACAACCTCACCGGCCGCGGTCGCTACGTCTTCCCATCGGAACGCGGGGGCTCGCGCCCAATGAGCGAGAACACCGTCAACGGCGCCTTGCGCCGGCTGGGCTTCACCAAAGATGAAATGACCGCCCATGGATTCCGGGCCGTGGCGCGCACCCTGCTGGACGAAGAGCTCGGCTTCCGGCCTGACTTCATCGAACACCAGCTTGCGCACGCCGTGAAAGACCCGAACGGACGCGCCTACAACCGCACCGCTCACCTGGGTGAGCGCCGCAAAATGATGCAGGCATGGGCGGACTACCTGGACAAGCTGAAAGCGGGGGCTGACGTCATCCCGCTGCACGGAAAAACCGCCGCCTGACGGTCTCAGGTAAAACGAGCCGAGAAGGGGCTGCAACCCCTCCCCGGCCCTGACCACAACGCAACCTGTAAGGAGATTGCACCATGGCTGCATGCCATTCTATAGAACGCGCCCCAACGGCGACAACGCACGTCCAATCTAGCCAAGCCAGTCCAACGTGGCGCCCCGTGATCTACTTTTCCGACGGACGGGTGAGGAAACTCAATGGCGGACTATCCCATGGGGAAGCGATGGCATTTGCCGAACGAGAAGCCGAGTCGTGGGGGGAGGTCGAGTCATTTGGAGCGCAACGCGAGGGCATGCGTTCTATTCCTGGGCGAGGCCTCTCAGACCAAGAGCTGATTTGGGGGGTAATCATGGATCCAAACGACAGAATCATTCGCCTGCCGCAGGTGATCGAGAGAGTAGGGCTGAAGAAATCGGCGATCTACAAGATGATCGCGGCCGGCGTGTTCCCAAAGCAGCTTAAGCTAGGTTTTGCGTCTGGTTGGCTGGAATCGGAGATCAAGGCTTGGATCGAGGAACGGGCGCGGGAGCGTGAAGCCTAATTGCCTTGAATATGGACGCCCTCAACGCGAGCCCACTCGATGCCCCCGACTAGGTGTTGTTTGATCGCATATTCCAGCGGTAGGCCATATGCCCCCAGACAAGTACCTTGACGCTCACCCCTTGACCGAGCACCTGAAGGGACTTTATCCACTCGACTTCGGATGGATTGCGGCTGTGCGCATCAAACCTCTGGCGGGTGTTGATCCATCAGCATGGCCGCTCATTACCAATGGGGGCCTTCGTGATGTTCCGCGCGATCTTGTGCGTGCCTACGCACTGCTCCGCTGGATCGTGTTGGAAAGCCATCCTGACACCGCGGAGCTCGAAAGCGCCGACAGGATCATCAATGCCGCCGAACTATGTCTGCTTGCCGACGTTGGCCTTAAGCATGTGCAGGCGGGAAAGAAAGGTCGGGCCGTCCAGAAACAAGCCGCATCGAATAACCACCAGCGCGTTCTAGCAATCTACAATCGCTTAAATAGCGAGCGACCCCGATCAAGCAAAAACGATCTGGTTTCTAGAACGGCAAGCGAGGCCGCCTGCAGCAAGGCAACGGTATGGCGAGCCCTGCGGAGTAAAAAAAGCACTGTCACCGGCCCTGACTGATAGTAACCCCTGGCAATTTAATTGCAGCCATGCACCGCCCCGCCTTGGGGTGGGCTTTCTTGAAAAGGAATGCGCATGGCTACCGAAACCAACGACCCCGCACTGACCAACTTCGACGCGCTGCCTGATAGTGCGTTTGTTCAATCCGCCACCTTGGCGGCGCTTTTCCAAACATCCGGCACAACGATCTGGCGCTGGGCAAAGGACGGCAGATTGCCGAAACCGCGCAAACTGGGCGGTAATTCGACCCGCTGGAATGTCGGCGAAGTTCGCCAGGCCATCGCCAAGATGGCGGCCTGAAAATGAGCGCCAACAAAAAGGCCGCCGAGCTGGGGGGCAGGGCGGCCAACGATGAAACCTTTTCAAGCCCGCATCGTAAACATCAGACCCCGATGCGCCAAGCTTTGGCATTGGGGTCAGCACACAGGATCGCCGTTGCGCTTCCAGTGCTGCCGCATGATCTGAAGCCACCAGCGATACGAGAAATTCTGCGTCTGCTGAATGCTGGCCTTGATTGCCGGATGGCCGCATGAGCATCCGTGTCATGTCCAAGGTCTGGGAAAGCTACCCCGGCGGGGGCTCCGAATTGCTCGCCCTGCTCGCGCTTGCGGACTGGTCTGACGACAACGGCCGGTGCTATCCATCCATGGCTTCCATATCGAAAAAAATCCGCCTCAAGCCACGGCAGGCGCAGCGCGTCGTGCACCAGCTGCTCGAAGCAGGATTCGTTTCCGTGATTGGGAATGAGTTCGGCGGCAAGCCCGGGGCAACCCGGCAATATCGGATCAACCTTCACAGTCTGACGGGTGTCGCCCATGACACGGGTGTCGCCCATGACACGGGTGTCGCGGAAGGCATAGACGGGTGTCATGGAAGACGCGAGACGGGTGTCGCCCATGACACCCAAACCGTCATAGAACCATCAATAACCGTCACTACTACGTCGACTAGCGTCGACTCTGTGCCGCGCTGCCCGGTAGAAAAGATTGTTGAGGTGTATCACCGGCTGATGCCAGACAACCCACGGTGCAAGGTTCTCAACAAGAACCGCATGGGCGCCATACGGCAACGCTGGAACGAAGCAGCCAGGCTCAACTGCAAGCCGTTTGGGTACGCGACGCAGGAAGGAGGCCTTGTTGCGTGGGAGGTTTTCTTTGCCACCTGCAATGAATCGAAATTCCTGACCGGGCGTGCCGCTCCCGAGCCGGGCAAACCCCCATTCCTGGCTGACATCGATTTTCTGTTCTCGCCGAAGGCCTTCGCCAAGTGCCTTGAGAACAAGTACCACAGGGATCCAACATGAACGCCCGCGACCTTCCCGACATCGGAACTCCGGCATCGGCATGCCTGCCCCCGCACTCGATCGAAGCCGAGCATGCTGCCCTTGGCGGCCTGCTGATCGTCGGCGCTGATGCTCTGGATCGCATCGAAGGCGTTATCAGCGCTGCGGACTTCTACCGTGATGATCACCGCCGGATTTTCAGCGCGATGAAGGCGCTCGGCGATGCGGGCAAGGCGGTTGATGCCGTGACGGTCGCCGAGGCCCTGCAGAACCTTGGCGAACTGGAAAGCGTCGGCGGGCTTTCGTACATCGTTGCGCTGGCAAGCAACACCCCCAGCGCGACCAACCTTCACCGGTACGCCGAGATCGTGCGCGAAAAATCCATCCTGCGCGGCCTCCATGGGGTCGCCATTCGCATGGAAGCGGCTTGCATGAGTCCTGGCCCCAAGGATGTCGAAAAAATCGCCTCAGAGGCCGAATTGGCGATGATGCAGTTGCTCGATCGCCAAGGCGGCGAGCCGGTGCGGGTTCATGACGCAATTCGCGGGGCGCTGCGCGAGATCGATAGCCGCCGGGAGCGTGGTGGAAAACTCGCCGGCCAGCCGACCGGGTTCGAGAACGTCGATTGGATCACCGGCGGCCTGGAGCCTGGACAGCTTGTGATTCTGGCTGCTCGCCCCTCTGTAGGGAAAACGGCGCTCGCCCTCAACATCGCCGACCACGTCGCCAGCACCGGGGCGCCGGCGCTTTTCTTCACCCTGGAGATGACCGGGCAGGAACTCGCCATGCGGCTGATGGCCAGCCGCTCAGGGGTGTCGATGTCCGACATGCGCAGCGGCACCGCCTCGCCTGATGGCTGGCAGCGGCTCTCTTCTGTCTGTGGTGACACCGCCGACGTGCCGCTCTTCATTGATGACCGGCCGGGAGTCTCCGTCGCCTACGCGCGGGCCAAGGCGCGAAAGATCAAGCGTCAGCATGGCCTCGGGCTGATCGTCGTGGATTACCTGCAGCTCATGAAGGGCCCGGGCGAGAACCGCACCCAGGAAGTCGGCGGGATCTCGCGCGGCCTCAAGGCGCTGGCCAAGGAATTGCGCGTGCCCGTGATCGCGCTGGCGCAGATCAATCGGGGCGTCGAGTCACGCGTCGACAAGCGGCCGCAAATGTCCGACCTGCGCGAGTCCGGCGACATCGAGGCCGATGCCGACGTGATCATGATGCTGCATCGGAACGATGGCGCCGAGTGGCAAGACCTTATCAGCCTGGTCGTGCGCAAAAACCGGAACGGCGCCCTGGGTGACATCACCCTGCAGTACGACGCCCCGCGCCTGCGGTTCAGCGACTACCTCGGACAACCTCCGCGCCAGGCACCAGCCAAGCGTTCCACACGAGGTTTTGATGACTAAATCCAAACACAAATTCAGCACCTGCCGCCTCGACGAGGTGCCACCCTACTGTTTCATGAAGCCAGGCATGAGCCCGGAAGAGGGCGCCATGGCTGCCGTGATGGCCATGAAAATCACGCATCCGCTGGATGTGCTGGTGACGCGGTGGACGCTACGCAGAGTCTGTTCGAAGCCTCTGGTATCCGCTGGAAACATGCTTGCAAGCATAGCCTCGACTCTGCCAACAGGTGCAGACGCTTCCGTTCCCCATGAGTCTACCCCGAAACATTCAAATGGAAGGGGCGGGCATGAAGCGTAAGAAACGGGTCTGCAAATGGTGCAAGGCAGAGCTCCCGGGACGACACCTGGCGAATCTTTGCCCGAACTGCCAGAGCAAGCGCGATGCAGCCATAGCCGCGAAGAAACGGCGAGCGGCATCTGGAGAAGCCGCGGGGGCGCAGTGAAACCAGCCACCTACCACCACAAACACGCCGCCGGCAGACAGCCCAAGCCGCCAGCGAATTTTTACGGGCTACTTTGAAAGGAAGAATGAAATGGACCAAATCAAAGCCATTGGACAAGCCATCAGCGCCAAGCGTGATGAAATCGCCGGCATCAAGTCGGAGCTCGATCGCTGCGCGACCTGCATTGCAGCAGTCGCCGAAACCAAGGAAACGCTGGCAACCCTAAAGAAACAGCGCAAGCACGCTCTGACTGATGCTTTCATGGCCGGCAAGGAGGCTGATAACAGTGAGGTGGACAAGCTGATCAAGGCAGCGGAAAAGGCAGCAGCCAGCGCAGCGGACACGGCCGCCGGTGCGGAGGGCGCCAAGGAGGTATTGCAAGAACGCTTGGAGGCTGCCGAAGAGGAGGTGGAGCGACTTCTCGACCAACAGAGCAAAGCCGCATATGCCGTGTGCGAACAAGAGTTTCAAGCGGCCGAGACAGCTTACACCGAAGCCGCGGAAGCCCTACATGCAGCAGTCGCCAAGATGATGGCCAGCAATTCCGTGTCAGCACGCTTCAAGCGAGGCCAGTACGGTTTTTCCTCACTGCGCGAGATCATGAAGGGCTTCTACACCGATGGCCTGAATATCAATCGCGGCCGTCACCTCCCGGAATCCTTCGGGCTACGGTTCCTGACCCTGGCCGAAGAAAAGGCTGCCCCCGAAGCAAAACGGTTGCTCGTCAAGCTGGAGGAGGCTGGCTTTGAAATGGGTGGTGACCATCATGACTAAACAGGTTTCTGAATCCGTTCGCCAGTGGAAGCGGAAAGTTCAGGTCATCATCGGCAAGGCTGGGAGCGGGTTGCTGGTCGAAAATCTGCGCGTGCAATTCGAAGTCTCCAAGACCATCGAGTCAGCGCCGAACGTCGCCATCATCAAGATTTTCAACCTGCATCCTGACAACGAAGCCAAGATCAAGAACGAGTACGACGAGGTGCTGTTGAACGCTGGGTACGAGGACGCGATGAGCCAGATTTTCAGCGGGAACATCAAGCACGTCTACCGCTACCGCGACAAAAACGACTACATCACCGAAATCGAGGCTGGCGACGGCGATAAGGACTTCCGCAATGCCGTGATGAACGAGACCCTGGCCGCCGGCACAACGAACATGCAGCTCGTCGAACGGGCGGTTGGCACCTTCAAAGGGGTCGGTGGAACAACCCTAGGCCATGTGCAGATCAACGACCGGGCACGGCTGCGCGGCAAGGTGATCAGCGGCAATACCCGCGACGTGCTCCGCGATATTGCGCGCGAATCTGGGGCGAATTGGTCAATCCAGGATGGCCAGCTGGTCATCGTCAGCGCCAACGATGTGTTGCCGGGCGAGGCTATCGTCATCCGGGCCGACACCGGCATGCTGGGCGCGCCCGAGATCAACGACAAAGGCATAGCGGTAACGTGCCTCCTGAACCCGCAGATCTGCGTGAATGGCGCGATCAAGCTGGACAACAACGGCATCAAGGCGAAGCGGCAACAGGCACAGGCTCTGGCCACGAAACGTGAAAAGCAGGAAACCAACCCGCCCCTCGGCCGGCAGAGCGAGCAGCTCGTGCGGCTCGACCCGGACGGCATCTACAAGGTGCTGAAGCTATCCCATAAAGGGGACAACCGCGGACAGGACTGGCTTACCGAGATCGAGTGCATCGGCCTTGACCAGCCCATTCCTGCAACGAGTAAAACTCGCGCCGTTTAGGAGAGGAAATGAGCAAGCCAGCCAAAATTACAATGAAGATTATCAAGGACGTCGACATGAATAAATTCGATGAACTGAAACGGCGTATCAATGCGGCCGCGCACGTCGTCAATGTCGGCGTTCCGTCCAGTAAGCGGGAAGCGGACGGCACGCCCGTGGCCATGATTGCCGCCGTTCATGAGTTCGGGTCGCCTGCGCAGGGAATCCCGGAACGCCCATTCCTGACCCCGGCGATCAAGAAAAACCGCCTGAAGTATGTCCGGCTCAACCGGATCAACCTGGTGAAGATGCTACGCGGGCAGATGACGGCCGAGCAGGCTCTCGGGCAACTCGGCGAGATGGCCAAGGGCGACGTCCAGGTGGAAATCAGGCATGGCAGCTTTGCACCGCTTAAGCCAGCCACGATCAGAGCGAGAGAACGAAATCGCAGCAGCGGCTACAACCAATCGCTGCGGAAAAAGGCGGAAGGTCCGATTGACCGCCCGCTAATCGACACCGGCCAGTTGGTCCAGAGCATCGCGTGGGAGATTGAGGAATGAGCGCCAACAAGATTCTTGCTGCGCAGAGCTTCGATGCAATCGCGCGCGCCGACTCTACGGATCTGGAAAGAATCATCGGGGTAGTGGAAACGGAGGTCTGTGAATGCCTGAGCATCGAATATCAGGGCTGGCTGGATGCATTCCAAAACGTGGCCAGCCTCTGGGCAATTGAGCACTGGCGGCTTCTAGCCCAACACTTTGCCGCCAGTTCAGGTTTCTATGAATGCAACAACGATGATCCGGCACGGGCCATCGAGTATGCCAACTCCGTCAACCTTTGCAATGCCCGGTATGCAGCGTTGGAGGTCGCTCTAAACAGGGTCTGCGAGATACATGGGCTAAGCCCTGACGCCATGCGCACCGTTGCCGGTACCGAGGAAGAAACAGCCGTCCGGAGCATCTCCCCTCCTGATCTGGATTACCTGCGCGACATCATGGCTGACATGGAGAGGGTTCTGAATCTGGGAACCACGAGCCTAGCTGCACACTAAGGGACTATCCATGATCAGCGGAAAAAAAACGGACGAAACCCAAGACAGCAACAGGAATGTGCTGAGCCTTACCCCCCGGCCGAAAATCGACCTGCGCGATGCTCACGCGATCCGACGCGAGCTGGCGGCGCTGTATCGCGATGCCCGCGGTGGGAAGGTAAGGACGCAGGATGCTACCCGTATGGCCTTCATCCTCGATCTGCTGCGCCGGGCCTACGAGACATCCGTCTTGCAGGCCCGGATAGAGCAATTCGAGAAAACCAACCAACCGAAAGGAGTACCGCAATGAGCAGTAGAACCGTGTTTGTGAAAGACGTGATTGGCCACATCGATCTGAGCGGCCCCACGCCCAAGATCGTCCAGGCAAATGATCGAACGCCCTCATCTGAAGTAGATCATGCAGCGCAGGCAAGGAAAGATGACGAGCATCTGAACGAACCCAGCACGCTAGTCGGGCGCGACGCGTTCCTGCAGCGCCAGGAAAATGAGTGGAAGCGAGGTGGCAGCATGGCAGAAGATGGAAAGTCAGACTCCACCGAACTGGACGAGAATGGTGTGGCGCACCCCGACCAGGCAACCGCCGGGATTGCCGCACTTGCGGAGCAGAAACCCCGCGGGCGGGCCGCCTTCATGCATCGCCAGTCGCAGTCTTGGCGCCAACGGGGCGAAGCGTGAGCACGACGGCGCTGCGGCGCCGGCTGGACAAGTTGCTGGAGTCTGCCAAGACGGGCGGCGATGGACATTCGGGAACTGAGCTTGCTCGCCAGCTTGATCCAGCACTCAGGCAGCCTGGTGTGCTGGATCGACTCTGGCGTATCGCTGAATATGGTGCCTCACCAGAAGATCTGGAATGGATCGATCGACAGAGCACAGAGACCGGATTCGATTTCCATGCTGTTGTTACAGCGTGTGTCAGGCTGAACGATGAGTACTAGCGAGGCGATGAAAATAGTTTGAGCCAGATTGCGGCCATCAGGATTACGGAACCGTCGTTGCGAAGCGGCATAAGCCGCCGGCACCACGCGTTCATATTCTTCAGAGTTCATCCGCTAGCCAAATTTGTGGAAATGCTGGGGTGTAACCCCGGCCAATCCAAGCTTATTCCGGTCGCGTTCCGGGATTTCGTCCGTCTATAAAAGCGGCTGCATACCCGGAAAAACCCCCCGGCGCGAATTCGCGTTTTGGAGTCGGATCAGTGGGTTACTGGGATGCTCCGACCCCAACCACGACAGCCGTGGTGATCTGCCCGCGTAACTCGGTGGCATTGATGGAAAGATAGATCGGCTCTCGTTTCCACACATCATTCTGCAGCATGGCGATCTGAGATTGGTTCAGGCTGTCATCCGTGAAGCTTGCTACGAACTCACGGCCCGTATTCGCATCGGACACCTTGAGGCGAACCTCGTTTTCATGGCTCAGGCCCACATCAAGGATCCTGTAAGGCCCGTTGGCCTGAATGTCTTTCGATTCGCTCCGCTTCGCTCTGGCGACGGTGTTCGCCTCAACACGATTCAGGGTAATGCCGGAGACAGTAAGGGTGTCGGCATCGCCCACGCCCTTCAGGAGTTCGACACGGGCATGATCGAAATCCTGAGCAACATCGGCTAGTTTCGGGGAACCGGTCAGCGCCTGCACAAGCAAAGTGTGGCGCTTGGTCTCTTCCTGAGAAAGCAACACGCGCTCCTGCATTCCAGCCTCGACCTTCTTGTCTTCTGAGCGGGCTTTCAGGAAAAGCTTGAGGGCGATCGTCGACCCGGCTACCACTGCCAGGGTCGCAACCATCGTCACCAGCTGATCAGGTGTCATCTTGCCAATTAGGGCCACGCCTACGCGCTCAGCCCATTCTCCCAAATTGATTTCAACTAGCGAGCTTCCGCTCTCGACCTTCGCCTTGAACTTTAGCGCGTCACGCTCTTCAAGGGATAGCCCCCGAGAGGTCGCAAGGTCATGAACCAGCCTCGCGTAACTGCGATCGAGTGCGTGCTGAAGCGATACAAGCGCTTCAGCCAGATCCGGGGTGATCGTGCTGTCATATCCCTCACCCTCAAGCTTGAGAGTGAGTATCGGCCAATTCTCAAAATTAAGCTTGCAGGGCTGATCGCCGATTTGCTGCTGCAGGGCCTTCTCGATTAATTTGAACGCATCCGCTTCGCTTCTGATATTCAGCTCGTTCCAATCTGCTGTCTGGCTTTCGGCCATTATCTCCCCCCCATTCTGGTTATTTGCGTACGCCGCAGAATTGTACCCGCGCGGCCCGGCTGACCTTGAATGTCGGGCACTATGCCGTCATGACGTGAGAAGAATCACGGGGGGCAAAACTTCAGTAGGGGACGGCCATCGTCGAGCGCGTGCGAGCCCGAGAGTGGCAAGGTTCAGTCAAGGGTCGAAGGGGGGTGTTGTAAAGCAGACACGCCCCGGTTTTGTGGGTATATCTGCGGGTATCAGCGCACACAGAATGCTATAAGGCCAAGCAAATACGAAGCTTTCCGCGTTTCATGCGAGTCCCCCTCCCGCACCAAGTGACACGCGTGGTTTGTCTTTTCCCCGCTTCCCCGGACTTCCACAATTCCTGCGGACTTCTACAAAATAAAAGGCGATATAGTTTACTGAGGCAGCACGCCCAACCCTGCACCTCGTCTGGCGCTGCGTTAAAGCCCCGCAAAGCGGGTGGTTTGAACATACAAGGTCGCATGTAATGATTCCCAAATCACAAGCAAGCGAAGGCGCCCGACACGCCTACATGAATGCCCAGAGCCTGTACAAGGCGGCAACGAGAATCAAGGTGCCCGAACTTCAGGGCCTGGCCACTTCTCTTTACATTCTTTCCTGTGAGGAATGCGCCAAAGTTATCTCTCTGGCAAAGCACTCTGAAGGTATTGAGGATTTAGAAACCCTTAAGCTGGTCTTTCATCGACACAAAATTAAGCACGAAATTGCAGGCGACATCTCAACGATGCTTCATGGCTTGCTCATTGCGACAGGTCGTCACAAGGAAAGCTGCAGCATTTCCGAGAGAATTTCTTCTTGGATATCACGTGCTGATGGAGTTAAGCAACGCGGTCTCTACGTTGACTTCGCTGACAATGAATGGAAGCTTCCAAAAGACATCTCCATGGATGACCGTGCATTCGCCAAGCTCATATGTCAGACCATGTTGGCAATGGCGAAGGCTCTCACTGTAGGAAAACATGCGGCCTAAGCCGCGCCCTGCCGGGCTCAGCGCTTGCGCGGTACCGCGCTTCGCAGCAGCCGCTGCACGCTGTGATACGCCGGTTTGGCGCGATTATCCTTGTCGAACAACAGCGCGTCGCCCTGACCGGGGAAGAACTCCGGGATCCACGAATAGCGGTCGCTCGCACCCCAGGTGGAAAAACTTCGGCATTGCGGCACCGCCAGGCAGGCCTGCAGCATGTCGCGGTACAGAGCAGCCTGCGTCCGCAGGTCGGCGCGGCTTGCCGGCAGCGACAGCATCACGTCCATTTCGCTGATGTGGGTCTCCAGTCCGAGCGCGGCCAGGCGCTTCATGTTGATGCGCACTTCGCTGGCGCGCGGCGCATCTTTCAGGCTGGCGTGCATCTGCAGTCCGACGCCGTGGATCGGTGCACCCTTGCGACGCAATCCGGCCACCAGGTCGTAGATGCCGTCCGATTTGGCGCCGTCGCCCTCGCCGCCATAGTCGTTGTAGCGCAGATGCGCCTGCGGATCGGCTTCGTGCGCCCACTGGAACGCCAGCACCAGATAATCCGGGCCGATGCCGCGCGACCAGAAGGTTTCGCGCGGCTTGCCGTCCTCGGCCACCGCTTCGGCCGCCACGTCCCATGAGGCCACCCGGCCGCGATAGCGCGTCACCAGCGTCCGGATGTGCTCGCGCAGGATCGCCTTCAGTTCGTCGCGGCTGAATTGCCCCTGCGTCAGCCAGTCCGGCAGCTGCTGGTGCCACACCAGCACGTGGCCGTTGACCTGCATGTTGTGCGCTTCGGCGAAGGCAACCAGCGCATCCGCCTGCGCGAAGTCGAAGCGGCCGCGCTCGGGCTGCACGACGGAAAACTTCATCGCGTTTTCCGGCGTCACCAGATTGAATTCGCGCGCCAGCAGGCGGGCGTAGGCTGCGTCCGTATCCAGGGCGTCGACATTCGCGGCGGTGCCGATACGGATGCCGGCCGATTCGGCCAGGGTCCGCAGCGTATCGGCCGCCGCCGGCAGGGCGCCTGCAAGCGTGACGGCGAGGGTGGCCGCCATGACGACAGCGCGCAGAAACATCTCAGTAGCCCCGGTACGCGGCAGGCCCCGCCCACTGCGTGACGAAGCCCGGCATCGGCGGCGACTGCGGCGGCCGCAGGCCGACCTGGCGCGCCCAGCATTCGAGCCAGGATTCGCCTTCGATTTCGCTCAATCCCACGGGCGACGCGTAAGCGCTGTCCGTGAGCGCGTCGTCCAGCGAAATGAAGCGATAGCCGCGCTGCCGGAGCATGGCGGCGAGCGCGCCGAAATACTCCGCATTGAGGGTGTTGGCGTGCAGCACCAGTACGTGCGGTATGGAGCGGCCGAACAGGTCGAGCGCGAGTTGCTCGGCGCGGCCGAATACCGCCGCCATGTAGGGCACGTAGGCCGCGCCGATGCGCCGTGCCGCATCCTCGTCGCCCTGCGCCTGCGCGCGGGCATATGCGACGGCGAACACCCATTCCGCGTTGTTCACGGTCACCGGTGCCACGCGATAGCCGTGTGCAGAGAGGAAGTTCTGGAATGCTGCGCGGTCCTCCGCCGTTTTCCCCTGGTGCAGGAAGGGATGGCGGAACCAGCGCAGCGGGCGACCTTCGTCGAGCATGAGTGGGCGCGTGACGGTTTCCCCCTGCAGCAGGTCGGCCTGGAAGGCCTCGAGTGGAACCCGGTTGAGCGAAGGATGCGAATAGGTATGGTTGCCCAGCTCGAAGCCGGCTTTGAGCCAGCTGCGCAGCAGATCGACGCGTGCGGGCTCCAGATGGCCTTCGCGGGTCAGCTTGGATTCGTTGACGAAACCCACGGCGGGCACCTGGGCACTTTGCAGGTGCTGCAGCAGCCGGCGGGTCATGTTTTCCAGCGTTGCGTTGTCCTCCGCGGGAACGGAGGCATAGGGCAGGTCGTCGAAGGTGATGGCCACGGCCGGCTGCGCCGGCATTTGCGCAGCCGCCAGAACCGGCAGGAACAGGAAAAGGCACAGGAGCCGGCGTGTCATGCTTGCCTCGAATGCATGCCTGTGCCGGTGGTTGCAGTTCAGAAGCGGCGCGTGAGGCTGAGCTCGAACATGTGCGAACGGTAGCCGCCGGTGCCGCCGCCGCCGTAGTTGGACAGGCCGGCCTTCACGTCGAGGAACCAGTCGCGATAGATGCCGAAGAAGCCCTCGGCCACGATGTCGCTGCCTGTGCGAAAGCCGGATAGGGTGTTGTCCTTGTAGGGGCCGTAGCTGAAGGCCACGCTCACGCCGTCGTCGTCGCTGATCTTCCAGTAGGTGAAGGCGGTCAGCGCGTAGCGCTGGTACAGCGAGGGCGCATAGTAGCCATTGCCCGGGTCCTCGTCATAGCCGAACCAGCGGCCGCTCACGCCGAGATCCAGGTTCAGGCGCTGGGTGCGCATGACGGCGCGGCGCGGCGCGAGCTCGGCTTCCCAGCGGTCGTTGCCGTCGGACAGCGTGTCGTAGCCGACGCGGCTGGCCAGGGTCCAGCGCAGGTCGGGCGTCCAGGTGGTGTCGAGGGTGGTGGCGCGGCGTTCGATGCCGAGCTTGGCCGCGCGCGGCGACACCGCGAACAGGTCCTGCCGGTGCGACAGGCGCATTGCCAGCCCGTCTGCCGGCTGGAGGTCGGCACCCACTTCGTAGATGAAGTTGCTGTCGCCTTCCGCGCGGCCGCCGCCGATCTGCGCGTCGAGCGAGACCTTGGGCGAATAACGATGCTGGATGCCCAGCCAGGCGCGGTTGTAGCCGATCGAGGTGCCACCGTCCGGCTTTTCGTAGCCGCTGCCGCTGTCGGCGTGGATCTGCTGCCGGTCGGTGCCGCCGAACAGGCGCGTCTCCGGGTTGATCATGTATTCGCCGCGTACAAACGCATGGCGGATGCTGACGTCGTCGGAATCGGTGTGGTAGCCGAAGCCGGCGGTCGCATTGGAGCGCAGCGGGGTGCGGATAAAGCGTGTCAGATCCAGTGTTTCCTTGCTGTCCGGGCGCAGGCGGGTGACTTCGGCGAGGCTCGCCAGCGCTTCGCGAGGACGGTGGGCGTAGTGCAGGGCGACGGTGCGGGTGTAGCCCAGTTCGTAGTCGTCGCGCAACGTCGGCTCAAGTTCGGAAACGATGCCGAGCGACGGTGTTGGCCGCTCCGCCCAGGCCAGCACGCGTGCCTTCTGCTTGCGGTAGGCGACGTTGTCACCGAAGCGCTGGCGATAGGTCTCCAGCAGTTCCATCGCGCGTGCGTAGTCGCCCAGTTCGGTGACGACGACGATGTATTCCAGCCACGCCGCGGCCACGCCCGGCTGTTTGGCCAGGTAGTCGCCATAGGCGCGCGCCGATTCGTCCAGCTGGCTGCGCCAGTAATGCACGCGGGCGATGCCGAGGCGCGCGCCGGGATCGTTGGGCGCGATCGCGAGGATGCGCCGATGGCTGTCCAGCGCCATGTCGTAGTCGCCGCGCCAGGCGGCGAGATCGGCGCGGGTGCGCAGGTATTCCAGGTTGTTCGGATCGAGTTCCACGGCACGCTCGATCGCGGCGGCCGCTTCAGCGGCTTCCCTTTCGCTCGGATAGCTCTGCGCCAGGCGATAGAACAACGCATGGTCCTGCGGGGCGAATCGGGTCGCCTCCTTCAGGGCAGCCGCCGCGGCCACCGGGTTGTTGCCCAAGGCATAGATGTCGGCCATGCGCAGCCAGTATTCTTTGCTCTCGCCGAAGCGCTGGCGATACAGCGCGTCGTATTCCTGCACCGCCGCGGTGTTGCCGCGCTCGGCCTCCAGCTCCATGGTCTCCAGCATGGCGTCCTTGTCTTGCGGACGCTGCTCCAGGTAGGCGCGGTAGCGGGGCGCGGCGGCATCTTTCTTGCCGCTGCGCGCGTAGGCGCGGGCGAGGCCGAGCAGCGCGTCGGCATTCTGGGGCGCGGCGGCCAGGACGCGCTCGAAGCTGTCGATCGCCACGGCGTACTGGCCGGTCCAGGTGGCCACTTCGCCGCGGGCATGCAAATACGTCAGGTTGCCCGGTTCGAGTTCGACCGCGAGCGAGATGGCAGCCAGTGCACTCGGGCCCTGCTGCAGCACGGCATACGCCTGGGAAAGCTTGTGATGCAGGCGGGCGTCCGCGGGGGCATACTTCACCGCCTCGCTCAGGGCTTCTGCGGCGCGGGCGGGATCCTTCAGCTGCGTGGCGCGAATGTCGGCGATGCGTTCCCACAGATGCGCCTGTGCCGGATTGGCTTTGAGTGCCTGTTTGTAGATTTCCACCGCGTCGGTCCACTGGCCCTGCATTTCGGCGCGCAGGCCGTCATCAGGAACAGACTGGGCCAGCGCCAGGTTCGAGCACAAGGCCAATGCAAGTATTAAACGCCGCTTCATTTGCGCCACCGCCGGTTACGGAATATCCACAGGTCGGCGGCAAAGCGGCCGATGGTGACGAGGTCGAACAACAGCACGGCATAACGAAGCGGCGTCACCAGCAGTCCCTTGAAGAAATATTCCACTCGATGCCCTTTCGCCACGGTGACCAGGATGCCGGTTGCCACGGCCGTTTCCGCGATCAGCGTAATGGCCAGCGGCTCCCACATCTGCAGCAGGATCATGATCAGCAACGCGGTCGGAAACGCCACCTTCTCGAATGCCGACATGAACAGCACCCAGCCGATGGGGCGGCCGTATTTGACGGTGTAGTCGATGCCGAAAGGCTGGCGGTACTGTTCGTGATGGAGGCGCTTGTCCGCGAGACCGGCAGCCAGCTCGGCTTCTTCCTGTTTCTTTTTCCTATAGCGCTTGAGCGCCTTGAACGGGCTGCGCATCAGTTCGTCGAAGTAGTAGCAGCTTTGCAGGAAGGACGAGGACCACAGGTAGATCTGCCCCGGCACGCGGCCGACTTCCGGCTCCTGCGAGCGGGCGTAGACGTCGGTGAGCTGGATGTTGCGGTAGCCGTTGTCGTTCATGGCGAAGCCGATGAAGATGTCTTCCGAGTTGGTGAGGTCGTCACCCAGGACCGGCTCGTAGCGGTCGAACACGATGGTTTTCAGCACGTCGCGGCGATATGCGACGGCGCAGCCCACCGGATTGAGGATGCTGCCGAAGAAGGCCATCTGGCCGACGTACACGAATTTTTGCAGGAAGTAGTACAGCACGTCGCGGTACATGTCGGTGATGCCGCGCTGCAGGTGATGGAACCAGCCCACCTTGGGGTAGATGGACGCTTCCGGATGGGAACCCAGAAACTTCTTCAGCGGCTCGGTCTCGAGCATGGCGCGGCGGTCGCGGTCGCGCAGCGGCAGCACGGTGCCGCAGGCGCTGGCGATGCCGGCGCCCTTGTAGAGTTCTTCCACCATGCGTTCGATGTAGTTTTCCGACTCCAGCACGGTGTCGCCGTCGAGAATGAATTCGACGTCGGAGTCGAACTCGCGCGACTGGCGTTTGAGTGTGGGCGTCTTGCCGATCGATTGCGCACGCTGGATTGTGATCAGGTCCATGCCGTTGAGGTCGCAGAACGTCCTGGCATATTCAACCGTGCGATCCTTGCTGCCGTCGTCGATCAGGATGATGCGCGTGGGCTTGCGGGTCTGGCGCGCCAGCGCGGCCAGGCACAGCGGAATGTTGCTTTCCTCGTTGAAGGCGGGGATCACAACGTCGACGGTTGCATCGCGCCAATCTTCTGCCGGATTGGGAACGGTCTTGTCCGGCCCGTGGATCAGGCCGATGATGCTCAGCACCGTGTTCGGGCTGAGGATGAAGTAGGGGGTGGTTGCCATGGCGCGCTATTCTATGCGACGCGCCTGTTTTTCGCGTATTCCCTCTGGATCAGGTCATCCAGCGTCTCGCTGAGCGTCCATTCCGGCGTGAAACCGGTCAGCGCCTTGAGCTTGTTGAGCATCGGACGCCGGTGCGTGACGTCCTCGAATTCCTCGCCGTAGGCATCCTTGTAGGACATGAACTGCAACGGCGAGGCGCTGTTGGCACGCTGCACGATCAGTTCGGCCAGGCCGCGTATGGAGATTTCCTGATCGTTGCCGACGTTCACCACCTCGCCCCAGGCTTCCGGACAGCCGGCGAGACGGTCCAGCGCCACCACCGTGTCGCGCACATCGCAGAAGGAGCGCGTCTGGTCGCCTTCACCGTAGACGGTGAGCGGCTCGTTGCGCACTGCCTGCTTGACGAAGCTCGGCACCACCATGCCGTAATGGCCTACCTGGTTCGGCCCGACGGTGTTGAACAGGCGCACGACCACGATATTCAGGCCGTATTTGCGCGCATAGGAAAAGGCGAGGAACTCGTCCGCCAGTTTGGTCACCGCATAGGCCCAGCGCAGGCGGCCGGCTGACGGCAGCACGATGTGATCCGTCTCGGCGAAGCTGTCTTTTTCGTTGAAGCCGTACACCTCAGAGGTCGATGCGATGATGACCTGCGGATTCCAGCCGCCCTGGTGGATGGCGCGCAAAAGGCGCTCGGTGCCGGTCATGTTGGTCGCCATCACGGCTACCGGATCCTGCAGTACCTTTTTCACGCCAACGACGGCGGCCATGTGGTAGATGCGATCGGCCCACGCGACCGCCTTGTCGAGGCCGTTCCAATGCAGGATGTCGGCCTCGGCAAAGCGGAATGCAGGATTGCCGCGGAAGAGGTCGATGTTTGCGAGGGAGCCGGTGCTCAGATTGTCCACGACATAAACCTGATCGCCGTTCGCCAGATGGCGTTCCGCCAGGTGCGATCCGATGAACCCTGCGCCGCCCGTGATCAAAACATGCATATCGTTTGTTTCTCCGAATTTTCGCCAGCCATTGCCGAACGATTAACAGGCTGGCAGTGAGGGCGAAATTCAAGTCCCAATGAAAACAAAGAGTTGTTTTGGGATGTCAGGCCCTTATTGCCGTTCATGTATGGGATTCAGCAAAGAACGTACCAATTCGGAAGTGTCATTGAGGCACATCAAAAGCACCTTTTGAGTGCACTATTGCCCCTGGTTTTTGCGCCAGTTGGATTTTTGGGCGCAATTTTGGGTCGTCATCTGGGCTTGTCATCACCCCATCACCATTGTTTCCTATTGTTAATCAAGGGATGACGCATCCATTTATTAATGGCATAGCCATTGCTTGATTAAGCTCGCGTGGTCTCGAATGTCGTGCCAGCCTTGGTGCGGCTACACTTTCCGAAGAATCAGGAGTAAACGCTGCATGGCTTCCTCGGTATTTGCTCAAGAGAAACGGGATGAGATGGCGGGTCCCTTGCATCGCCCGGTATGTCATCAGTTGAAAGCGCACCAGGCCGCAATGGCGGACGTGCACATGCGCGACCTGTTCGCGGCCGATCCGGCGCGCTTCGAGCGGTTTTCGCTGCAGGTGGGCGAGGTGCTGCTGGATTACTCGAAGAACCGCATCACCGACGAGACCATGAGTCAGCTGGTCCGGCTGGCCGAAGAGGCGGACGTGATGGGCTGGCGCGAGCGCATGTTCGGCGGCGAGAAGATCAACAACACGGAAAACCGCGCGGTGCTTCACGTGGCCTTGCGCAACCGCAGCAATCGACCGGTCATCGTCGACGGCGAGGACGTGATGCCCAAGGTGAACGCGGTGATCGAGCGCATGGGCAGTTTCGCGGAAAAGGTGCGCAGCGGCGAGTGGCGTGGCTATACCGGCGAACGCATGACCGATGTGGTGAACATCGGCATCGGCGGTTCCGATCTGGGGCCGCAGATGGTTTATCAGGCGCTGAAGCCGTATCGCCATCCGCGCCTGAAGGTGCATTTCATTTCCAACGTCGACGGCGCCCACGTCAAGGAAGAGCTGGAGGCGCTGAATCCCGAAACGACGCTGTTCATCGTGTCGTCCAAAACCTTCACCACGCAGGAAACGATGACCAATGCGCACTATGCGCGCGAATGGTTCCTTGCGCAGTCGCAGGCGGAAAAGCACATTGCGAAGCATTTCGTGGCGGTGTCGACCAACCGTGAAGCGGTCGCCGCCTTCGGCATCGATCCGGCCAACATGTTCGAGTTCTGGGACTGGGTGGGCGGACGCTATTCGCTGTGGTCGGCGATCGGCCTGTCGATTGTGCTGGCGGTGGGGGCGGAGCGCTTTGTTGAACTGCTTGAGGGCGCGCACGAGATGGACGAGCACTTCCGCCATGCGCCACTGGCGAAGAACATGCCGGTGATCCTGGCGCTGCTCGGCGTCTGGTACAACAACTTCTTCGGCGCCGAGTCACAGGCGATCCTGCCTTACGACCACTATCTGCGCAGCCTGCCCGCCTACCTGGAGCAGGCCGACATGGAATCGAACGGCAAGTCGGTGGACCGCGACGGCAATGTGGTCGACTACGCCACCGGCGCGATCGTCTGGGGCGCCACCGGCATCAATGGTCAGCATGCCTTCTACCAGCTGCTGCACCAGGGCACCAAGATGATTCCGGCCGATTTCATCGTGTCGGTCGAGCCGCACACCGAATTGCAGGCACACCACGACATCCTGATCGCCAATTTTCTGGCGCAGACCGAGGCGCTGATGCGCGGCCGCACGCGCGAGGAGACCCAGCGTGAAATGGGTGCGGCGCAGACCGGCCAGTTCGTGCAGCACAAGGTGTTCGACGGCAACCACCCCAGCAATGCGATCCTGCTGCAGAAGCTGACGCCGCACGCGCTGGGCATGTTGATTGCGCTGTACGAGCACAAGATCTTCGTGCAGGGCGTGATCTGGAACCTGAATTCCTACGACCAGTGGGGGGTGGAACTCGGCAAGCAGCTGGCCAGCCGCATTTTGCCCGAACTGCATGCCGACGCACCGGTGGGTAGCCACGATGCCTCGACCAATGCGCTCATCAATTACTACCGGAGAATGAGCCACCCGAACACTGGCCTATAGTTCGTATATGGAGCTGATTGCAGGCGATATCGGGGGAACACACAGCAGGCTGGCGTGGGTGGCGGGCGAGGTGGAGGGCATGCAGCACCTGCGTTTCGAGCAGGCGTACGCGAGTGTGGCATTCGCAACGGCGGATGACCTGATTCGCCAGTTCATCACGGATGCAAAGCAGCCGGTCTCTCCGGATTGCCTTTTGCTGGCGTTGCCGGGTCCCTTGCACGCGCAACATGCCTCCCTCACCAATCTGGACTGGACGCTCGATGCGGCGGACATGGGGGTCACGCTTGGCATGGCCAGCGTGCGCTTCATCAACGATTTCCAGGCTGCCGCCGCTGGCGTGGCGACGCTGACAGCTTCCGATGTGGTCGTGCTCAATTCTCATCCGGCCGAAGCGGGCGCAGTGCGTGCCATCACCGGCGCGGGCACCGGGCTGGGGCTGGCTTTTATGCTGGCCAACGACAGCGGCCGCTACCAAAGTTTTGCCAGCGAGGGGGGGCACATCGACTTCGCGCCGGCCAACGCCATGCAGTCGCGTCTGCTGGAACGTCTGCGCGCAGAACATGGTCATGTGTCCTGGGAACGCGTGGCATCGGGCCTGGCGATGAACGATCTTTATCGCTTCTGTTGTGTCGAAAACAGTCGTCCGCTTCCGGATGAAACGATAGCGGGCGCCGCCCTTTCCGCGCGCGCGGAGGCGGGTGATGCGGCTGCCGAAGCAGCGCTCGCTCTGTTCATCGATCTGTATGGTGCGTGGGTGGGCAATGTCGCTTTGCTGTACCAGCCGTGCGGCGGACTGTATGTGGCGGGCGGCGTGAGCCTGAACCTGCGGGAACGCATGCAGTCGCCGCGCTTCATGGCCGCAGCCACCGACAAGGGGCGTATGCGCAGTGTGGTGGAACGCACGCCGATTTTCCTGATCATTAATAGTCGGGTGGGTCTGCAGGGCGCAATCGCGACTGCGTTTGCCCCGCCTTGAGCAATGGTTTCAAATCACATTTCATTCCAAATACAGCAGCAGCCAGGAGCGAGGCATGACAATTTCCAAGGACGAACAGGAACGGCTCTACCGCTATTACACCGAGCCCAAAATGGTGACCGACCTCACGCGCAAAACGTTGGCGCTGGTGCTGGCGGGCGGCGAAGGGTCGCGGCTGAAGGACCTGACGGCGTGGCGCGCCAAACCGGCGGTGCCGATCGGCGGCAAGTACCGCATCATCGATTTTGCGCTGTCGAACTGCGTCAACTCGGGCATCCGCCGCATCGGCGTGCTGACGCAATACAAGTCGCATTCGCTGATTCGTCATCTGCAAAGGGCCTGGGGCTTTATGCGCGCCGAGATCGGCGAGTTCGTTGAAATCCTGCCCGCCCAGCAGCGCACCGACAAGAAGGAGTGGTACCAGGGCACCGCAGATGCCCTGTTCCAGAACATCGACATCATGCAGCGCCATCACCCCGAATATGTGCTGGTGCTGGGAGGCGATCATGTCTACACCATGGACTACTCGGAGATGCTTCTTTATCACGTGCAGACCGGCGCTGACTTCACCGTTGGCAGCATCGAGGTGGCGGCGGACGAGGCGAGCGGATTCGGCGTGATGTCGGTCGATGAGAACATGCAAATCACCCGCTTTACCGAAAAGCCGGAAAAACCCGACTGCATCCCAGGCAAGCCCGGCACCGCGCTGGTGTCGATGGGCATCTACATCTTTTCCAAGGACTTTCTCTACAAGACGCTGATCGAGGATGCCGGCAATCCCCGTTCTTCTCACGACTTTGGCAAGAACATTATTCCGGACAACATCAGCGAAGCCCGTGCGATGGCCTTTCCCTTCCGCAACAAGGATGGCCAGCCTGCCTACTGGCGTGACGTGGGGACGCTGTATTCCTACTGGCAGACCAATATGGAATTGTGCTCGGTGGAGCCCGAACTCAATCTGTACAACCGCGACTGGCCGATCTGGACCTACCAGCCTCAATACCCTCCGGCCAAGTTCATTCTGGATGACGAGGGCCGGCGCGGCGAGGCGATCGATTCGCTGATTGCGGGCGGCTGCATTCTGTCGGGCGCGCGGGTCAAGCGCTCGGTACTGTTCTTCGCCACCACGGTGGAAAACTACAGCCTGATCAAGGACAGCGTGATCCTGCCCAAGGTCAGCATCGGCAGTCACTGCCGTATCAGCCGCGCCATCATCGACAAGGGCTGCGTGATCGAGGACGGCACGGTCATCGGCGAAGACCCGGCCGAGGACGCCAAGCGCTTTCATGTAACCAAGGAAGGCATCACTCTGGTGACCCCGGCGATGCTGGGCCAGAACCTGTATGCGAGATTGCAGAATGACTATGACGGCTAAATCGCTCAATGTTGTGCTGTGCTGGCACATGCACCAGCCCTATTACCGCGAGGGCCTCAAGGGCGCGTATCACCTGCCCTGGGTCTATCTGCACGGCATCAAGGATTACAGCGACATGGCCGCACATCTGGAGCGCTATCCGACGATGCATGCGGTGGTGAATTTCGCGCCGGTGCTGCTGGAACAGCTGGATGATTATGCGCAGCAGCTCGACGTGCTGCTGAAGCATGGCAAGCCTGCCCAGGATCACATGCTGAATCTGCTGTCCGGCATCGAGCGCATTCCGTCCGATGTCGCCAGCCGCCTGCGCATCATCCAGGATTGCCAGCGCTGCCATGCGCCGCGCATGATCCATCCGTATCCCGGGTTCCATCGCCTGGTCCGGATGACCGGAACGGCCGAACCCGGCAGCGCCGACATGCAGTCGCATCTGGGCTATCTGTCCGAGCAGTATTTTCTCGATCTCCTGACGTGGTATCACCTCGCATGGCTGGGGAATTCCTTGCGCCAGCTGCCGCTGGTACAGCGCTTGATGGCGCAGGAAAAAGCGTATTCTGCGGCCGACCGCCACGAGCTGTTGCACCTGATGCAACACTGCATGGCCGGCTTGATTCCACGCTACCGTGCGCTTGCCGACAGCGGCCAGATCGAACTGTCGATGACGCCTTACGGTCATCCCATCGTGCCGCTGTTGAACGATTTCGCCAACCTGCGCGATGCGCTGCCAGACGTTCCCGTTCCCGACGCCCCCGCCTATCCCGGTGGGGCGGAGCGTGCACGCTGGCATTTGCGGCATGGCGTCGACGTGTTCCAACGCTACTTCGGCAGAAAGCCCGCAGGCGTGTGGCTGTCCGAGGGCGGGGTGAGCGAGGACGCGCTGGCCCAGCTCGACGAAATGGACTTCGACTGGACGGCCTCCGGCGAAGGCGTGTGGCACAACAGCTGTATCAAGTCGGATTGCCCGGATGAAGAGTTGCATAGCAAGTACGCACTGTTTTCACCGACGCGCATCGGCGACTTCAAGACACGGGTGTTTTTCCGCGATGACGGCCTGTCGGACCTGATCGGCTTCAAGTACAGCGACTGGCACGCCGACGACGCAGTGGCCGACTTCGTCAAGCACCTGGAGAACATTGCCAGTTTCTTCGGCAAGGACGCCAGTCAACACGTGGTCTCCGTCATCCTCGACGGCGAAAATGCCTGGGAGTATTACCCCGACAACGGCCATCATTTTCTGGATGCGCTCTATGCGACCTTGTCTCGCCATCCCACGCTCAAGGTCAGCACCTTTGCCGAGCAGGCTGCCAGTTCGCCGGCCAGGGCGATGAAGCGGCTGGCGGCCGGCAGCTGGGTCTATGGCAGTTTCTCGACCTGGATCGGATCGGAAGACAAGAATCGCGGCTGGGATTATCTGGTCGCTGCAAAGGAGGCCTACGACAGCGTGGTCGCTGCCGGCAAGCTGAATGCCGAGCAGCTGGCGCTCGCCACCCGCCAGCTTGCCGTGTGCGAGGGCTCTGACTGGTTCTGGTGGTTCGGCGACTACAACCCGGCGGGCAGCGTCAGCGACTTCGAGCAGTTGTACCGAACCCAGCTGCGCGAACTGTATCGCCTGCTCGGCGCCGCGCCGCCTGCCCTGCTCGACGTGCCGCTGTCGAGCGGCGGCGGCTGGGCCGAAAACGCCGGCACCATGCGCAGGAATGCCTAATGAATTTCGACACCCACCGCGCCGGCCTGCTGCTGCACCCGACCTCGCTGCCGTCCGGCACCCTGGCCGACGCCGGGCGCTGGCTGGAGTTCATGCAGGCTGCCGGGTTCTGCGTATGGCAGATGCTGCCGCTGGGCATCCCGCTGACCGGGCTGTCGCCCTATCAGTGCGCGTCGGCGTTTGCGGTGAATCCGGCGCTTTTTCCCGACTGCGACGTCGACCCGCACGGCTATGCAGACTGGCAGGCACGCCAGGCACACTGGCTCGACGATTTCGCCCGCTTCATGGTGATCAAGGTGGAGCAGCAGGGGGCACCATGGACCGAATGGCCGCGCGCCTTGCGCAACCGCGAACCCGGCGTGCTGGTCCGCTTCGATGTCGTGCACGCCGATGCCCTGGAGGCGGTGAAACGTGCGCAATACCGTGCAGCGGTGCAGTGGCACGATCTGCGTGCACAGGCAACGGCGCGCGGCATCCAGCTGTTCGGCGACATGCCGATTTTCGTTGCCCACGACAGCGCCGACGTGTGGGCCCAGCGCGACCTGTTCCTGCTGGATGACGAGGGGTATCCCACGGTGGTGGCCGGGGTGCCGCCGGACTACTTTTCCGCAACCGGGCAGCGCTGGGGCAACCCGCACTACAACTGGACGGCAATGCAGGCTGACGGATTTGCCTGGTGGCGGGCGCGGTTGCGCGCCCACTTCGAGTGGTTCGACCTGGTGCGTATCGATCACTTCCGCGGGATGGCAGCGGCCTGGACGATCCCCGCCGGCGAGCCGACTGCGATCCACGGCGAGTGGGTGGCAGCGCCCGGCGCGGAACTGTTACAGGCGTTTGCAGACGCGATGGGCCCACTGCCGCTGGTGGCCGAGGATCTTGGCATCATCACCCCCGACGTCACCGAGCTGCGCCATCAGTTTGGCTTGCCCGGCATGGCTGTGTTGCAATTCGCGTTCGACCATCACGCCGACAACCCGCACAAGCCGGAAAACGTCCACCCCGACACCGTGTATTACACCGGCACGCACGACAACGACACCACGCTGGGATGGTGGAGTTCGCAGCCCGGCGAGGTCCGCCATCAGGTCATGCAGCAGATGGGGGTCGACGATCCCGCCGCGCTGCCCGCGGCGATGATCGACACGGTGCTGCACAGTCGCGCTGCACTGGCGATGTTGCCGCTGCAGGATGTGCTGAACCTCGGCAGCGCGGCGCGCATGAACACGCCGGGCACCGACAGCGGAAACTGGACCTGGCGCTTCGAATGGGATGCGCTGACTCCCGACCTCGCCCCCCGTTTGCTACAACAATTACAGAAAGCCCATCGATGCGAAACACCTCCCCAACCATGAAGGCGTCCCAGACCGATCCGCTCGCGACCAGCCTGCCCGCGATCAGCGAGCCGCTCATGCGCGTGCAGGGCGGCACGCACCACGACCCGTTCGAAGTGCTGGGGCCGCATGTCCAGCCCGACGGCAGCACCCTGATCCGCGCCTTTCTGCCCGCCGCCGAAGCCGTCGAGGTGGCCGGCGGGCCGATGACGCGGGTGACCGGCACCGACTGTTTCGAGCGGCTGTTGCCCGCCGGCACGGCAGTCGAGCTGCATCCGGTCTTGCGCTGGCAGGACAAGGGGGCGGGCAGCTGGCATGTCATGCAGTGCCCTTACAGTTTCGCCCCGCAACTTGGCGAAATGGACCTCTATCTGCTGGGCGAGGGGCGTCATTTCGAAGCCTGGAAGGTGCTGGGCGCGCGCCTGAAAACCATCGACGGCGTGACGGGTTGCCTGTTTGCAGTGTGGGCGCCTGCGGTGCAACGCGTCAGTGTGGTCGGCGATTTCAACGACTGGGACGGCCGCCGCCATCCGATGCGCTGCCGCGGCAGCTCTGGCATCTGGGAACTGTTCGTTCCCGGCCTCGACGCGGGGCATGCCTACAAATACGAAATCCTCGGCCGCCACGGCCAGCTGGTCAGGAAAACCGATCCCTACGCGCGGCAGATGTTCCTGCGTCCGGAAACCACCAGCTGCGTGCCGGACGACGAGCCCTATGCCTGGCAGGACGACGGCTGGATCGCCGCGCGCGCGCATTTCGACTGGCAGCACCGTCCGATCAGCATTTACGAGCTGCACCCCGGTTCCTGGCGGCGCCATGCCGACGGCAGCTTCTATACCTGGGGCGAGCTCATCGCCGAGCTGATTCCGTATGTTCAGGACCTCGGCTACACCCACATCGAGCTCTTGCCGGTGGCCGAGCATCCGCTCGACGCTTCGTGGGGCTACCAGGTGTCGGGCTATTACGCGCCGACCGCGCGTTTCGGCTCGCAGCATGATTTCCGCGCCTTCGTCGACGCCTGCCACCAGGCGAACATCGGTGTGCTCCTCGACTGGGTGCCGGCGCATTTCCCCAAGGACGATTTCGCGCTGGCGCGCTTCACCGGCGAGCCAGTGTACGAGCACGCCGACCCGCGCCGCGGCGAGCACCAGGAGTGGGGCACACTGGTGTTCGATTTCGGCCGCAACGAGGTGCGCAACTTCCTGGTCGCCAACGCGCTGTACTGGCTGGAGGAATTCCACATCGACGGCCTGCGCGTCGATGCGGTGGCGTCGATGCTGTATCTGGACTACTCGCGCAATCCGGGTGAATGGCTGCCCAACCAATACGGCGGGCGCGAGAACATCGAGGCGGTTCATTTCCTGCGCGAGATGAACACCGAAGTGCATGGTCGCTTTCCCGGCGTGCTTACCATCGCCGAGGAGTCGACCGCGTGGCCGGCGGTGTCGCGCCCGGTCGAGCTGGGCGGGCTGGGTTTCTCGATGAAGTGGAACATGGGCTGGATGAACGACAGCCTCGACTACATCGAGAAGGAGCCGATCTACCGCAAATACCAGCACAACCAGCTGACCTTCAGCCAGATGTACGCGTGGACCGAGAATTTCGTGCTGCCGCTGTCGCACGACGAAGTGGTGCACATGAAGAAAAGCCTCTTGGACAAGATGCCGGGCGATGCCTGGCAGCGCTTCGCCAACCTGCGCGTGTTCTACGCCTGGCAGTACGCGCATCCGGGCAAGAAGCTCCTCTTCATGGGAGGCGAGATCGGGCAGTGGAACGAATGGAAGGAGGCCGGCCAGCTCGACTGGGCGCTGCTCAATTTTCCTGCGCACGACAGCATCCGCGCGCTGCTGCGCGACCTCAACCGGCTGTACCGCAACGAGCCGGCGCTGCACGACTTCGACTTCGACCCGCGCGGCTTCCGCTGGATCGACTGCCACGATGCCGACCAGTCGGTGCTGAGCCTGGTGCGCCAGGGGCAGGATCCGTCTGCGCAGATGGTGGTGCTGCTGAACTTCACCCCGGTGCCGCGGCGCGGCTACCGCATAGGCGTGCCGTCGGGGTCGGCGTGGTGCGAAGTGCTGAATACCGATTCGATGTATTACGGCGGTGGCAATCTCGGCAACGGCCGGCCGCTCTATCCGCAGAACCGGCCGTGGATGGGCTTCGAGCATTCGGTCGAAGTGACGATTCCGCCCCTCGGCGCCATCTTTCTCAAACCCTGCAGTTGATTCGATCCAATAAAAACGACGGACAAAAATAATGAAACGCGGAGCACTCAAAGTAATGTTCGTGGCCAGCGAAGCCTATCCGCTGGTCAAAACCGGCGGGCTGGGCGACGTGCTGTACAGTCTGCCGCACGCCCTGCACGACCGCGGCACCGACATTCGCCTGGTGTTGCCGGGCTATCGCGCGCTGCTGCGCCAGCTCGACCAGGTGCGCATCCTCGGCTGGCTCGACGTGCGCGGCGCCGAGGGGATCGTCAGCGCGCGCATTCTGGAAACACGCCATCCCGATTTCGACTTCACGCTCTGGGTGGTGGACTGCCCACCCTTGTTCGACCGCGCGGGCAATCCCTATGTCAATGCCAGCGGCCAGGACTGGCCCGACAACGCCGAGCGTTTCGCGGTGTTCGCGCGCGTGGCGGCGCAACTGGCGCAGGACGCGCTGGATATCGGCTGGCAACCGGCGGTGGTGCACACCCACGACTGGCAGACCGGGCTGGTCGCCGCGTTCCTGGCCGACCAGCCGCTGCGTCCCAAGACCGTGTTCACCATTCACAACCTGGCCTACGGCGGCCATTTTTCGCACACCGATTTCGTTCGCCTGCAGCTGCCCAGCCACTGGTGGTCGCCCGAGGGGGTGGAGTTCCACGGCGGTTTTTCCATGCTGAAGGCAGGCATCGTCCATGCCGACGCCGTCACCACGGTGAGCCCGACCTATGCTGCCGAAATCTGCACACCGGCGTTCGGCCATGGCCTGGATGGCCTGCTGCTTTCCCGACAGAACAAGCTGCACGGCATTCTCAACGGCATCGATACCCGGATATGGAACCCGTCCACCGACCCGCATTTGCCGTCGCATTATTCGATGAGCCGCATCCTCCCCGGCAAGCGGCGCAACAAGCAGGCCCTGCTTGAACGCTTCCTGCCGCGCGCCGACGATGAAGCGATGCAGGCACCGTTGTTGGGACTGGTCGGGCGGCTGGTCGAGCAGAAGGGCATCGACTGGGTGCTGGCGGCGATCCCGGTGCTGCTCGCCGAAACCGATGTGCGCATCGTGCTGCTGGGCAGCGGCCAGGCGGTATACGAGCAGAAGCTCACGCGCCTGGCCAGGCAGCATCCCGAGCGGGTGTTCATCGAAATCGGCTACGACGAGCCGCTGGCGCACCAGATCGAGGCCGGCGCGGACGTGTTCCTGATGCCGTCGCGCTTCGAACCGTGCGGGCTCAACCAGATGTACAGCCTGCGCTACGGCACCCCGCCCGTCGTGTTCAAGACCGGCGGACTGGCCGACACCGTGGTCGACGTCAGCGAAGCCAGCCTGGAAGATGGCAGCGCCACCGGTTTCGTGTTCGACACGCCGGAGGTGGCCGGCTTTCTGGATGCCATCCGCCGCGCGCTCGACCTGTATCGCCAGCCCACGCAATGGCGGCGCCTGCAGCAAGCCGGGATGCGCCAGTCGTTCGACTGGTCGGAAAGCGCCGGCCACTACCTTGCGCTCTATTCCATATGACTTTAGCGGGAGCCACCATGCCAGACGAGAAACCTGCCGCCTCCTGTGCCGCCGCCCTGAAGCCGCTGTCAAACAGCAGCGAGGCATTCACTCAGGACTTCGAGCGTTACAAGTTCTATCACCTGGGCCGCCTTCACGGCAGCCCGCCGGTCTATACCTATCAGGCGCTGGCCTGGACGCTGCGCGACCGCCTGATGTCGGACTGGATGAACACCTACAGGGCACGCGACCAGCCGGGCAAGCGGCGCGGGTATTACCTGTCGCTGGAATTCCTGATCGGCCGTGCGCTGGCCAATCATGTGCTCAACCTGGGACTGGACGAGGCGACGCGCGAAGCCCTGCACAGTTATGGCCAGACGCTGGAAGCCGTGATCGAAGAGGAAGCCGATGCCGGGCTGGGCAATGGTGGCCTGGGTCGGCTGGCCGCGTGCTTCATGGACAGTTGCGCCACGCTGAACCTGCCGGTGATGGGTTACGGCATCCATTACGAATACGGCATGTTCCATCAGCACATCGAAAACGGCTACCAGATCGAGGATCCCGACCACTGGCTGCGCGACGGCAATCCGTGGGAGGTGGAGCGCCCCGAATTCACCTGCCGCGTTCCGTTTGGCGGCCAGGTCGAGCACTTCCATGACAAGGAAGGGGTTCCGCGTGCACGCTGGGCAGACACCAACGATGTATTGGCGATCCCGTTCGACATGCCGATCTCGGGCTACCGCAACCATGCCGTGAACACCCTGCGCTTGTGGAAGTCGGCAGCCACCGACGAATTCAACCTCGATGAATTCAATGCCGGCAGCTACTCTGAGGCCGTGCAGGAAAAAAACCACGCCGAGCATATTTCCATGGTGCTCTATCCCAACGACGCCAGCGAAAGCGGCAAGGAACTGCGCCTGCGCCAGCAGTATTTCCTGGCGTCGGCCAGCCTGCAGGATGCGCTGCGGCAGTGGATTGCGGCCGGCAACAGCGATCTGTCGAAGTTCGCGGAGCACAACGTGTTCCAGATGAACGACACCCACCCGACCATCGCGGTGGCCGAGCTGATGCGCCTGCTGCTCGACGAGGCGCGGATGCAGTGGGACGAGGCCTGGGCGATCACCTCGACCTGCATGGCCTACACCAACCACACGCTGCTTCCAGAGGCCCTGGAGCGCTGGCCGGTTGCGCTGTTCGAACGCCTGCTGCCGCGCCCGCTGGAGATCATCTACGAAATCAATGCGCGTTTCCTGCGCGAGGTGTCGATCAAATGGCCCGGCGACAACGATCGCAGGCGCCGCATGTCGATCATCGAGGAGGGCGATGTGCGCCAGGTACGCATGGCCTACCTTGCCATCGTCGGCAGCTTCTCGGTCAACGGCGTGGCCGCGCTGCACTCACGGCTGTTGCAGGAAGGCCTGTTCCACGATTTCGTCGAGCTGTGGCCGGGCAAGTTCAACAACAAGACCAACGGCGTCACCCCGCGCCGCTGGGTGGCGCACGCCAACCCCGGCATGAGCGCACTCATCAGCCGGCAGATCGGCGATGAGTGGGTCGCCGACCTGTCGCAGCTGGAAAAGCTGAAACCGCTGGCCGACCTGAAAAACACGGCATTCCACGCCGAATGGCGCGCGGTGAAGCGCGCCAACAAGGCGCGCCTCGCCGAACTGGTCGAAGCCGAGTGCGGGGTCGAGTTCAACCCCGACGCGCTGTTCGACGTCCAGGTCAAGCGCATCCACGAATACAAGCGGCAGCTGCTCAACGTGCTGCATGTGATCCACCTCTACAACCGCATCAATCGCGGTCGGCTGGACGGCTGGGCAGACCGTTGCGTGCTGATCGGCGGCAAGGCGGCGCCAGGCTACGCCATGGCCAAGCGCATCATCAAGCTGATCAACAGCGTGGCCGATGTGGTCAACGCAGACCCCGACGTCGACGGTCGCCTGAAGGTCGCCTTCCTGCCCAACTATCGAGTGAGCAGCATGGAAATCATCGCGCCCGCGACCGATCTCTCCGAGCAGATTTCGACCGCCGGCAAGGAAGCGTCCGGCACCGGCAACATGAAATTCATGATGAACGGCGCCGTCACCATCGGCACCTACGATGGCGCCAACATCGAAATCCTCGATGCGGTGGGCGAGGACAACTTCTTCCTCTTCGGCCTGCATGCCGAAGAGGTCGAGGCATTGCGTCCGCAGTACCAGCCGATGTCCTACGTGGAAAAGGATCCCGAACTGCGCGAGGTGATCGATCTTCTGCGGTCGGGCCACTTCAATCAATGCGAGCCGGGCATCTTCGACATGGTCCTCGACGCGCTGCTGAGTCCGCACGACCCGTGGATGGTGCTGGCGGACTTCCGCGCTTATGTCGACGCCCAGGAGCGGGTATCGCAAGCCTGGCAGGACCAGGCCCGATGGACGCGCATGAGCATCCTCAACACGGCGTCGAGCGGGTACTTCTCGACCGATCGCACCATGCAGGAATACAACGCGGATATCTGGAAGCTGAAACAGGCGCGGCTGCCGGCCGCAGCATGAAAGAAAAAGGCCGGGGAAACCCGGCCTTTTTCTTGGGGGCGCTGGCTTACGCCGCCTGCACCGGAATGGCGTGGCGGGTGCCCATGATGCGGTTGTCCGCGTCCACGTAGACCAGTTCCGGTTCGTAGCGCGCCAGTTCCAGCTCATTGTAGACCGCGTAGGTGGCGATGATGACGAGGTCGCCCGGATTCGCCTTGTGCGCTGCGGCGCCGTTCACCGAAATGATGCCGGAGTCGCGCGCGGCACGGATGGCATAGGTGGTGAAACGCTCACCGTTGGTGACGTTGTAGATCTGGATCTGCTCGTACTCGTGGATGTTGGCCGCGTCCAGCAGGGTTTCGTCGATGGCGCACGAGCCTTCGTAGT
>JAJYXG010000104.1:0-8277 GCA_021791095.1 Pseudomonadota bacterium
TCAAGTCCCAGTTCGGAAAAGCTCATGGCAAACCTTTTTTCAGTGCGCTCAAACGCGCAAAACAAACCTGCGCCCGGTTCAGAACCAGACAGGTCATAAAATACGAACCGGATATCAGCGGCGTTTGGAATGTGTTAATTCCTAGGCGCCCACGGGTCGCGTCGATCACATCGGCGCCAACCACAAGACTTGTCACTGCCAGTTGAAATAACCGGCGGCACAAAAGAGAGGTCGAAGACGATGGGGCTGTGAGAACAGTCCCGAGGCACGGCGATTGAGAACCTGACCTGCCCACTGCTGTATGCACAACTTCGCGGAGTGTATCAGAGAACGCTGATTTTCCCGAATGTTTTTTATGCGTGGTGGTAGAGCTTGTGGTACAGCCCGCCTTTCTCGATCAGTTCGGCATGGCCGCCCTCCTCCTCCACCCGGCCGTTCTCGAACACCAGGATGCGGTCGGCCTGCTTCACCGCCGACAGGCGGTGGGCGATGATGAGCGTGGTGCGCCCGGCAAGAAACGCCCCCAGCGCCTGGTGTAAATGCCGCTCGGTGTCGCTGTCGAGGGCCGAGGTGGCCTCGTCGAGAATGACGATTTTGGGGTTGGCGACGATCATGCGCGCGATGGCCAATCTTTGCCGCTGCCCGCCCGACATGCGCACGCCCTGGCGCCCCACCACGGTGTCCAGACCATGCGGCAGTTCGGCAATGTAGTCCTTCAGTTGCGCGATCTCGAGCGCCTGCCACAGCGTGGCGTCGTCGGCCTCGCGCCCCAGCGTCAGGTTGGCGCGCACGCTGTCGTTGAACAGCACCGGGTGCTGCAGCACCACGCCGACATGCTCGCGCACCGCCTCCCAGCCGATTTCGGTCACCGGCGCGTCACCATAGACAATCTGCCCGGATTTCACCGGATACAGGCCCAGCAGCGCCTGCACCAGGGTCGATTTGCCGCCGCCCGACGCACCCACCAGCGCCACTTTTTCTCCTGGCGCCACCTTCAGGCTGACGTCGTCCAGCACCGTCTCGCCCTCCTCGTAGGCGAAGCTCACGTGCTCCAGCGCAATGCCGACGGTGGGCCGTCCGGCGAAGGGATTGCGCAACGCCGGATGCTGCGGCTCGCTGGAGAGCCCCAGCAGCGCGTTGATGCGCCCCAGCGCGGCATTGGCGGCAAACCATGAATACTGCATGTTCACCAGCTCCTGCACCGGCGTCATCATGAACCACAGGTAGCCGAACACCGCCAGCATCTCGCCGATGGAGAGGTCGGAAAACACCACCATCAGCATCGCGCCGGCGCGGAAGGCGTCGAAGCCGGCGAGAAAGACGAAGAAGGAAAACCGGCTCATCGCGTCCGACTTCCAGGCAAACGCCGCCGCGTGCTGGCGGATGTCGGCGGCCTTCTCGGTCACCCTCGCCAGATAATGCTTCTCGCGGTTCATCGCCCGGATCTGGGTCAGCGCATCGAGTGTTTCGGAAAGCGCATCCTGAAACACCTCGAACGCGCGGTTCTCGAACTTCTTCAGGTCCTTCACCCGCTTGCCGAGACGGGTCGAGAACAGGATCACGACGGGGTTCAGCAGCAAAATGAACAGCGCCAGCTGCCAGTGCATCCAGAACAGCACGGCGGCGACGCCGACCAGCGTCAGCACCGACACCACGAGGCCCGAAACCGAGGCGCCGAGGAAGCTGTCGATGGCGTTCAGGTCGGTGACGAAATGCGAGGTCACCCGGCCTGCGCCCACCGTCTCGAACTGCGACAAAGCAATCTTGGAAAGCCGGTTCAGCATGCGCACGCGGATGCGGTACACCACTTCCTTCGCCAGCAGCGAGAAGCTGCGGCCCTGCCACACGTTGAGCAGGATGGCCGTCAGCCGCAACGCCACCGTCAGCGCGAGCGCCGCGCCGATGAACAGCACCGGGCCGTGCCACGCCGCCGGAAACCACGCGCCGATGGCGGCGACCATCTTGCCGGGATGGTGCAGCAGCACCTCGTCGACCATCAGCGGCAGCAGGAGCGGCACCGGCACCGAGGCTGCTACCGCCAGCAGGGCGACAAGATTGGCCAGCAGCAGGTGCCGGCGGTGGGTCTTGAGTTCGTCGGCGATGCCGCGCCAGCTCAGCATGGGCGGCCTCACTTGCCGATGCAGAATGTGCTGAAGATCTCGCCCAGGAGATCGTCAGCAGTGAATTCGCCGGTGATCTCCGACAGGGCGGCTTGCGCCAGCCGCAGTTCCTCGGCGAACAGTTCGAGCTGCGCGGCCGACTCGCGCGCAGCGGCCAGATGGCCGGCGGCGCGGCCGAGCGCATCCAGATGCCGCGCACGCGCCATGAACGCGCCCTCGCCCGCCGCCTGCCAGCCGGCCGCTTCCAGCAGCTTGTCGCGCAGCAACTCGACCCCGGCGCCGGTTTTGGCGGACAGCCAGACTTCGTCGCCCACCGCGCGAGGCGCATCAAAGGTGACATCGATCTTGTTGTGTATCGTCAGCCGAGCCACCTCGGGCAGGCGCGCCAGAATCGCCGCCTCGCGCTCGCCCACGCCGTGCGCGGCATCGACCAGCAGCAAGGCCACGTCGGCTTTTTCCACCGCCGCCCAGGTGCGCTCGATGCCGAATTTTTCCACCGGGTCGTCGGTGTCGCGCAGGCCCGCGGTGTCGATGATGTGCAGCGGCACGCCCTGGATCTGGATCGCCTCGCGCACCGTGTCGCGCGTGGTGCCGGCGATTTCGGTGACGATCGCCGCCTCGAACCCGGCCAGCTGATTCAACAGGCTCGACTTGCCGACATTCGGCTGGCCGATCAATACTACCGTCAGCCCTTCGCGCAGCAGCACGCCCTGCTTCGCCTGCGAACGCACCGCCCGCAGGCTGGCGTCGATGGCATCGAGCCGGCCAAAGGCATCGGCGTCGCGCAGAAAATCGATTTCTTCCTCGGGAAAGTCCAGCGTGGCTTCCACCAGCATGCGCAGGCGGGTGAGCCCCTCGACCAGTTCCGCAATGCGTGCGGAAAAGGCGCCGGACAGCGAGCGCACCGCCGAGCGCGCCGCCTCGGTCGACGCCGCATCGATCAGGTCGGCCACCGCCTCGGCCTGGGCCAGATCAAGCTTGCCGTTGAGGAAGGCGCGGCGCGAAAACTCGCCGGGCTCGGCGAGACGCGCACCGAGTTCGAGACAGCGCTGCAGGAGGAGACTCAACACGACCGGCCCGCCATGGCCTTGCAGTTCGAGCACGTTTTCGCCCGTGAACGAATGCGGCGCTGCAAAAACCAGCGCAATCCCCTCGTCCAGGGTGGTGCCGTCCGCCGCCAGAAAGCGCGCATAAGTCGCTTGCCGCGGCACGGGCATGCGCCCGAGCAGCCCGGCGGCAAACGGGGCGATATCGGCTGCGGAAATGCGCACCACACCCACCCCGCCTCGCCCCGGCGCGGTTGCGATGGCGGCGATGGCATCGGCAGAGGATGGGGACGAGCGGGTCATGAAAGCCGGGGGCAAATCGGGCGGATCGGTCGGGCATTGTAGCGTGCCCGGCCGCCGTTAAACTCCGGGCCGCGATCGCCGATAAAGTCTAGGCCTTTCAGGGAAGCTGCCGGCAACGCATAATCCGACCCATGCCCGCTTGATTGCCCCCGTGTCCGACATACAGACCTACGCGCCGCGCCCGATTCAGTTGCCCGCTGTCCTGCAAATCGCCGGGCGCGCGCCGGTTTTCGGCATGATCGACTCGATGTCCGAACAGGGACTGGCGTTCGATTTCCACACCAGTGCCCCGGCACAGCACACGGTCGGAAGCAAGGCCATCCTGGATTTCAATTTCCTGGGTCAGCACCATTCCTGCAACACCTTGTTCATCCACGTTCAGGGTACCCGGGCGCTGCTGTCCCTGCGCGGCGCGACGCCGACCGTGCTCGCCGCCTTGCACGGCGTCAACCGCCACAACGCACCCCCGCTAGCCAGCAGCCTGTCGGTGCTGCAACGGCAGCACGCCTGCCACGCACGCTTCATGGACGGCATGAAGGCCGTGGTGAACGACTTCTATGAGCTGCTGCCCGGCGAAATCGAAAAACTCGGCCAGCAGGCCGAACCCTCCGCGCTCGCGCATCTGCAGGCCCGATTGACGCAACTGCGGCCCCTCATGACGCAGCAGTTCACCCTCGCCTTTCCCATGTACCCGGAGCAGCGCGCCAGCTATGCAGCAAGCCGCAAGCAGGACCTGTCGCTGGGGCTGGTGGACATGGATCAGGTGGACGACTGGATACGGCGCACTGCCATCGCGCAGCGGATCGACGACGCCATCGCCCCGCTGCCGCACGAATTCAATCGCCACTACAACGCCCTGCTGAAAAACGATTACAAGCAGCTTGCCCACCCCTACCTTCCGGATTCGGTGCTGAACGTCCTTGCCGACCTGATCGCGCCGCTTGGCCTGGAAACCGACCAGCGCATCTTCTGCTATGAGCTGATGGGGCAGGCCCTTGAAAAGCACGCCGGCGCCCTGTATCCGGCCATGATCCAGGTGCTCGGGGTCGTGCCGGACGACACCCTGCCCGTCCCCCAGGCCGAGACGAGCCTGGCAAAGTGGCTGGAGTCGTCAGCACAGGCGCCCGATCCCGAAGCCTCCCGCCCTGCGGCAACGGCCGGCGATCTGGCCGCCCTGCTGGGACGGCTCACGCACAAGCTGGACGCGCACGGCACAGGTCTGGCCGACGCGGCATCCAACCCCCGGCTCGGGGCCGAGCCCGTCATCCCCGCCCTCCTGGCACACGACCGCATCACAGCGCGTTTCCTGCCGGACAGCCCTTTCATTGCGAACACGGCCGACCCGCTTCACATGCCGCCGGCTGGCGCCAGCGCATTCGGCAAAAACCTCGGCGGCCTGAGCGATCTCGACGACACGGCGCTGGAGGGCCTGCGCGCCCAGCTTCGGCAGCCGCCGCCGATCGATCCCGGCCCCGACAGGCTTCCCGACTCCTCGCAAGTCCGCGCCCTGATGCAGCAGGCCCAGGGTCTGGTTCTGCAGTACACGCTCAACGGGCTCTCCTACGAGGCCCAGCCCGATCATCCGGCGTGGACCCTGCTCAACGAACTCGACGCCCTGCACCGCGGCGCAGACGACCACGGCCAGTTTCTCGATCCCGCGCTCAACCAGGCAACGGACCTCGGCATGCAGTGGCTGCTGGCGCAGGAAAACATCGATAAAGGCCTGCTGCAGTTCAATGCCCTGCTCACGCAGCTCAACGCCGAACTGCTCGCCGACCGTCAGACGCGGCGTGCGCAGCACCTGGACGCGCTGGGCGCCGCCGCGCCCGGCCCGTACGCCGGCTGGTGTATCGTCAAGCACGATGGCGGGGCGATCCCCCATGAAATTCTCGGAAAATTCGGCGATCGTTACGCGCTGCTCAATCGTTCCGCCACCCGGCTGCTGGAAATCCCGGCCGCACGATTTGCCGAAGAGATCGAAGGCGGCCTGATCGAGGAGACGGTCAGCTTCGACGCGCCCTTCCTTGAACGGGCCGCCAGCGCAAGCCTGACCGCCAGCCTCGACGCCGTTCATGCCTACACCCGGAAGGACCCCGCCAGCGGCTGCCTGAGGCGCGCAGCCCTGATAGACGAACTGGAGCGCCGCCTCGACCACCCGGTCGTCGAGCCGCCCACTTTCTGCGCGCTGATCGAGATCCCCACCATGCGCCCCGGCCTGTCTGCCCTGCCCGGCGACGAACTGTCCGTCCTGCAGACGCGCAGCGGCGAACTTCTGCTGGAGATGCTGGAACACGGCGAGCAGTGCGGCCGGCTCAGCGACGTCTCATTCATGATCGTGTTCTCGCCGCAAGACCCGCAGCGGGTGGCGGACCGGCTTGGACGGCTCAAGGCCCAGATGGAAGGCCTGCATGCGATCTGGAAAATGATCGGGGCCGTCGTGCCTCTGGTGGCGCCGGGCGAAGCCGCGCCGACGCCTTCAAGCGTGCTGCGCCGCGCCAATCAGGCCTGCACCAGCGTGCGTCAGCTGGCCGATTTCGACCTGTCCTGCCTGCTCGGCGCCCCGCCTGCCCCCGGGCCTGTCGAGTCGTTGCCGCTCAGCGCGCTGTATTTGCGCTGCCAGAAAATCGCCCCTTGCGAGGGCAGCGCACCCTCACATTACGAAATCCTGCTGGGTTTAGACGAAACCTTGACCTCCGTACACTCCACCCAGAGCTTTGTCGTGATGGCCGAGCAGACCGGGCGCAGCCACGAACTGGACATCTGGGTGCTGCATGCCGTTTTCGACTGGATGAATAGCAATGCGGCCGGGCTGGACCGCTTGAGCGGCCTGTCGGTCAATCTGTCCGGCAGCAGTCTGTCCCGGACGGATCATGTAGACGCGATGGTGCGCCTGCTCTCCAGCCACCCCCATCTCACGAAGAAACTCATCATCGAGGTGACCGAAACGGCCGCCATCGACAATCTGGACGTGGCGGTGCGCTCGCTGCGCAAATTACGCAAACTCGGGTGTCGTGTCGCACTGGACGATTTCGGCAGCGGCTACAGCTCCTATAGCTATGTGCGCAGCCTGCCCCTAGATTATCTGAAGATCGACGGAACCTATATCCGCAACATCCTCAACGACAAAACCGACCAGGCGTTGACCGCGTCCATGGTGGATGTCGCGCACGCCCTGGGTCTCAAGGTGATCGCCGAATATGTCGACAGCGAAGCGACCTATTCGTGGCTAAAGGACCTGGGCGTGGATTATGTGCAGGGCTACTGGGTCCACGAACCGGAGCGGCTCGACGGCCTGATCCTGCACTGAGCCTCAGGCCTTGCGCGCTTCCGCCCCGACCACTTGCTTATTGATCGCCCACTGCTGCGCGATCGACAGGATGTTGTTGACCACCCAGTAGAGCACCAGGCCCGCCGGGAAGAACACGAACATCACGGTGAACGCGATCGGCATGATCATCATGATCTTGGCCTGCATCGGGTCCATCGGCTGCGGGTTGAGCTTCACCTGCAGGATCGAGGTGATGCCCATTACGATCGGCAAAATGAACCAGGGATCCGGCGCGGTCAGGTCGGTGATCCAGCCCAGCCACGGCGCACCGCGCATTTCCACCGCGGCGAGCAGCACCCAGTAAAGCGCGATGAACACGGGAATCTGGATCAGGATCGGCAGGCAGCCGCCGAGCGGATTGATTTTCTCGGTCTTGTACATCTCCGCCATCGCCTGGTGCAACTTGGCGCGGTCGTCTCCGTAGGTTTCCTTCAACTGCTGCAGGCGCGGCGTCAGCTTCTTCATCTTGGCCATCGACTTGTAGCCCGCTGCGGACAGCGGATACAGCGCCAGCTTGATGAGAATGGTCAGGATGATGATCGCCCAACCCCAGTTGCCGACGATGCGCTCGATCTTTTCCAGTGACCAGAAGATCGGGTAGGCCAGCGGCGTCAGCCAGCCGTAGTCGCGTGCCAGATCGAGTCCCGGTGCGGTCTTTTCGAGCACCGTCTGGGACTGCGGGCCGGCATACAGCGGCACGGTGAAGGTCTTTTGCTGACCCGGGGCGAGCGTACCTTCGGCCAGAATCACGCCGGCGGAATACAGGCCGTCGCCCAGCGCGCGGGTATAGTACTCGCGCTTGACGCTGCCTTCGGGCAGCCAGGCCGACACGAAATGATGCTGTACCAGCCCGACCCAGCCGTTATCAGCGGTCTTCTCAAATTCTGCCTTGCCTGCCTGGATATCCTTGAACGCGACTTTCTGGAATTTCTTGGCGTCGGTATAGAACGCCGGCCCGGTGTAGGTGTAGAGGAAGAAGGACTCGCCGCGTGGCGCTTCGCCGTGGCGGGTGAACTGGTAGTACGGGGTCAACTCGACGGGCTGGGTGCCGCCGTTGATGACACGTGTTCTCACCGCGATCTGGTAGCTGCCGCGCTTGAAAACATAGGTTTTTTCGACGCGCACCCCGTTGGCGGGATCGACCCACACCAGCGGCACTTCAAGCTGGGCCGCGCCGCCAGCCAGGCGGTAGGTGCCGGGATTCAACTGAAACACGCTGCGGTGGGTCGGCAGACCCGCGCCGACCAGGCCGCTTTGCGCCAGATAAGGCCGTGTCTGGCTTTCTTCGAACAGGGTGAAGACCTGGTTCTTGTCTTCCGTCTCGCGGTACGACCGCAGTTGCAGTTCGCGCAAATCGCCGCCGTTGGCATCGATACTGACGCGCAGCACGTCGGTTTCCACCACAGCGCGCTGGCCCTTGGCAAAGCCGGTCTGCGCCGGCGCCGCTGCGGGCGCATTCAGTGCCTGGCTGGGGGTGGGG
>JAJYXG010000053.1:0-40893 GCA_021791095.1 Pseudomonadota bacterium
GCGAAGCGCAGCAGGATGTTGGCCGTCTTGATCTTGCTGCGCTTGCCCGAGGCGGTCTCCACCTGTGCCGTGGCGTCGGTCTCGGACAGGATGGAACCGGCCTTGAAATGGCCGTCCTCTTCAAAAATGAGGTACATGAAAAATCAGAAATCCAGAAGGGTTGGGTAGTGGCGCTCGAACCCGGCAAAGCCGTGGTCGCCGCCTTCCTCGATGATCTGCGTGGCACCGGCGTAGTAGGCCACCGCATCGCGGTAATCGAGCACCTCGTCTCCGGTTTGCGCCAGCAGCAGATAGCGTTCAGGCCGGGTGATGCGTTCGACGTCCAGTGCCGCGAGTTCGGCCAGGTGCCCCTCGGTAAGTTCCCACTTCTCGCCGCTGTGCCAGTTGGTCTGCGGGCCGAGCGCGCTGCGCAGGAGTTTGTGGGCATGCACCGCCGGGTTCACCAGCACCGCTTTCCAGCCATGCTTCTCGGCCAGGTGGGTGGCGTAGAAGCCGCCCAGCGAACTGCCGATCAGGGTGACCGACCCGGGGCGGCGTTGTTCCAGTTCGGCCTCGACTTGAGCGATGGCCTCGCGCGGGCTGTTGGGAAGCGCCGGGCAATAGTAGTCCGCAGAACGGCCGAGGCCCGTCATGTGCTCACCGAGCTGCCTGGCCTTGCCGGACGCGGGGGAGGAGTTGAAGCCGTGGAGATAGACAATCATCCCCGGATTTTACCGGGGCGGCTTCGTTTCCAGAAATGAGGCCTGGTCGGCCCTAGCTAGCGTGCCATCGCCATCCCACCCGCCACACGGGACCGGGCGCGCTGGCTCAACAGGCTGTTGAACACCAGCGCCAGGATGACAAGCGCGGCGCCCGCGAGTTCGGCCAAGCCGAAATGATGGCCGAGGGCGACGCCGATGGCGAAGGCGGAGACCGGGACGAAGTTGATGAACAGCACCCCGTTGAGCGCGCCGAGCTTGCGGATGCCGGCGTTCCAGCTCAGCACGGCGATCACCGCGCCGATCACCACCATGTAGGCCAGTCCCCACAGCCCGTCCTGCAAGGCCGCCGCAGTGGGCGGGTGAAGGTGGCCCAGGCGCGTCATCGCCGCGGTCGCGGCAAAAATGCTCAGCACGCCCGCCAGACAGGTCAGAGTGGTGTAACGCAGGGGCGACCAGTGCGCAAAGCGCGCGGCACCGAGCGTGTAAAGCACCCAGCTCAGCGCGCCGAGCAGCAGGAGCAGGTCGCCGCCGACCTGGCCCCCCGCGGACAGCGCGGACAGGTGGCCGTCGGTCACCACCAGCACCACCCCCGTCAGCGCCAGCGCGATGGCGAACAGGGTGTGCGCGGCCGGGCGCACCCCGCGCAGGCCCCAGTTCACCAGGGCCGTCATCAGCGGCATCAGCGCCATGATGACGGCGGCGTGTTCCGGCCGGCTGTGCGACAGGCCGGTGAACGCGAGCAGGTTGAAGCCGGCGAAGCCGAGGCTGCCGTATAGCCACAGCAGGCCGGCGGCCCCTTCCATGCGGAACGCGGCGCGCCCTTCGCGGATGGCCAGCAGGGCGGCGAAGAGCAGTGCCGCCACCCCGTAGCGGATCGCCGTCATGTGGAACGCGTCGACCTGCGCCAGGAGGGGCTTGGCGACCTGGAACATGCCGCCCCAGGAGACGGCGGCGAGCAGCAGCAGGCCCATGGCCTGGAAGAGCGAAACGCGGGACATCGTGATCTCCTTGCAACAATGCGATGGGCGTAGCCTAGACATTTTTGCGGTGTTAAAAATCCACCCGGCGGGCATATGATTGTTTCCCTTGCGTTAACAATCGAACCGGCCATGCTCGACCTGGAAGCCGCCCGCATTTTCACCCTCGTGGTCCAGAACCAGTCGTTTTCGGAAACCGCGCGCCGGCTCGGCGTGTCGGCGCCGGTGATCAGCAAGCAGGTGGCGCGGCTGGAGAAGGCGCTGGATGCGCGACTGCTGCAACGCACCACGCGGCGCCTCGGCCTGACCGAGGCCGGCGTCGCGTTCTACGCGCATTGCGTGCGCATGCTCGAAGAGGCCGATGCCGCCGAGCGTGCGGTGAGCCGGCTGCATGCCGCGCCGCGCGGCCACCTGCGCGTCAGCGCGACCGTCGGTTTCGGCAGCCTGCGCATCGCCCCGCTGCTGCCGGACTTTCTGGCGCTGTATCCCGAGGTGAGCGTGGAACTGGTCTGCGACGACCGCGTGGTCGACCTGGTCGACGGCGGCTACGACCTCGCCCTGCGGCTCACCGCGCAGCCCGGGAACTTGCTGGTGGCGCGGCCCCTGACCGCGGTGCGCCAGGTCCTCTGCGCCGCCCCCGCCTATCTCGAGCGCCACGGCACGCCGCAGCGGCCGGAAGACCTCGCGGACCACAACTGCCTGCGCTATTTGCGCAGTGACGATGCGGGCGATCCCCGCTGGGCGTTTGTCAGCGAGGGTCGCTCCCTCGGCGTGCCGGTGGCCGGCAACTTTTCCACCAACAACATCGACGCGCTGCGGCGTGCCGCGATGGCGGGCCTGGGGATCATCCTCGGCTCGAGCTACCGGCTGGAGCCGGATATTCGGGCGGGGCGGCTGGTGGAGATTCTGGCGGATTTTCTGCCTGAGCAGGATGCGCGGATTTATGCGGTGTATCCGTCGAATCGGCATCTCAGTCCGAAGGTGCGGGTGTTTATTGATTATCTGGTGGGGGCGTTGGCGGATCATTAGCGCTGAGTCTGTCGAAGCGCACCAGCTTAGCCACCGTTCGCCCTGAGCTTGTCGAAGGGCTGGTCGTTGTAGTGGGGGTCTTTGCAGGATTGCTGACCGTTGGCCGGGGGTTGCCCGGCGGCAAGTTACTTTTCTTGTCTCGCCAAGAAAAGTAACCAAAAGAAGGCGACCCCTGAAGCGCCGCGCGATAAATCGCCGCTTCGCGTGAGATAAATGTAAAACGCATCTGTTTCACACAGTAGAACGAATCATTACTGTGCGAGACGTTACACGTAAAGCGTCGCGCCTCAAACAAATCCCGCATCACATCTGGCTGGTAGTTGGTGACGACCAGCTCGCGGCTCTCAGCGTTAGCTACGCTTACCTCACATCACAGCAATCCCAGCTCAGCCATCGCCGCTGCGCGCGCCGTCTCCACCCCGGCAACATCGACCGCTGACGAAACAGCCGCCTTGCCACGTTCGCGCGCCTCCTCGATGGCGGCACCTTTCAGCACCCAGGCATCGCGCGTGCTGATGACGAGGTCGGCGGCACCCTGGTAGTCGGCTGCGGAGGGCGATGCCACCATCGCCTTGGCCTTGGCAGCCACCCAGGGGTAGGTGGCGATCTGGGCGGCGGGATAGCCAGCCGCCTTGTACCGATCGGCGTCGGCGGCCTTGAGCAGATAGGTGGACTCCTGTCCATCCGCTGTGGTGATGTAGCGCGAGCGGGCGCGGCCGGCCTCGGCGTCGATGGCGGCATGCGCGGCAGTCTGCGCCGCCGCGAGCGTAGGAGGCGGAGGGTCGGCAAGCATTGGCCTACCACTGGCGTCGGCGACGATGCGCTTGCCACCGGATTGCCCGGCGAGCAGCGCTGCGTGCTCTTCGGCGGTGATTTCAACCGCATCGGCGGGAATGGAGGCGCCGTGGATAGCGGCATCGTAGAAGCCGCCTGTTGATTTTGCGTAATACATGCGCTATCTCCTTAATATCCGATCGCAAGCCAATATATTGCAGAATTCGCGGCCCCATCTGATCGGATAGTAAATTGGGTTGTTGTTAAATTGTCTCGCCAAGCAGAGGCCGCTGTCGTGCTGTTTCCTGAGGCTGTTGCTTGCCCATTCAATACCGCGTTAGGGAACGCTATTGGAAGCGTCACTGTCACAATGGCTCCGCCTCCGACGGAGGCAATATTTCCCCACTGTACAATCAGCCCGCCTGGCAGCCGCTGGTAGCCATTCCCCGTCAATGACTGGTTGGTACCTTGTAGCGCCCCCGCCAGCGTCGCCGGCGTGAGCGCATTGAGCGCATTCGTGAGCGCCTGCGCCTCCGCGCTGGTGGCGAGCTGCACCTGGCCCTTGCGCGTGGTGCTGGCGTCCCCGCTCTTGATCTGCCAAACCAGCGCCGTGGTGCCGATGGTGATGGCGCCGTCGGTGGTGAGCATCCACATGGTGTCGGCGTTAAGGGTGCCGGACTCGACCGGGACGATGGCGCCCGAGGTGAGTTCGCCCGCAGCGTCGGCGTCGGTGGTGCGCGTCCAGGCGCCGGCCGAGGCGAGATAGATGCCGTTCTCCGCGCCCGCTGTCTGATCTTTGACCAGCACACGATCGCCAGCGACGACGGCAACCCCGTCGATGGTCTGCTCGCCGCTCAAGGTGATGTTCGCGGTAGTGGCGGCGCGCACGCTGGCCTTGTAGTCGCCGCCCACCGCGATGCGCTGAATGGCCTGGTAGAGCTGGGTGAGGTCGGTGTGGCTCGGGGTGAGGCCGGCGCCTGCAATAACAGCACGCAGTTCCTCGGTGACCTGGTGGTACCAGTACGGCCCCGGTTTGGTGGCGGGGACTGCGGTCTGCGGGTTGCCGGCTGTGGCGTAGCCGCTTGACGGGCTGGCCGGGGCGCTTGGCGGGGATGCCGCAGCGCCGGATTCGAAAATGCGATCCATCTATTTTGTCTCCTATGAGTACGCGAACATGACGTGGGTGTGGGCGGGCTTGAGGCGGTTGATAGAGCATTCCAGCGCTTCGTTTCCCCACCATGCGAGGGGATCGTCGACCGTGCCGTTCACGTCGAGCACACCAACCGTGTCCTGCGGTGCGTTGACCTGCCAGGCGAACTGCCAGGGCTGGCCATAGAGCGGGTGATTGACGTCATCAGCTACCGTGTGCTGATCGAACTCGGTGATGGTCACCGTGTAGCCAAGGCCGGCACCCTGCGCGATGAAATAGGCGGCACTCTGTCCGCCCAGCGTGGTCAGCTTGGCGTGCAGCGCGGCGCGCCGCTGCACCGTGGTCTGGTCCGCGCCGACGCACGGATCGGGCAGGCCGGCGACGCGCTCCCAGTCGGCGAGCAGTTCGGTGGTCGTGCGCGGATCGGTCTCGTCGATGAGCTGCGCGGCGCGGCCGTCGACGCGGGCGAGCTCGTCGGCCCAGGCGTTGAGCAGTTTGGTGAGCGTGGCCTCCGCGTCGCGCGTCCAGGCCGGGCCGGGCGGCAGCAGCGCCTGCAGCTGACTCAGATAATCGTCCGCGATCAAACCAGCCACGTGATGGCTCCCATGATCGCGATCTGGCCGGAGGTGTGCGCGACATCAGCGGCCGGAACGGTCAGGGTGTGATCGGTCTCGCCGGCCGCCAGGCTGATGGCCTCGCGGATGTGACTGATCAGGATGGTACCGCCTGGCTGAGCCTCACGGCGCAGCAGATCGACCAACTCCGTCTGCACGGCGGCCTGCACGGCGGCAGTGTTGGGCGCGAGGCGGATCGAGAAATCGAGCGGCACGGCGATGGGCGCGACGACCGTCACGTCGGCGGTCACCGGCCGCACCGAATCGATATGATCCTGCACCGCCTGCACCTCGCCGGCGTCCGGGATGATGCCGGCGTCGTCGTCGCGGACGAACCGCACGGTGACCGTGCCGAGCCCGAGCTCCCTCGGGTAGCACCAGGCGCGGGTGACGCCCGGCACTTCGAGCGCCCAGGCGATGTAGTCGGTGGCGGTGCCGCCGTGCGGCGGCGCCTGGATGCGGGCGAGCAGGCGTCCGCGCAGGGCGGCGTCGGTCTCGGCGTCGGCGCCGCCTACCAGGCCTCCGGCGCCGACGGTGGCCTGCGCGTTGAGTCCAGCGATCGGCGACACCAGGCTCAATGCCGTGCCGGCGGCGAGATTGCCGGCCTGGCCGGCGATCAGCGCCGTTATCTGCGCGTCGGCGGCACCGGCGGCCAGCGTCGCCTCGGCATCGGTCTGGTATTCGCGGCCGTCCGCGGCGGCGAGCACGGTGCCGGCCGGCACCACCGTGCCGCTCGTTCCGGCCAGCGCGACGGAGCCGGCGGCGGGGCTCGCCGGTTTGCGGGTAATGGCCCAAATATTCGCCCAGCGCTCCAGGTATTCCGCCTCGGCAGTGTCGGGCAGCACCTGGCCGGCGATCCAGTCGAGGAAACCATACAGGCCATGCACGGCGCCGGAATGGGTGCGCGCCAACACATTGAGCGCGGCATTGCGCAGGCCGGCATCGGCGCCCGGCAGCCGGGTTTCGAGGTCGGTCTGGGCGCGCTCGATGAGCTGGGCGAGGGTCGGGCGGGAAAACGGCATCAGGCAGCCTCCACGGCATAGTTGAACACGTCGTCGAACCGCCGCCGGTCGGCGAGCGTGACGACCACGCCCAGGGCGAGCACTCCCGGGCGCGCCCATCCGGCCGACACGTCGACCGCGGCGGCCACGCCGTCGTCGATGAGCCACTGCAGGGATTCGACGGCGTAGGCGCGGGCGCGGGCCAGGGTGCCGGGCAGCTGCTTGGCGCGGGCCAGCAGCCAGAGCCGGGAGCCGATCACGCCGGACCACCAGCCACGGCGGTCGTCGCCGCCGTCCGGGATCTCGTCGTCGGACTCGGCGCGTCGATCGGTGAACAGGCTCACGATCACGGCCGTGCGCAGGCCGTCCTCCGTGGCCAGGTCGTATCCGGTCAGCGCGAGATCGATCGCCGGCAGCCGGCCGGAATCTCTGTTGGTGATGTAGGACAGGGCGAGGTCGGTCATATCACATCCCCTGATTCGGCGTGCCGGTGGTGCCGCCCGAGTCGCCCGGGTGGGTATGGGCGTTATAGGTCGCGCGCATGCCGGACATGGTTTTTCCGGCGCCGTCGCACAGATCCTTGATCTGGCCGGTGGCCTCGATGTCGGCCTCCACGCGCAGCCTGGGGGTGCCGGTGATCGTCACGGGATGGCCGCCGCCGCGGATCACGATGCCGGCGCGCGTCAGGTGCACCTGGTGGCCGAGGTCGTCGTAGAGCGCCACCTCGCCGCTGGCCAGGCCCCTGAGGCGGTAGCGCCGGTCGGCGGCGACGATGCAGACGGTGTGGCTGCGCTTTCCGGCCAGGCTGGCCGCGATCGGCTCGAATCCAGGGTGCGGGTTGGATGTGTAGCCGTAGGGCTCGAAATGCTCGACGCCGCCCAGCACTTCGCCGGACAGCAGCTCGATCTGGAGTTCCTGCAACTCCGTGCCGGGGTTCGACAGGTGGCCGACGCCGCGGCTGAGAATGAGCTGCACCCGGCGCTTGATCGGCGCCAGCATGCGGTTGATCGCGTGCATGCTCATCACCAGCCCCCGCCTTCGCTGGTTTTCTTGGGGTCGGGCAGCTTCACCAGATCCGCCGCCTCGCGCGGCATCACGCGCAATTCGGTGCGGGCGCCTTGTTCGTCCAGCGAAAACTGCACCGACATGATCAGCCGGTCTCCGGCTATGCCGAGCCAGGGATCGTCCACCCGCACCAGCCGGTTCGGCGCCCACAGACCGCCGGCATGGCGCCAGCCGTTCACGGTGTAGGTCAACCCCTGGCCGCGGCCCCATGCGGTGTTGCGCTGCCACTCCGCGCGGCGCTTGGCGTCGGCCGTGGTGCTGGGACCGTCGGCCAGCACCACGGTGGGCCGATGGCGCGACACGCCGTCGTCCCTGGCGCTGCCCTTGACGTGTGCCGCCGCGGCGCCGCCGTTGCCGTCGCGACCCGTCTGCTGGCCCTGGACGATGTAGTCGGAGAAACGCTCGCGCAACGAGAATTCGCCGGATGCGCGCAGGATGTTTTCGCCCAGGGCCAGCGGCGTGTCGATGCGGCCGGTGCCGGCGCGGGTGATCAGCAGGTTGCCGTCCGGCTCGCTCACGATGCGCACGGCGCGGCGGCGGGCGAGCTGCTCGAGGAAATCCCACACCGGCTCGCCCGGCTCCAGCGCCTCGACCTGGAATACATCGCCGGCGCCCACCTCCGAGCGCACCTCGATCCCGAAACGCCCGGCCAGATCGCGGGCGATCGCCAGCAGCGTGCGGCCCTTCCACTGCAGGGTGCCGGAGAGCGAGCAGTCGACCAGATCGCCGGCCTTGCTGCGGCCGGAGGCGGTGATCGTGTGCGATGTGGCGTCGTAGCCCGGCGCCACGTCGTCCACGTAGCCCGTGACCACGCGCTCGTCGTCGATCCACAGCTCGCAGGCCGTGCCCGCGCGGATCGGGCGGGGTTCGTCGCCATCCGCCCAGCGCTCGGTCAGCGTCAAATCGAACGTGTCGGCCACCGCCTCGATCGAGCGCATTACCCGAATTTCGGTCCAGCCGGCGTAGGCCTCGGCCCCGGCCCCGATCACCAGGCGCACGTCATCCATTGACCACCTCCAGCGGACGGCCGCCCGGCACATAGCCCGGATGGCGGATATGGTTGCGCTCGACAATCTCGGTATCGCGCGCCGCGTTGCCGAACACCCGGTACGCCACCACCAGCGCAGGCATGGGCGCGCCCAGCGTAATCGTGGTCAGGTCCGGCAGCCGCGCGCCGCGCACGCGCAGATCCTCGGCCACGGCGGCGCGCAGCGCGGCCGCGGCCTGGTAGACATCGTCCGGCACGGGAGCGCCGGTCGCCGCGTCGACGGCCTCCATCTGCTCATCCAGCGCATCGAGCAGGCTGGCGCGCACGGCCAGCGCATCGTCGCGGGACAAATAGACGGCCCGGCTCGATGCGCGGCAGGCCTCGATCACCGCGCTGCGCTGCACGGCGGCATGCAGGGCGGCGGTCGATGCCGCCTGGCGCCGGCGCGTGGGGGTAGTGGTGGGGACGGCCGGGCTCGACGACCCGGCGTCAAACAGCGTCTTGTACAGCGAGATCGCCCGCAGCGGCGCGGCGGCCGCATCGGCCACGCGCCGCACGGCGCCGACCAGCGCGGCCGCCATGTTGGCCGGCGCCCGGATCTCGGCCGCGACGGAATCCACCGCGCCGGTCACCCAGCGCTCGACGTCGGCCAGGGTGCGCTCGATCTCCGCCGCCAGTTCGACCAGGCTGAATCCGGGCAGATTGTCCACGTCCCAGGCCTGCGCGAATTCTGCCTGGACGGTCTCCAGGGCGACGTCGGCCGCGGCCTCCACCCGGCTCGCCGTCTGCACCGTCGCCGTCGGAAAAATCGCTTCGCCCGCCTCGACGAACGCGAGCTGGAAAGCGGCGCGGCCGCCCTCGCGGGTGGACTCGCGCACGCTGGACTCCACCACATCCACCCGCATCGAGCCGAACCACGGATGCACCAGCGTGCCGGGGCCGGCCTCCTCGATGGCCGCGATCAGCGCATCGCGCGCCGGCATGTAGTCGCCGTCGGCCGCGAGGCTGCCGTCGACGAACACCTGCACGCTAAAGCGGCGCGCTTTTTTACCGATATCCTCGACATAGGGCGTGTCGCGCCTGGGGTATTCGTGCACCTGCTTGCGGCGGCCGAACTCCAGGTCGGTTTCCGGCACGATGAAGCGCGCGCCGCGGAAGCTGCCCAGCAAAGACTGGCCGTCGACGGAGTTGGAGAGGATGCGGTCGCGCCAGGTCATGTGCTAATTTCTAGGTTTTTGAGGGAGGGGAAAACATGCGATTCATCGCTCTGCTCTTCGCCGTGCTGATCACTGCCGGAAGTGCGGCCGCTCCGGTCGATCTCGCGGTCAACAATTACCCGTTTACCAAGGTCAAGATCAGCCTGGACAGCGACAGGCTCGACCACTACCAGCGGCTCGCCAGCTCGGTCGGCCTGGATTACGACCGGGTCTACGGTTATCGGGAGTTCGCCGACGCCAAGCGCAAGAAGAACATCGGTGCGGCGGGGCAATACGATTTTCTGCTGCTTTCCACCGGCGGCAACAGCAACAGCGCCGAGGACGACATGCGCGCCATGAAGGCTCCGCTGCACTGGGAAATGGTCTACTACCGGAACATCAACATGACCATCATCCACGCCGTGAAGAGCGAGAACGATCGCAGCTTCGTGAAGCTGCTCAAGCTTGAGCGCGGACGGGTTCCTGATCTGCATCTGCGCTAGCCTCCATTCATCGTCAGGCCAGACGACACGTCCATGTCCAGGTTGCTCGATCGCATCGAGCGCACCGTGGCGGGTTGGCCCTTGATCTCGATCTCCACCCTGGCTTTGGCGTTCGACATTTTCTCGGCCGCCTGGCCCATGCTCTGGGCGGCGCGTTCCGCGGCCAGCGCATCCTTCGCGTCCTGGTTGCCGAACACGGCGAGCACCTGAGCCACGCTGCGGCCGATCACATCGGACGCCTTGGTGCCCTCGATCAGTGTTTTGTTGATGACCGTGCCGACACCGTAGCCGACGGCCCCCGCGGCCGCGAGCGGCGCGGCGACAGAGGCGCCCGCTTTCAACAGTCCGCCCGCGCGGCCTAAAAGCCCCTTTCCAGCCGCGCCTCCCTTGCCGCCACCAGGGCCGCCGCCCCAGGCGTCAGGCGTCAGGCTCATATGCTTGTTGACCACGTAGACCGGCAAGGGCAGCGGCATGCCGGCGAGTCCCGCTGCAGCACCGGCCGCGCCTGCAGGGCCGCCACGCAATCCGCCGATGACATTGCCTACCTTGCGCGCAAGGATCGCGCCGCCGCCGATGATGGCTACCCACTTGGCCACCTTCATCCAGCGATCGACGGTGCCGGGTTCCAGGCTGTTCAATTTGTCGGCCAGGGACTGGATGGGGCCTGTCAGTTCAGAGTCTGCGAACTTCTTCCAGGCCGTGTACAGATTGGTCAGCGCGGCGCTCGCGGTTTTAGCGGCGCGGCCAGAGTCCTGCATGGTAGCGGTGCCGTCAGCATGCACGGCCATGAACTTCTCCAGACTGTCGATCCGGCCGGTGCGTTGGAACTCGCCGGCGGCCTGGTTGAATGCCCGCACTGCCTCGGCGTCGAAGATCGCGCCCAGCTTGACCTTGTCGCCCTTGGTTTTCTGAATGATGTCCACCATCAATTCGTTGATCGGGCGCAGCACACGCTGGCCAGCCTTGAGCTTCTCCGGGTCGAAGACATTGATGCCGGCGAGCCGTTCAAGGTCTTTGATCTTTTGCGGGTCGGTAAGCGTGCGCAGTGTCGCTTCAAACGCGGTTGCCGCCATTTCGCTTGAACCGGTGCCCATCCGGATCACCTGCAACGCTGCGCCCATTTCGCGCAGCGCCTGGGCGCCGCTGCGCCCGGTTGCGGTATAAGCGGTGATCACACGCGGCCCTAGGGCGGCAAGGTTTTGCAGGGTGAACGCGCCTTCCTTGCCCTGCACGTTCAGCACGTCCAGCGCTTCCAGTACCTTGTCCGGGCTCTTGATATCCATCTTCTGGAACTCGGCGAGGATTTCGCCAATGTCCTGGCCAGCCGCGCCGGTGGCCTGGATGGCCAGGCCAATGTTGCGTATGTTGTCTTTCGCAAACTTGAGATCACCGGTCTTTTCGATAATCCCCTCGATGGCGGAAGTGATCTCGCCCGGATCGACGCGGATGTCCGGCGCCTGCGCAGCCTCGTAGATTTCCTTCTTGAGACGGTTCACCTCATCGGCCGACGCATTGGCCTGGATGCCCAGGCGGGTAAAGCGCATTTCCAGATCCATCACCATCTTGGCCGCGCCCACGCCGGCCGCGCCGGAGAGCAGCGCGGTATAGCGGTTGCCCAGGCGGTCGAGGCCGGTGCCCATGACGTCCATCGAGCGGCGCAGCACGGCCATGCTGCGCTGGCCGCGGCGGCTGAATCCGTCGAGCGACTGGCTGTACCGCTTGGCGCGGGCTTCCAGGTTGCCCGATAGCGTCAGGACGATTCCGGTGCGTAGTTCGCTCATTGGGCGGGCTTCATGTGGTCCAGTGTGCGCAGCAGCCGCCTGAGCGACTGCTGCCGTATGTCATCGAGGCGAAAGCCCCGCAGCAGCAGGGCGGGCGCGACGCTATCCAGCGCCGCCGCCGTCGCCATCATCTCGCCCCCGCTGCGCCACCTCGCGGGACGCGATCTCGGCGGACATGGCGGCGTCCAGCTCGTCGGCCCTGGCCTGCAGCTGGCCGAAGTCCTCCGGGTGCAGGCGCTTGATCATGTCCAGTTCCAGCGGGCCGGAGAGGTTGCCGATTTTCACGATCTGGCGGCGCAGCACGTGCACGCCCACCATCGTGGGGCTGGCCACCAGGGTGGGCACGATGCGGCTGCCGTCGCCCTCGACCGCGTAGACCAGTTTCTCGGATTCTTCCTGCGCCTCGATGATGTCGCCGGCGGTGGGCTCGCGCAGCACCACGTCCGTGAGCGTGTCGCCGCCGATGAGCAGGCCGTGGGTCAGGGTCAGGTTGACGGCGGCCATGATCACATCCGGTCGCAGGAATCGGCGGCGAACTTGAGCTGGACGCGGTCGCCGTCGAGCTCGGCCGGGCCGGTGACGAAGCCGCCGCGCAGCACGTACTTCTGCCCGGTGTCGGCCTCGAAGATGACCGTGGCGCCGACGATGGCGGAGAGCGCCACGATGTCGGCATCGGCGGTGTGCAGCACGGTGCACTCCACGCCGGGCGCCACTTCCTCCTCGGCGAAGTAGGTCTTGCCGCCGTGCCGCTCTTCCTTGCGGTTGAAGCCGCCGGGCATGAGCTTGGCCTTGTTCTCGGTGGCGATGCGCTTGCCGTCGATGTAGATGGTGGCGCGGCCGGTGATTCGATCACTCATGGTTTACTCCTCAGATGCGGAACTGGGCGAGGCCGGCGAAGACGTTGGCCGGGCCGATCAGGCGCGGTTCGTCTTTCCAGTTGATGCGGCCGTTGGCGGTGTCGATCTCGGTGATCAGGCTGGCCTTGTAGCCCTCCAGGTCGTCGCACCAGCCATTGCCGATGAACTGCTGGTAGAGCGAGAGCAGCTCGGCCTTGATCACGGTGTCGGTGACGATGGGCTGGCCGGCGCCGAAGCGCGCGTTGGCGTCCGCCGACAGCTTGTGGCGCGGGAATCGGGCCGCCACCCGCGCGCGCTGCTCGAAGCGGATGCGCTCCAGCGTCTCGGGGCGGTTGATGAACAGGTAGCTGACGTCCGACAGGCCCGAGGCGTTGAGCTGGTACATGGTGATCTGCAGCTCGATCAGGCAGCGGCCGTCGCTGGTCGTCTTGTAGGTCGAGATGCCGTCCCACAGCAGCAGGTTGCGCTCGTCGTCGTCCCAGCGGTCGGCCACCGCCGGCGGCATGAGGCCGGTGAGCTCGATGGTGTTGAGCGGACGCGCCGGATCCAGCGCCAGCGGATTGGCCGCGGCGATGGCGTTGACCGCGGCCCAGATGTAGGGCGGCTGCGGAACGATGTTGGTGCCCATGCAGCTGACGTGCGGGCTGTTGCGGCCGGAGCCGAACGTGCCGGTGGCCGCGTGCGCGCCGCGATAGGCGCAGAACGCGCGCGCCCCCTTCTGGCGCGTGGGGCCCCAGCGCAGGGTGAGCTCGGCTTCCAGCGCCACCATGTTGGCGGTGTCGGTGTAGGGCATCACGATCCAGTTCCACCACTCGTCGCCGAAAGCGGCGATGGCGTTGGCCACATCCGGGTTGCCGGTGCCGCCGCTCATGGCGACGATGGCCACCGTCATGCCATTGGGCGTGGCCTCGCCGTAGTAGTTGAGGCGGATGTCGATGCCGTTGCCCGATTCGCCCTTGTGGCGCGCGGTGAGGTTGACCTTGCTGGTATTCGTGCCGTCGACGGCCGCGGTGACGGGCAGGCTGGTGTCGGCGTTGACCGCGGCGGCGAACGCGGTGGCGATGGCGGTGCTGGCCTGGCTGGCGGAAATGGCGGTCTGCACGCGCTTGCCGGCGATGTAGACGTTGAGCGTGCCGGCCACGGTGGGCGCGCCGCCGAAGGTGATCGAGCCCAGGGCGGCGACGCCGGCGGCGTTGTCGTCCAGCGCGACGGCCCAGGTTTCCATGAAGCGGTCCTTCGCCTTCATGGCGCGCAGCATTTCGGCCAGCATGGAGCCGCGGCCGAAGAACTTGTCGGCCTGCGCCTCGTTGGTCACGCGGGTGGGCACGCCCTGGGCCACGGTGCCGGCGGCCAGGCGCTGGCCGACGACCATGACCTTGAATTCCTGCGCGGCCTGCGCGGCGAGGGAGTTGTCGAACTCGATGTAGACGCCCGGAATCCGCAGATTGGCGGGCATATCGTTGAATGGCAGCGGCATGGCTTAATCCTCAGTTGGATTTGGTTTTGACGGGCTTGGCCTCGACGACGGAACCGTCGCGCAGGCGGCGCAGCCAGAAGGTGTTTTTCTCGACCAGCGCGCCTTCGGGCGGCAGGAATTCCATCGGCCGGTCGGGCAGACGGATCCGCAACGGGTTGCCGTCGGCATCGAGGGCGGGCTTGGCGTGGATCTGGTTACTCATGATTTGACCTCTCATTGGGGCAGTTGAACGTCGTCGATCGCGGCCGGCTCATCCACGCCCGCCACCAGGGAATGCTCGGCATGGAACAGCAGGAACGGCGCCAGGCCGGCGAGGTCGGCCTGGTACGTCAGGGGCATGTTGGGCAGCGTCAGGGCGATGCCGTAGACCGTGCCGCCCAGCTCCCACGTGGCTTCCTTGAACAGGTTGTCCACGCTCGTCGCATCGAGCGTGCCGGTCCCGGCCACCTGCAGGCCGGCCAGGACCGGCACCAGGCGCTCGACGATGTCGTACGCGCCGATCACGCGCGGCGTGCCCTGGCGGCGCAGCGGTTCGACCGGCCCTCGCGTTACCGCGTAGACCATGAAATTTCCGTCGACGTAGCCGTCGCGCCCGGGCACGCCGCGCGCGCCGAGGAACGCGACATACACGCCGGGCGCGTTCTGGATCGCCTTTTTGAGCGCGTCCAGCGTCCAGGAGCCGCCGAGCGATTCGGTGATTTTGACGGCGGCGCCCAGGGTGGCGTTCACCTGGGCGAGGATGGCGGATTCGACCGCGGCGATCGCGGCCATCAAAAACCCTCCCGGCCGAACACGCGGCCGCCGGATTGCATTTCCGCGCTGCCGGCGGAAAGCGGCGCCGCGCCGTTCGCGGACGGGCCGATCATCACCTTGCCCTCCGCCGCCAACCGCAGGAATTTGAGCGCATCCTGGTAGCGGTTGCGCACCTCCTCGGTGGCGGCGCTGGCATACAGCCGGTAGCGCGCGATGTCGCAGGCGTACACGTTGATGATCTGCGGCGCGGTGGCCAGCGGCAGCTGGTAGCGGCTGCCCAGGTAGCCGTCGATCTCGGCGTCGGCGTCCCGCAGCGCCTGATCGATCACGCCGGCGTCGATCACGCCGTCGCCGTCGCGGTCGGCCAGCTGCAGCACCTCCTCGGCGCCGTAGCGGGATTCGAGATCGGCCTGGGTGGCGTAGGTCACGGCAGGACCACTTCCTCGACCGTGAGCATGGACTCGGCGCGCAGCATCGCCACCTGGTCGTCGCTCAGGTCGGCCAGCGGCACGTCGATGGGGGTTTTGCTCCAGGCGCGGCCGGCGCGGCGGAAGCCTTCGCGGGCGGCGGCGATGCGCAGGCCGATGACGGGATCGGGCTTGCCCTTGGTCGACAACGTCGCGCCTTCAGCATCCGCACCCGGCACGGATGCGTTCTCCGTGCCGGGCGAAGCCGCTGCTGCCGGGGTGGTATCGGTGGCTTTCTTGGACGGGGCGCTGCTATTGGACTTAGCCATGTCGTTCTCCAGGGTTGAAGGCCGCTTTGGGTTGGAAGCGGTAGCCGGTTTACCGATGGCGGCTGGGGTTGCCAGCCGCCATGAATCAACCTGCTACTGCGATCAGGCGCCGGTGCTGCCCACGCTCATCTGCCAGAAGGCGTAGCCGCCGGCGGCGCGCGCTTCCGCGCCGAACTTGAACAGCTTGCGGTTGAACACGTCGTCCGCCTGCGGGTCGGTCTGCTCGACGAATACCGGGGCCTTGCGCTCCTGGTAGATGAAGGGCTTGACCGGCATGTTGGTGACGTGCAGGAACCACGCGGTGGAGCTGGTGAGGCGGGGGTTGACCAGGACAGTCGCGGTGTCCTTGTAGGGGTTGGGCGAGTTGTCGTTCAGCTTGTCCGAGTTGATCAGCGTCAGCGCCACCGACTCCAGCGCAGGCGGCACTTCCAGCACGTTCGGAATCAGCGCCAGCGGGCGGCCCTCGTCGTCCTTGAAGTTCATGATCGCGGTGCGCGCAGCGCCATAGCTGGCGAGCGCGGCGGCCGGGGTGGCCGCCGACAGCGCAACCGCGAGCTTGTTGCTGACGCTGGCACCGGCCACCGGGTGATCGGTGTCGTAGAAAAACTGGCCGTCGTAGCACAGGCTGGCGAACGCGTTGTTCTTCAGGTCCGACACGATCTCGTCCGGCAACTGACGGGCCGAGAAGCCGGCCATCTGCGCCTGCGGCGCATAGATGCCCAGCTGGTCGTCGTCGATGTGGTTGCGGTTGACTTCGACCGTGGCTTCCCAGTCGTCGTTGACGATGCTGTATTTGAACGCCTCCAGCGACTTGACGGCCTTCTCGCCGATCCACTTGCGCATGCGCGGAAACGCCGACAGCCAGTTGTAGTCGTTCTGGCTGGAGCCGGACGGCACCAGCATCGCGGTCTGCGCCCACTGGCTGGGCGCAGCCTCGAACGCGTTGTTGAAGATCGTCTTCAGGTTGACGAAGATGATCGAGAGGTTGGCTTTGTTGATGATCATTTTGGGCTCCTATGGATGGGTCAGGCCTTGAGCACGGTCACGCGGTAGCTGGCGGAGGCCGCATCGACCGCCGCAGCGGTGATGTTCGTGGCACGCACGGTCACCACGTTCGCGGCGGAAACGAACGCCTGGAAAATCAGCCCGGCGGCTGGCGCGCTGGGCAGGCCCAGGGATACCGAGTCGCCAACGGCCGCGCCGGGCACGGCGATGGTGAGGTCTGCGCTGGCGGCCGCGGCGATCGCGGCGTAGTCGAGCGCGGCGGCGACGCTCAGGGCGAACTTGGGTGCACCAGCCACCCAGACACCGTCGGCATCCACCGCGACCACGACGCCGGCGACCGAGCGGGCGCCGGCGCTGGTCCTGGCCACGGTCTCGTCGTCCGCGATGTAGCAGGGCTCGCCCAGTTCGGCCTGAGTCACCGCGTCGGCGCCAGAGTTCTTGAACTTGAAGGCCTTGCCACGGCGCACCAGAACAGTCTTGGCGCCGTCAGCGCCGCCGGTGTTGTCCACCGCCTCCTCGGCGCGGCCCAAATAGGTCAGGTCGAGGGCGGCGGCGCCGGGGGCGGCGTAGCCGGTTGCATTGGCCACGGTGATGGCGCCGGCGTAGATCTTGGCGTTGGCGGCCACAGGGACGGAGATCAGCTCGCCGTCCTTCATTTGGGTGTTGCGGTCAGCGGTGAGCGGCATGTCATTCCCCTTTCATGGTCTTGAGGATGACGGTGGGATCGTTGCCCATCATCCGGGTGATTTTCAGCGCGTCGGCAGAGAGCGTGTCGCCCGTTTCGCCAGGCTCGCGGCCGCCCGTCTGGTTGCCGTTGAGCGCAGCGATCGCCGGGTTTTTGTCGATGTAGGTCTTCAGCGCGGCCAGGTTGGACTTGCCCAGGTCGCGCGCCCAGGCCTCCATCGCCGGCAGCAGCTTGCCGCTGGAGAGCGCGGCCTGGACCACGTCTTCCAGTTCGGTGTCGTTCAGGCGCGTGGTGAGCGCGGCCACCTGGCCCTGCAGCGCGGCGACGGTTTCCACCGGCACGAACTTGGCGGGGTCGGGCTGCTGGGTCTTGAGCGCGGCGGTTTCGGTGGTCAGCGCGGCGATTTTGGTTTCCTGCTCGGCGGTCTTGGCCTTGAGCGCGACGATGGCGGCGTTGATGTCCGCCTCGCTCGCGTCTGCGGCCAGACCGAGCAATACGGCGAGTGCTTTCATGTTCGGGTCCTTTGGGGGGTGCGCGTCGTCCGCGCGGTTGAAAAACTCGGTCGCCAGCGCCGCCACGGCATCCATGCCGTCGAGCGCGGGAGTGTTGGTCAGCGCCGCCATCTGCATCTGCAGCACGTCGCCGGTTTTGGGGTTGTAGCCGAACACCGGGCTGACGTACTTGTATTCGCCCGCCTCGATGTGCGCGCGCGCCTTCGCCGTCCACTCCACATCGGTGGCGTAAAGGCCGGCGCCCTCGCGCCATTCCAGATTCTTGAACCAGCCCGCGGCGGGCGCGGGCTGGCCGTTCTTCTCGGTGGCCAGGGTCTGGTGTTCGTAGTCGATCACGAAAGGCGTCTTGCGGGCGGCGGCCAGCGCCGCCACCTTCAGCGCCGTGGACGCGTCGAGCTTCCAGCCGTCGATCCCGGCCGGGCGGCCGTCGCGTGAACGGAACACGCCGGCTGGCGTCAGCTGGATCTCGCGTCCGGCGGCGGACGGCAAGGCGATGGAAAGGGCGGCGTAGGCGACAGGCATGGCGCCACGATAGGGGCGAGGGCCGGGCCGGTCTTTTAATCCGGGTTAACTTTTTACGAAGGGGAAAAAGCACGCGCCGGACGGCGGGCGTGTTATGTCACGCGGGAGTCGAATCGGACAGCCCAGTTTGAGCCCACAAACCGCACCCAAACCGATTTATTTTGCGCGGGGGTAGTTCGGGGCGTATGCGCCAATAAAAAACGCTCAGGCGATGTTTTTAAGCAAAGCCTCGATCTGAGCTTTCTTCGTCATCGGGTGAGCCATAGCCTCATCCAAAAATGAACGCGCCGCCTCTTCGTATTTCGTCCGGCTCTTTTCAGTCTTCAAGGTCATAGCCTTGTCGCGAGCCTGCCGCGCCGCGTTCAGGAAGTAGGCGGTCCACGCCGAGCGCACCTCATCGTCAGCCAGCCAATCCAGCACCTTGTCCGTTTCTTCGTCGCACACGCCCTGGTAGTTGCGCCGAATATCGCCGCGTAGCGAAAGCACGCTTCCCAGCCGCGATTCGACGATCTCACGTTTTTTTGATTTGGCCGCGATGTCTACCGAGTTTCGCATGATCTGCACGGACCGCACGACCTCGGCCAGCCGTGAATCGCTCCGCATCAACCGCATGTTTAGTCGGCGCGCCTCGTTCGGTTGCAACTGCTCCCTCGCCATGCGCCGGATCAGCTCTTGCGCGTCCTGGTGCTGAGCCGCCAACATGGATTGCACGGCCAGGCCGAGTACGCCAACAACGACCAGGCCACCCAGCAGCAGCCAGCCGCCAACCGAGTAGAGCCACACCACCGCCGCGCCGCCGACCCACCCCCACCACGGTAGCAGCCCGAGCAAACCCCACAGCGCCTTGTCGTCACCCGATCTAGCCATCATTCACTCCTACGCAGCCTTGTTGCCGCGCACCCTCGCACGCAGCTCGTCTTCCAGGATATCGATCACACCGAGCGCGAACAGCGGGTTGCGGTGCGCCTCTCCGGCAGTCTCGACGATGTAGTGCCGGCGGCGAAACATCGCACCGTAGGCCAGCCCGATCAGGCGTCCTGACCGTGCCTCCGTGAGCAGGTATTCCAGGGCTTCCACCACGTCGTCCGGCGGGTGTGCATGAATGAGGGTAAAGGGCGGTTTCATTACGCATCACCACCCGGCCCCCGAGCGCGGCCGGGCTTTTTGGCTGGGGGGGCACTGCGCCGCGACACCGGTTCCACTGCGCCGGCATGACGAGGCTGTCGCGGCTTGGGTTTCTTCTGTTGGACCTCGGCTTGGCCTTCCGTCGCGATGACCTTGAGCAGATTCCGCAGGGCAACGCGCGCCTCCGGGCTGATGCGCCGATAGGTTTCCAGCAACTTCGCTTCATCTTCGTTGAGCTGTTCGCCTGTGCCGGAGGCTGGCGCCAGCCGCGGCGCGGCGTCGCCGTGCAGCAGCCAGTCGAGCGAAACACCATGCTCAGAAGCAAAACCCTCCAAATAGCCGCGTGCCACCCGCCCGCGACGCCGCCAGTTCTTTATGTCGTTCTCGGAAACATCGAATGCCAACGCGTACCCACACAGCGGCTTTCCAACGGCTTCCCACATGCGTTCAAGAACGGCTTCGACACCCTCTATCGATTCCCGGCGAAATTTTTCTTCATGCACGCTCCATACCCCCTTGACAGGGTGTCATAACGACACTATTCTGGGGTCACTATGACACCACAAGCCACCACCATTAACCGCCTAACAACCACCAAAACAGGAGGCGCCATGCTCCGCACCCCAGAAGAAGTCAAAGCCACCTTCAAGCACAAAGGCATCTCGATCGCCCAGTGGGCGACCGCCAACGGCTACAGCACCAACCTCGTGTTTGAGGTTCTTTCCGGCCGCAAGAAAGGCGATCGCGGCCAGTCCCACAAGATCGCCGTCGCTCTCGGCCTGAAGGAAGGCGAGATCGTCAACGACGTCGCCCATGCCCTCGACCGCCAGGCCGCCTGATCAACCCACCCACACGGAGCCAACCATGAACACGACCCACGTATCCATCAACCACCCCCACGCCCGCACCGCCGTATTTCTGGCCTCAATCCACCCCGCGCCGCGCGGGCTGGTCGCCGACGAGCTGCGCTACACCGGCACGCCGCGCCGCCTCTACACCCTGGCCCGCCTGCTGCGCGCCGCGCAGATGATGGATCAGATGGACGCCTACGATGCCGTCAATGGCGCCCATCCCGCCATCGTCGCCCGGGACGCCTGAGCCATGAACCCATTTTACTCAATGAAACAGCGTGTCACCTGTTCCAACTACGTTTTTGTTCAGAACCGCTGCTGAAAAGGAATTTCCGAAGATGGCCCGAAATTGGAAACGCGTTGTACCCCGCTCCACGGTGGATGCGATGCGGCTGTGCAAGGACTTTGCGAAGGACCGCCACAACCTCTCCGTCGAGCGCATCGCCGACCGCATGGGCGTGTCGGCCGACCTGCTCTACAAGTGGCTGTCCAACGGCCAGATGCACGCCGCGCTGATCCCGGCCTACGAACACATCTGCGGCGCGCACTTCGTGAGCGACCACCTGGCGCACAGCCACGGGCAGCTGACCGTGGCCATCCCCAGCGGGCGCGACCTGGGCGACGACGACCTGCTGCGGATGCACCAGTCGTTTTCCGGCGCGATGTCGCTGCTGGCCGATTTCTACGCCGGCAAGTCCAGCGGCGACGCCACCCTGGCCGCGCTGACCCAGCACATGGAGGCCACCGCCTGGCACCGCGCCAACGTGCTGGCGCACAGCCAGCCCGAGCTGGAGCTGGGCCAATGAGCAAGCACAACGGCAAGGACGAAGGCTATGCCTGCGATGCGCAACAGCGGCTGCTGTTCGTGCAATCAGCGCTGTACGGGCATGAGATCGATGGCCTCTCCATGACCGAGATCGCCGCCGCCTGGGCGCAGCGTGTGGGCAAGACCGTAGCCAACCAGAAGAACAACATCTTCCGCGATTTACAGAACCTGAAGCTGGCCGGCTATGCCGAGCAGCTGCCCGACTCGGAGCGCTGGCGTCTCAGCACCCGCCCGGTGCAGGGCGCATTCGCGGTGATGCGCCATTTCGAAAAGGCCCAGGCGCGGCTGGATGAAGCCCGCCAGCGCTACGGGAGGGAACTCTGATGGCAACCCTGCTGCAAGAGATGATCGTCCATGTCGGCGTGATGTTGTTTCAGAAAAAACTGAAGGTCGGAAACGCCGCGTTGAATGACCTCCCGATCAGCGAGTTTCATGCGCATGCGCTCGCCGACATGGGAAATTTCTTCGTCTACGCAAAAACACAGATCACACCCAGCTGGAGCGATGACCGCGTTATCGCGGCAATGGCGGAAGCGGGGTGGTTCAGCAGGGGAGGACTCGATCTCCTCACCATAGCCGACCTCATTCCGCTTGTTCCGCAACCCTAACAATCAAGGAGAAATCAATGCCACGCGCCCCACACAAACCTGCCCCCACCTTGCCAGACCCGAGCGCGGTCGCCGAAGCGCATGCGCTGACGGTGGCCGAAGATCAGCAGGCGCAAGACATCGAACGCAATATGGTGTTCGAAGCAGGGCAAAGGGTTGGCGGCGTCAACTCCGCGCTTTTTCTGCGCGCGTGCGCAGACAGAGTTGTAGTTGAAGAGTTCGACAAACTCAGTAAAAACAAGGCTTATCGCGCAGTTCAGTTTAGAGACGAGTCCGGAAATCTGCGCCGTTGCGCAGATTTGGACGAGTTCTGCAAACTCTATTTCGGGTCGGCCTACCGTACCGTTAAGGAACTTTCGGACAACTACCACCTGGTCGGCGCGGAGCTGTACGAGCGCGCCGAGAAGCTTGGGTTCAAGCGCGATGACTATCGCTCCATCAAGGCCCTGCCCGCCGGCGATCAGGAAATCATCAAGCAGGCGATCGCTACCGAAGACCGCGACCAGGTGATCGACCTGCTGCAGGAAATGGCCGCGCGCCACGCCAGCGAGAAGGCCGCGTTGACGGCGCAGGCCAAGGAAGCCGAGGAAACCGCCGAGGCGCGCGACCAGGTGGTGAAGTCGAAGGAAGCCAAGATCACCACGCTGGAAGAGGCCAACCACAAGCTCAAGCGCCGCATCGAGAAGATGACGCCGGACGAGGTGGGCCAGCAGCTGCGCGACGAGGTGGGCCAGTTCGCCTTTGCCGCCGAGGCCGAGATCCTGGGCAACCTGCGCGCGGGCTTCCAGGCGCTGGCCGACCACGCCGATGCCAACAACTGCACCCACGAAAACTTCATGTCCGGCTGCCTGGCGCAGATCGAGGGCGCGTTGCTGACCGTCCGCGGCGAATTCAACGTGAAGGCCAAGCCGGACGCCGACCCGGTGCCGGACTGGATCAAGGACACGCGACCGACTGAAGAGATCGTGAAGGAAGCGCTGGGGCCGCAGATTGCGGACTTCAACGCCCGGATGCAAGCCGCAGGCAAATAACGAAACAAGGGAGCAGGCATGTCGGCGATCGTCATGGAGCGACTGATGGAAATCACACAGGAACTGCGCACGCTGCCCCACGGGGCCAAGACCGATTACCTCAGCCGGATGGCTGAGCAGATCGGCGTGAGCTACGCGACGCTGTACCGCAAGCTCGCCCAGTTCGGCGTTTCCAGCGGCCGCAAGCAGCGCGCCGACGCCGGCCAGATCACGGTGAGCCGGGCGGATGCGCAGTTGGTGTCGACGGTGCTGATGGAATCGATGCGGCGCAACAACAAGCGGCTGATGAGCATCCAGCAGGCGATGGAGATCCTGATCGCCAACGGCCGCATCGCCGCCGGCACGCTGGACGAATCCACCGGCGAGCTGGTGCGCACCAGCCCCAGCACGATGGCGCGCGCGCTGCGGCAATACAAGCTGCACCCCGACCAGCTGTTGCAGCCGGCTCCGGTAACCGAGCTGGCCAGCCTGCACCCCAACCACGTGTGGGCGCTGGATGCCAGCCTGTGCGTGCTGTATTACCTGCGCCGCGAGGCCGATGCCAACCGCGGCCTGCAGGTGATGGACGCCGAGGTGTTCTACAAGAACAAGCCGCGCAACGTGGCGAAGATCGAGCACGACCGCGTGTGGCGCTACGTGTTCAGCGACCACACCAGCGGGGCGTTTTACCTGGAATACGTGCTGGGCGCGGAAAGCGGCCACAACCTCACCCATTGCTTCATCAACGCGATCCAGGCCGGCAACGGCGTGATGCACGGCGTGCCCTGGACAGTGATGATGGACCCCGGCAGCGCCAACACCGGCGCGGTGTTCAAGAACCTGGCGCGCGCGCTTTCCATCGAGCTGATCGTCAACTCGGTGGGCAACGCGCGCGGCAAGGGCCAGGTGGAAAAGACCCACGACATCGTGGAGCGCAACTTCGAATCCGGGCTGAAGTTCGCCGCAGTCGAAACGCTGGACGCGCTCAACGCGCAGGCCTGGCGCTGGATGCAGGTGTTCAACGGCCAGGCAATCCACAGCCGCACCGGCCGCAGCCGCTATGCCGTGTGGATGGAAATCGCCCAGGAGCAGCTGCGCAAGGCGCCGCCGGTGGAGGTGTGCCGCGAGCTGGCCAACAGCGCTGCGCAGACCCGCAAGGTGAGCAGCCGCCTCACCATCCCGTTCAACAACGTGGACTACGACGTGTCCGGCGTGCCGGGCGTGATCGTAGGCGACACGCTCAGCTTCGTGCGCAACCCGTGGCGGCCCGACACCGTGCAGATCGTGACCGTGAACGCCGAAGGCCGCGAGACCTACCACGTGGCCGAGCCGGTGCTGCGCAACGAATACGGCTTCCCGATCGACGCGCCGGTGATCGGCGAAGGCTACCGCAGCCGCGCCGACACCCAGGCGCAGATCAACGCCAAGGGCAACGAACGGCTGGCGATGGATGCCGACACCCAGGGCGAGGCCGAGGCCAAGCGCAAGGGCCGCACCCTTGCATTCGGCGGCGAGCTCGACCCCTACAAGCCGGTGACCGATGCCGTGCTGCCGACCTACCTGCCCAAGCGCGGCACCCAGCTCAACGTGCCCAGTCCGGTGCAGATCGAAACCAAGCCGCTGTCGTTCGTGGAAGCCACGCGCTGGGCGGTGGGCCGCCTCGGCCGCGGGCTCTTGCCGGAAGAAAACGCGCTGGTGCGCGCGACCTGGCCGGACGGGGTGCCGGAGACGGAGCTGGAAACGATGCTGGCCCGGCTGCAGGGCGAAGAGGCCGCGCCGGTGGCGGCGTCTGGCGGGATGAGACTGGTTTAAGGAGGTGGCGCCCGGTTGCAGCCGGACGCCGATTTGAAGCTGCCCGTGCCTGGGCTTTTTTGTCGCAACCTGAAAGGAGAAACGACCGTGAAATTGTACATCAACCCATCTTGCAGCGGAGGCCGTCATGCCGAGACTCGCCTGCAAGGTTGACCTGGAGCCGCACATGCCGCTGAAGCTGAAGGGAATCCTCATGGATTACGGCGTCGAGCAGCGCGCCTACGCTGCCGCGATCACCCAGACCGGCGGCTACGTGACAGGCAAGCCGCTGTCGCTGACCGCCGCCGCCGCCATCATGAACAACAACGTGTGGCCGGCCTTCACGCCAAAGCAGCTGATCGTGAGCCAGACCGAGGAATTCCTGCGCGCCCTGGGCGTGCCGGAAACGCTGGTCGAGGCGGCGTTCGAGCTCGATCCCGAAGACACCCACCACGCGCACCACCCCAAGGGCTGCCACACCGGGCAGCACAGCCGCCAGCCCATCCCCGAAATCGACCCAGTGGAAACCGAGATGCTCACAACCCAAGCCAAAAAACTGTTCAGCCTGTTCCGCGACCCCTTCACCGACGACGTGCAGGGCCCCGAAGACGTGTTCCTCAGCGCCGACCAGCGCTATATACGCGAGGTGCTGTTCGCCACCGCGCGCCACGGCGGCTTCGTCGCGGTGGCGGGCGAATCGGGCAGCGGCAAGACCACGCTGCGCCGCGACATGCTCGACCGCATCCAGCGTGAGCAGCTGCCGGTGGTGGCGATCCAGCCGCGCTCGATCGACAAGGCCGTGCTGACGGCCGGCGCGATCTGCCACGCGATCATCGACGACCTCAACCCCGGCGCCAAGGTGCCGCGCAGCCTGGAGGCGCAGGCGCGCCAGGTGGAACGCGTGCTGATCGAATCGAGCCGCGCCGGCAACAGCCACGTGCTGGTCATCGAGGAAGCGCACGACCTGAACATCCAGACGCTGAAGTACCTGAAGCGGTTCTGGGAGCTGGAGAGCGGCTTCAAGAAGCTGCTCGGCATCATCCTGATCGGCCAGACCGAGCTGAAGGACAAGCTGGACGAGCGCCGCAACCCACAGGCGCGGGAGGTGATCCGGCGCTGCGAGATCGCCGAGCTGATGCCGCTGGACAACGTGCTGGAGGACTACCTGCGGCTGAAGCTCAAGCGCGTGGGGGCGGACTTCGACGCCATCTTCGCGCCGGACGCCTGCGACGGCATCCGCAGCCGCCTGTCCCACCCCGGCAAGAATCCGCGCGAAACCGTCAGCATGGTCTACCCGCTGACCGTGAACCGCCTGGTGGTGCGCGCCATGAACCTCGCCGCGCAGATCGGCGAGACCCGCATCACCGCTGAACTCGCGAGGGGGGTATGACCATGCTGATCAAAGAGAAAGGTCTGATCGAAATGCGCCATGCGCCTGTCGAAGGGCAGGAGATTCCCAAGGTTTTCCGCCCGCGCCGGTTTTCCGACGCGGTGAGCCCGCTCAACGATGGCATCCACGACGAGACGCGCATGCTGCTGTCCGCCATCGCGCTGGTGGACAAGCTTGGCCTGAAGATCATCTCCGTCGACGCCGACCGCAGCCGCAACAAACGCATCCTGGTGAGCCATAGCCGCGAATGCGACGCGCTCGACGGCGTGGAGGTGGCGCGCCAGGGCGGCGCCAGCCACTGGGCCGCCACGCGCTACGGCGTGGAGATCCGCTGGGTGATCCCGATGGAGGCCGCGTGATGAGCGAGAAAACCTACACCCTCACCCAGCCGCAGATCGCGGAGCTGGCCGACGCGATCTCGCTGCTGGACTGGATCAAGAACCGCGTGCCGGACGAAATCCCGGAAAAGGCCGAAGCCGCCGTCAAGGTCGCGCGCTGCCACGCGCTGCTGGAGGCGCTGCTGTACGGCGCCGCGCCCAGCGTGTACGCCCCCACAGAAACCGAGGAGGAAACCCGCGCATGAACACCATCACCGAACCCGTCGAGCAGCCGACCTACCTGGTCGACAGCCGCGCCAACCTCATCATCGAGGCCGGCTCGGTCAAGCTGCAGCTCGCCCCGGCCGACGCGCTGGAACTGATCAAGTTCGTCGAGCGCACCGGCTACCAGGCCCACGCCAACACGCTGACGAAGGGGGCCGTGCAATGAGCGAGATCCAGCACAAGAGCCTGCGCGACGAAGTCCTCTACGTCATCGGCCGCGCCACCGCCCCGCTGTCCGGCCCGGAAATCTACGAGCGCTGCGAGCTGGCCGACGAAATGAAACAGGTTTCCGACGCCCTGTTCCAGCTCAAGGATGCCGAGAAGATCGTGCGGGTGGAAGGCGAGGGCCGCGCCCGCTACAAGCTCGCCGCCGGCGTGATGGCACCCGCGCCGGCCGGCAAGGCTGGCAGGCCGCACGTTGCCGACCCTGACGCCGCGCCGCCCAAGGCGAAGGCGCCCGCGCCCGCCCGCTCTGCAGCAAGGCCAGCCGCCAAGCCGAGCCTGCCGGTGATCGACATCCCACCCCCGGGCTACGCGGCAGATACGCAACTCACCGAGCGCGAGAAAGGCCGAGTCGAAGCCGCGCTCCATCGAGCCGAGAAAGGCAGCGCCGCACCCGCCGTTCTGGCTGAGCCTGTCGAAGCCCAGCGCAGCGCGGATACCCGCCTGGCCGACGCCATCATCGCCCGCCTCAAGCGCGACCTCGCGCCAACCCTGTGCGAAATGGAAGCTGCATCCGGCCTCGATCGGCTGAACGTCCATGTCCACATCGAGCAGGTAGACATCCATCTGGGGGGCCTGTGAGCACGATCGAGAACGCCAAGAAGGCGATGGGCTGGAAGCACGCCAACCAGCGCGAGCGCTGCGCCACGTGCGCGCACCGCGATATGTCAGGCTCGCCCAGCGCCCCGCTGCGCGAGCCCGTGCGCTGCAAGAAGGGCGGATTCATCACCAGCGCGTTTTCCGTCTGCGACCAGTGGAAGGAGCGGCTGTGAGGATCGACTTCAACCAGAAAGGCGGCTGGCGCAATGGTCCGGAATTCGCCGCGCGCGACCAGCAGGCGGTCAAGGAAGGCGCCGCCTGGCTCGCCGACCTCACCAACGCCAAGCTGCGTGTCGTCGGCGAAGCCGGCGAGGTGGTCTGCTACCGCGACCCCGGCGAGGCCTGGCGCGAGAACACGCGGGGCCAGGCATGAAACTCGTCTGCCCCGCCTGCGGCTCCGTCAACAGCCTCGACAGCCTGGTTGGCCACGACGGCGCGCGCGCGGCGCTGGCCGAGCTGGCGGCGCTGTCCGGCCCCTTGGCCGGTGCGGTGCTGCGCTACCTGGCGCTGTTCCGGCCGGAGAAGCGGCAGCTCAGCCTCGACCGCGTGGCCAGCCTGCTGAGTGAACTCAACCCGATGATCATGGACGCCCGCATCACTCGCAACGGCCGCGCCTACGCCGCGCCGCGCGAGGTATGGATCGGCGCGATCGACAGCATCCTGGCCAGCCGCGACCGCCTGGTGCTGCCGCTGAAATCCCACGGCTACCTGCTCGAAATCATCATCGGCCAGATCCACAAGGCCGAGCAGGCGACGGAGAGCAAGCGCGAAGCGGGACGCGCCGGACATACGCCGGTGGGCGGCCACGCGCCCCGGCCGACCGCCGAACCCGAGCCCGAGCCGGAGAAGCCCCGCGCCAGCCCGGAAACCATCGCCGCCACCCTGGCGAAGGCCAAAACCATCGTAGGAGGATCCAAGTGAAAACCGCACACGACCTGCTTACCGTGCTGGCCCGCCACCAGGGGCGCGGCAACGGCATCGCCGTCAAGGCGCTGGCCGCCGAGATGGACATCACCGACCGCCAGGTGCGCGAGCTGGTGAGCGACCTGCGCATGAGCGGCCACGCAGTCTGCGGCCACCCGCGCGACGGCTACTACATCGCCGAAACGCCGGAGGAAATGGAGGAAACCTGTCAATTTCTCCGCAACCGCGCCATGCACAGCCTGCAGCTGGAGAGCCGGCTGCGCAACATCCCCATGCCCGATCTGCTGGGCCAGATCCATCTCAACACCTGAAAGGACGCACCACCGTGGCAAAACCGAACCGACTCAATCCCCGCGAGGGGGATGCTGACGCTGTAAAGCCGCTGAAGCGGCAACAGCGTCTCAAACTCCAGGCCGAGGCCTACGTGCCGCAGACCATCGACGACTGCGCGGCCGATATCCGCCGCATCGGCGACCTGCAGCGCCAGATCACCGTGGCCAGCGCCGAGATGAACGACGCCATCGCCGAGATCACCGAGCGCTACCAGCCGCTGCTGGAAGGCATCAAGGAACAGATCAAGCCGCTGCAGGCCGGCGTGCAGGTGTGGTGCGAAGCCAACCGCCACGACCTCACCCGCGGCGGCAAGGTCAAGACGGCGAGTTTCGTCACCGGCGAAGTGCAGTGGCGTCAGCGGCCGCCCAGCGTCAGCGTGCGCGGCGCGGATGGCGTGCTGCTGCTCCTGGTGAAGCTGGGGCTGGACCGATTCATCCGCGTTAAATCAGAAGTCAACAAGGACGCCATCCTCAATGAACCGGAGGCTGTCAAAGGCGTGCCGGGCATCACGATCGTGACGGGCGTCGAGGATTTCGTGATCGCGCCGTTCGAGATCGAGACCGCTTGAATCTCAACCATTGATCAAGGAACCGCTGTGGTAACCGCAGGCCGGGGTCGGGCATGTAACCCCGCCAGACGACACGGAAAAAGCAAAGAGCCGCCGGCGTGGCCTCCCCACGCGAAAGGCTGCCGGGAATCGTCACTCAACCCAAACGCAATCTAATAGGAGTCTCAAATGAACCAGCAAGACATGATCGACGCCATCCACGCCGAGTGCGGCGTCAAGAAAACCGACATCCTCAGCGTGCTCAAAGTGCAGGGCGACGTCGCGCAGGCCGCGCTGGCCAAGGGCGACGAAGTGATTCTGCACGGCCTGGGCAAGCTCAAGCCCGTGGCCAAGCCCGCCCGCACCGGCCGCAACCCGTCCACCGGCGAGGAGATCGAGATCCCGGCCAAGACGGCGGTGAAGTTCGTCGCCGCCAAGGCGCTGAAAGACGCCGTGGCGTGATCGGCCTCATGCCCCTGCCAACCGGGGGCATCGGGACGCTTACCGGAGACAACGATGCCAGCACTCAACTTCAAAGCCCAGTTCGCCGACCAGGTGAAGAACCTGGAAAAGCGCCAGACCATTCGCGCGCGCGGCAAGCGCCGCCCGCCACGCGTGGGCGAGCCGCTGATGCTCTACACCGGCATGCGCCAGTGCGGCTGCCGCAAGCTGCGCGACGCCGTGTGCACGTCGGTGGAGCCGATCGGCATCAGCATCTGGAGCAAGACCGTGCAGATGCCTCGCACCTTCCTTGGTGAACAGATATGGGCGGAGCTGAGCGACGACGAAATCGATAAGCTGGCCAAGGCCGACGGCTTCGAGTCTGCGTCTGCCTTTTTCGCCTGGTTTGCCGAGCACCACGGCGACACCTTCAGCGGCTATCTGATCAAGTGGTGACCCCATGACCTTCGCCAAACGCTCGGGCACCCAGCTGCGCAACGCCGAACTCGCACAGATCCACATCGCGCGCGCCCAGCTCGGGATCGACGACGAGACCTACCGTGCGATCCTGTGGGCGGTGGCGCGGGTGAAGTCGTCGAAGGATCTCGACTGGACGGGCCGGAAGAAGCTCCTGGAGCACTTTCGCTCCAAGGGATGGAAGCCAGCCCCGCCGAAGAAGTCGAAGGCCTCCAAGCCCGTTTCAGGCGGCCAGGAGGGCATGGTCCGCGCGCTGTGGACAGACCTGCACGCGGCGGGCAAGGTGCGCGACCCGAGCGATGCGGCGCTGGGCAGCTGGCTCACGCGCAACAAGTGGCCGCAGCGGGTGGAATGGCTGAACAGCCACCAGGTGACGCAGGCGATCGAGGCGCTCAAAAAATGGCTGGCGCGTTGAACATCGACCGGGAAAACTACCCGGAAATCCTGCTGGACGCGGCCGAACAGATCGCCGAGCGGCTGCAGGCGATCGGCATCGAGCACAGCGATGCCGCGCGCATCGGGTTCGAGGTGGCCGAGCACCTGCGCAACCACTGGGGCGGGCAGCTGCTGTATATCTGCAAGGGCACCGGCTACGAGATCAGCCAGCAGCACCTGGAAATCTGGCAGCGCAGCAACGGCAGCAATTACGACTGGCTGGCCCGCGAATATAATCTGAGCGTGCAGCAGGTCTACAAGATCGTGAAGCGCGTGGGCGCGGCCGAGCGCGCGAAGCGGCAGGGCAGCCTGCTGCCGGAATGACGGTTTAATCCCCGCTAAAAGACGTGTCGCGCGCGCGTGGCCACACTGGCCTCATGCGTGCCTCCCCTGATCTCATCGACTATCTCAAGCGCCGCGAGGAATTCGCGGCGGTGCCGTATCTGGATGCGGCCGGGATCTGGACGATCGGCTATGGGCATGTGATCCGACCCCACGAAAAGAAGACCCTCTACGCCATCACCGAGGCGCAGGCCTGTGATCTGCTGGACCGCGACTGCGACCCGGCGGAGCTCTATATCCGGGCGATTTCGCCCACCTTCAAGATCCAGCTCAACCAGCACCAGTTCGACGGGCTGGTGAGCCTGGCATTCAACATCGGCCTGCGGGCTTTCGAGACATCCACGCTGCTGAAGATGGTGCGCGCGGGCGACTTTGCCGGCGCGGCGGCGGAGTTCGACCGCTGGATCTACATCACCAAGACGGGCAAGGGCGGCGTGAAGCGCAAGGTGCGCAGCCGCGGGCTGATGAACCGCCGCCGGATGGACCGGGCGATTTTCGAGCGGGGCGAGTATGCGGCTTGATATTGCCCAGCTCGCCGCCGACTCGATCCCGCCCTGGACTGTGTCCATGCACGTCAACGTGCGCTTCGTGAAGGACGTGACGCTGGCCGAGAACATGGACGCCGCCACCCAGCTGGTGCGCAGCCAGGTCGAGCTGTTCGTCAACAAGGCCAAGGCCGAAGCCGCGCTCGCCGGCATCGAGATGCGCTGCGAATACCTGGTGACCTGCTGATGGCCGAACTCGCCCTTGAACCCATGACCATCAAGCCCCGCGTGGTGCTGGTGCACGGCATCCATGCCCGCGAAGGCACCAGCAACGTGCGCAAGCTGGTGCCGTATTTCGAGGCCCAGGGCTTCGAGGTGCTGGTGTTCGAATACGGCTACGTCGGCGTGATCGATGCCCGTTTCCGCAATCCCGGCATCGCGCGCCGTCTGGCCGAGGTGGTGCGGCCGGACGATCACCTGGTGTGCCACAGCAACGGCGCGACGGTGGCGTGGATTGCGATGCACAAGCTCGGCATGCGCTGCCTGAAGGTGAGCCTGATCGCGCCGGCGCTGGACGACGACAAGGTGATGGAGCGCGCCACCTGGACGGACGTGTACTACAACCGCTGCGACCACGTGGTGTGGTTCGCGCGCCTGCTGTGGCACCACGCCTGGGGCTCGATGGGCCGCGACGGCTGCACCAACGCCGACGGCATCCGCATGGGGATGTGCAACATCGACGTGGTCAACCACGCCGGACTGCCGAAAATCTGCGGGCACCTGGAATACTTTGAGCCGTATATCCTGCCGCGCCTTGGGCCGTGGCTGGTGAAGCGGCATTTGGAGAGAGCATGAAAGCCTGGCAAAAATGGGCAGCGGCCGCGCTGCTGTGGTACATCGTGGGGGTGTTGGCGGTAGTGGCGGTGCTTGTTGCGCTGCCCGCGCAGGCCGCGCAGCCCTTCACCGGCAAGGTGATAGGCGTTGCGGACGGCGACACCCTTACCGTGCTGGCCGATACCATGCCGCGCAAGATTCGACTGGCCGAAATCGACGCGCCCGAGAAAAAGCAGGCATGGGGAGAACGCGCGAAGCAGTCGCTGTCGGATCTGTGTTTTAACGCCGAGGCTACCGTAGCTGCCGGCGTAACCGACCGCTACGGCCGCACCGTCGCCCGCGTGCGCTGCGCCGGCGTCGACGCCAGCCTGTACCAGGTGCAACACGGCCTGGCCTGGGCCTATACCCGGTACCTCCACGATCCGGCCATCGCCGCAGCCGCGCAGGCGGCGCGCGCGTCCGGTATCGGATTGTGGGCGGACGCCAACCCGACGCCGCCGTGGCTGTACCGCAAGGGAGCACGGCCGTGAAGCGGGTGCTGGTCTACAAAATCCTCCCCGCCGCTGCGCTGTTTGGCGCGTGGTTCTTTCTGGTCTACACCGGCCGCGCCGAGGCGCAGAGCTTCATCGGCGCGATTCAGGCGGCGCTGATCGGCATGGGGATTTATCACGCCACGCAATCGACCCCAGGAGACAAACCATGAAATTCCTCATCCCCATGATCCTGCTGGCGCTGACCGGCTGCGCCTCGATCAAACAGGCCGGCACCGCCAGCTACACCATCAAGCCCATGCTGATCGACGGCCGCACCGTGTGCTGCGAGGTGGCGGTGACCAACGGCAAGCAGTACGCCAGCCTGGACGCCACACTGATCAAGGCCGGCGACGATTACACGGTGACGCTCTCCGAGCGGGGCGTGGAGGCATTCCGGGGGCAGGAGATCGCTGCTGGCGCCACCAAGTCGCTGGCCGGCACCGCCGCCAAGGCGGCAGCGGCTGCCGTGATCGCGCCACTGGCCCTACCTGCAGCCGGGGCAATGCTGGCTGCGCCAAGGCTTGGTGCAGCAGCAGCCGGCGCGGGAGCGGGTGTGTTGATCAACAAGGCTGTCAACCCCTGATGGAAATGGAACATGAACCGGATGTGCTGGACAGGGCCTCGAATCTTGAGTCTGCCGAGCGCGACGCCTGCGTGGCGGCGCAGCGGGCGAAGCCGGCGATGAAGGCGACGGGCTATTGCCTCGACCCCGGCTGTTTTGCGCCGCTGCCGAAGGGGCAGTTGTTCTGCGGCGATGAGTGCCGCGACTTTTACGAGAAGCAGGAACGCATGAATCGGATTACGGGGCGGAAATGAGTTTTGTACGGCTTGAAATATGGCACCTGGTGCTGCTGCTGGCGATGTTCGTTTCGGTGGTCTGGACCGCCGGGCGTCTATTGCTTGGGCAGATAGACAAGCGCCTGGATACGCGATTCGACGGCATGGAGCAGGCGCGCGAGCAAAACACGGTGCACTGGGATAACCGGTTTCGCGCGCTGATGGAGGATCAGAAGAAGGGCTCGGATGCCTGGCGCAATCTGGAGCGCGATTTTTTGAAGTTCCGCGGCGACCTGCCCCTGGAATACGTGCGGCGCGAGGACTTCATCCGCAACCAGAGCGTGATCGAGGCAAAGCTCGATGCGCTGGCGCTGCATCTCCAGAATCTGCAACTGAAAGGCGTGCGACATGATCGACCCGAATAAAATCCGCCGCGAGACGATGCGCTGGAACATCCTGCTGGCGCTGAACAACGCGCGCCCGATCGGCGCCTACGAAGAGCTGGTGCTGGCGACGATGCAGGGCATGTTCCCCGACGCCAGCGCGCTGGAGGTGCGCCGCGAGCTGGATTACCTGGCTGATCGCGAGCTGGTTGAGCTGCGCAAGGAGCCGGGAGGGCGCTGGTTTGCCGACCTCACGCGATACGGCGTCGACGTGGCTGAATACACGGTCGATTGCGATCCGGGCATCGGTCGCCCGGGGAAGTACTGGTAAGCCGCGATGCCGCGCCGCGAAGCCATCGGAACGCTGCCGGACGAGGTCCGCGCCTGGCTCGACCGCAGCCTGATCAAGGGGAATTTTTCCGCTTATGAGGCGCTGGAAACCGAGCTGAAGACGCGGGGATTCCAGATCAGCAAGTCGGCGATCCATCGCTATGGCCAGAAGTTCGAGCGCCGCCTGGCGGCGATCAAGGCCAGCACGGAGGCGGCGCGCATGCTGACCGAGGGCGCTGCCGACGACCAGGACGCGCGCAGCGAGGCGGTGATTGCGCTGGTGCAGACGGAGCTGTTCGAGACCATTGTGAACCTGCAGGAAGCGGCCGATGAGGAGATCGATCCGGCCGAGCGGGTGAAGCTGCTGTCGAGCGCCGCCAAGAACATCGCAACGCTGACGCGGGCGAGCGTGAACCTCAAGGAATTCCAGGCCAAGGTGCGCGAGAAGGACGCTGCCAAACTGGCGCAGCTGGAGGGCGAGGCTAAATCCGGCAAGAGCACGCTGGATCTGGCGACGATCAAGCGGATCCGCGAGGAGCTGTACGGCATCGTATGAGCACGCCAGCCGTCCCCCTCCTGAAATATCAGCGCGACTGGTTCCTGGACCGGTCGCGCTTCAAAATCGGCATGCAGGCGCGCCAGACCGGCAAGACCTTCGGCACGACGCTGGAGATCGTCGACGACAGCTACGAGCAGGAGGCGCTGGGACGCCGTACGCGCTGGGTGATCCTGAGCCGGGGCGAGCGCCAGGCCAAGGAGGCGATGGAGGAAGGCGTGAAGAAGCACGCCCGCGCCTACAACATGGCGCTGCAGGAGATGGAATCCGGCTATCGCGGGGCGGACGGCACGCTCTACACGATGCTGGACGTGGTGTTGCCGAATGGCTCGAAAATCACGGCACTGCCGGCGAATCCTGACACGGCGCGGGGATTTTCGGCCAACGTGTTCCTGGACGAATTCGCCTTTCACGCGGACAGCCGCAAGATCTGGACGGCGCTGTTTCCGGTGATTTCCAACGGATTCAAGCTGCGCGTGACCAGCACGCCGAACGGCAAGGGCAACAAGTTCTACGACATCATGACCGGCGACGACCCAATCTGGTCGAAGCACACGGTGGACATCTACCAGGCCGTGCGCGACGGCCTGCCGCGAGACATCGAGATGCTGCGCCGAGCGCTGAACGACGACGACGCCTGGATGCAGGAATACGAGCTGAAGTGGCTGGACGAGGCGAGCGCCTGGATCGGCTACGAACTGATCAACGGCGTGGAGCACGACAAGGCCGGGCTGCCCGAGCATTACAACCAGGGGCCGTGCTTCGTCGGGGTGGACATCGCGGCGAGGAACGACCTATTCGTGATCTGGGTGCTTGAGCAGGTGGGCGACGTGCTGTGGACGCGGGAAATCATTGCGCGCCGGCGCATCAGCTTTGCCGAGCAGGACGCGCTGTTGGGCGAGGTTTTCCGGAAATACCGGGTGATCCGCTGCCAGATCGACCAGACCGGCATGGGCGAAAAGCCGGTGGAGGACGCCAAGCGCCGCCACGGCAGCACTCGCGTGCAGGGCGTGCTGTTCACGGCCGCCGCCAAGCTGCACCTGGCCACGGTGGGCAAGGAGGCGTTCGAGGACCGCAAGCTGCGCATTCCTCTGGGCGATGCCGCGCTGCGCGCCGACCTGCACAAGCTGCAGAAGATCACCGGGCCGACCGGGGTGCCGCGATTCGTCGCGGATTCAGACAGCGCCGGCCACGCCGACCGCACCTGGGCCGGGTTTCTGGCGATCGACGCGGCCAGCAATCCCGCCGTCGATTTCGCATTTACACCAGCGCCGGGCCGCGCCTCCCGCTGGGACAGCGACTCAACCGATGACGCGCCCATCCACGCGAAAGCGGGCTGGTAGGAGACGATATGGCCAAGATACTGGACGCGCGCGGCAACCCGATCGAGCGCAACACGCTGGAAGAGCCGCAGACGGCGCGGCTGGCATCCCTGCATCAGGAGTTTGCCGACCACCCGGCGCGCGGGCTGACGCCGCAAAAGCTGCATTCGATCATGACCCGCGCCGAGCAGGGCGACCTGACCGCGCAGTCGGATCTGTTCGAGGATATGGAGGAGCGGGACACCCAGATTTTCTCGGACATGAGCAAGCGCAAGCGCGCGCTTCTGACGATCGACTGGCGCGTGGACCCGCCGCCGAACGCCAGCGCGGCCGAGAAGGCGCTGGCCGATTACGCCAGGGAGCGGCTGGATTCGATTGCCGATCTGGAGGATGTGATCCTGGACGCGCTGACCGCGATCGGCCACGGGTTTTCAGGGTTGGAAATCACCTGGGGCCGGATCGGAAACGAACGGCTGCCCGAGAAGATCGAGCACCGCCCGCAGTCGTGGTTTACGGTCGACCAGGCAACGCGATCGCAGCTGCGCCTGCGCGGCGCCAGCATGGACGGCGAGCCGCTCAACCCGTTCGGGTGGATCGTGCACCAGCACAAGAGCCGCAGCGGCTACATCGCGCGATCCGGCTTGTTCCGCGTGCTGGTGTGGCCCTATTTGTTCCGCAACTACGCCGCCCGCGACATGGCCGAGTTCCTGGAGATCTACGGGCTGCCGCTGCGGCTGGGCAAATATCCCAGCGGCGCGACGCAGGACGAGCGGCGGACGCTGCTGAACGCGGTGGTCAACATCGGCCACGCGGCCGCCGGCATTATCCCGGAGGGCATGCTGATCGAGTTCCAGGAGGCGGCCAAGGGCAGCCAGGAGCCGTTTATCGCGATGATCGAGTGGGCTGAGCGCTCGATTTCCAAGGCGATTCTCGGGCAGCAGATCGGCAATGACAGCGCGCGCAAGGGATCGCTGGCCGGGGCCGAGGTGGACAACGAGGTGCGCAAGGATCTGCTCAAGTCCGACGCGCGCCAGCTGCAGGGCACGCTGACGCGCGACCTGATCTACCCGATTCTGGCGATCAACAAGGGGCTCTCCGATATTCGCCGGTGCCCGCGCCTGGTGTTCGATTTCCGCGACGTGGAGGATCTGGGCGTGTTTTCCGAAAGCCTGCCGAAACTGACCGGGATCGGCATGCGCATTCCGGCCAAATGGGCGCACGAAAAGCTGAGCATTCCCGAGGCGAAGGACGGCGAGGAGGTTCTGGCGGCGGCCAGCCCGGCGCCTGTCGCAACAGCGCGCGCGGCGCTGAAATTCCGCCCTGTTGGCCAGGCCTCCAATCCGCCGCAAACGCAGGATGATCTGACCGACGCCCTGGATGCCCAGGGGCAGCCGGCGATCGAGGACATGATCAATCAGATCCGCGAGATGGTGGACAAGGCCGACAGCCTGGCGCAGCTGCGCGACTGGCTGCTGGATGCCTATGCTGGCATGGACAGCAGCAAGCTGCAGCAGATCATGGCGCTGGGCATCGCCACGGCCAACCTGGCCGGGCGCTTTGACGTGGCCAGCGAGTCCGGCACGCTGCCGGGTGCCTGATGGGCATTGAGGCTCAGTTCAAGCGGCCGTTCGACGAGCAGGTCGCATTTTTTCGCGGGAAACTGGGCAACCTGATTCCCACCGAGAAATGGACGGATGTCTGGAAATCCGCACACGACACGGGTTTCATGGTGGCCGGCGCGGCCAAGGCGGATCTGCTGACCGACTTCGCAGCCGCGGTCGATCGCGCAATTGCAGAGGGGAAGGGCCTTCAGGCTTTCCGGCAGGATTTCGACGCCATTGTGGAAAAGCACGGATGGAGCTACCTGGGCGAGTACAACTGGCGCACCCGGACCATTTACCGCACCAACATGGCCACCAGCTACGCCGCCGGCCGTCTGGCGCAGCTCAGGTCCGGCGGATTCGAATACTGGATGTACCGGCATTCCGACTCGGTTGCCAGCCCGAGGCCGCTGCACGTGAGCTGGAACAGCCTGACGCTGCCGGCGGACGATGCCTGGTGGACAACGCACTATCCGCCCAATGGCTGGGGCTGCAAGTGCTACGTGGTGGGCGTCTCGCGCGCCGCAGGCGAGCGGATCGGCGGCCGCTTCGATCCGGCTCCGGATGACGGTAAAGACCCTGATGGCAGGCCTAAAGGCATCGACAAGGGCTGGGATTACATGCCGGGGGCGACAAGTCCGCTGGTTCGTGGAATAGGCAGTAAGGCAGAAGTTGCTACCAGCCCATTGGTGCGTGAAATAAGCCGAAAGGCAGAGGTCATGCCGGCAACGATTGCTGGCGCGATGTTGGCGGGCATCGCTTCGACGGATGAGTTCGCGAAATGGCTGGGTCAACCAAAGGGTAGCTGGCCCCTTGTCAGGCTACCGGATGCGGATGCGGCAGCGATTGGCGCGCAAAAAAAGGTGGCCGATCTTTCCGCTCAAACCGCCATCAAGCAGCGTGCAGCCCATCCAGAATTGACACCGGACGAGTACAGGGAAGCTCAGGCGGTAATAGACAAACACACCAACAAGGCTCAGGACAGTCCAAATAGCATCATTTATATCCGTGAGGTGGCTGGCCCGAATAGCGGCGGGCATGTTCTTGTGGTTAAAGCCACCCAGACCGGGAAGGGAACTTTTGTGACCAGTTTCCGCCGGCTCTCAAGGAGAGAGGCAGAGCGCGAGATCGAGATTAAGCGCCTTTTGCTGAAGGCTGGAAAAAAATGAGGCAGCACCTGGGCTGCCTCGTGGGCACTGCGTGGCGGGCTCCCCTGACCGCCAACGAAACCTTTGGGCCCCAGGTCGGCCCTCAGCGTATGCCGGGAGACTTTGCCGCAGCGCCTTGTTTAATAGTATAGCCCATGATCACCATCGAAATCACCGACCAGGAAACCCGCAGGGCCTTCGCCAATCTGATCGCCGCAGCTGAAAACCCAAAGCAGATGATGGCCCAGATCGGCGAGCTGCTGGTGGATTCGACGAAACATCGTTTCGCCACATCGACCGCGCCTGACGGCAGCCGCTGGCAAGAAAACTCCGAGGTGACCCTGCTGGGCTATCTCAAAAAGTACAAGAGTTCATTCAGTAAAAAGGATGGTGGCCTGACCAAGAGAGGGGAAAAACGTCTTGGCGGCAAGAAGCCCCTGATCGGCGAGTCTGGGAAGCTCTCAACAAATATCTCCTACAAAATAGAAGGGGTAGGCCGACTGATTGTCGGCAGCCCTATGGAATATGCGGCCGCTCAGCAATTTGGCATGGAGAAGGGTTACGCGGGCTCAACTAAAAAAGGCTCCCCCATCCCGTGGGGAGATATCCCGTCCCGTGAATTTTTAGGTCTCTCCGGTCAGGATAAGGTCATGCTCCTTGAGCTGAGTTCTGACTTCCTTGGCCAGTCCTTCCGGCCCTGATTTTTGTCTCATTGTTTGAGACGCTGTTTTATTTTTGCTGTACCTTTATTTCCCGATTCATCCCATCAAGTCCCATTTATCTCACTCATAGGTGTGTATTTATCTCACTCCCCGTCAGACCCCGACATCCCCGAATTCCCGAAAATCGAGCCCGCCGGGCGGACGGCGAAGAACTCGCCCCGCCTTGCTGTTTTTAATTTGGTTTTTTGCGGGCGGGGCTCAGACACCTTCGCCGCTGATCCGCCCGGCAGGCCCGATTTCCGGCGGGTCTGTAAGGGGAAGAAAGTCAAAACCAGGACGGTGATGACTGGGAGGTTTGGGAGCTTGTGGTGCAACGCCGATTAGGACAATGCCATTTTGTCATTGGGCCCTAATCAAGCGCTATAACGCCATAGCCCAATCTGTCTCACGAATAATTGCAATTTCAAACTCACCGGACTCCGCCATCTCAGCAGCCTTCTGTATCTTGCGTCCGAAGTTTGATTCAATCCATAAAGGTGAGGCCATTGATCCGATAACCAAATAGTTGGTTTTCTTAGTAACGTTATCGCTGGTTAGGCCACCTCGAAATTCTGTCGCTTTATGACAAGCATTACGGGTGCCAAACATAAATTCACCAGTCATGACAAAGACGTTGCCACTGAAAACGACTGTCGGATCATCATCAAAAACACTGGAAATACTTTCTGGTAGGGCGGCCCCTGTTTTCCAAAAATCATTGCCAGATATTTCAGATAGAGATTTGAGCAAATGCCTCTTCTCATCCTCTGTCAAAACGCCGTCGGATAGGGCCTCTCGGATTAGTCTGTAAATAATGTTGGCGGGGTAAACAGATTTCAGTTGTTCGTTTTCTTGTAACCAAGTTGAGAGGAAGTGAACTTCACTGTCATGTAATTGACCGTCACACAATACACCGTTGACGATGCCCATAAGTTGATTAAGGGAGCGCGTAATCAGGCGTTGATGAATTGTGGCGTCTATGGCTATGTTGTTAGTCATAACTTGCTCGCATATGTATAGGTGAACCGACAGTAATAAGCTGGCTTGTAAATTGGATAGTAATCCGACCTCCCAGTCATCACCACCCTGGTTTTGACTTTCCTCCCCTTACAGCCCCGCCGAAGATCAAGTGTGTCGGGTGGATCAGTGGCAAAGGTGTTTGAGCCCCGCTCACAAAAATTAAATCAACCCAGCAAAAGCGGGGCGAGTTCTTTGCCGCCCACCTGACGCGCTTGATCTTCGGGAATTCGGGGATGTCGGGGTCGCCTTTTCTTGGGTTACTTTCTTTTGGCGAGACAAAAGAAAGTAACTTGCTGCCGGGCAACCCCCGGCCAACGGGCCTCAGCACCGCGAACACTTCAACTACAACGACC
>JAJYXG010000037.1:0-40726 GCA_021791095.1 Pseudomonadota bacterium
TCGGTCAGCGCGCGGATCTGGGCGTCGTTTTTCAGGATGGTGCGGATGATCGCCACCTTGGTGCGCTGCTCGGTTTCGTTCAGCGGAATCGGCGCCGCCTGCATCAGGCTGCCGACATAGCGCTGGCAGCGCTGCTCGAGCTCGGCCAGGTCATCCCATTCGCCCTGACGGGCGGCATTCAGCATGGTGCCGGTGAGCTCCGAGAGCGATTCGTAGGTGCTGAGCATTTCGTTGCTGGTCATGGCGGTCTCCGAATCAGGCGGCGATGGTATGGTGGCTGGGTTGGGGGGCGGTGGTGCGGGCCGGGGTGCCGATCTGCTGCCAGGCGCCGCGCAGTTCCTGCAGCAGGCCCAGCACTTCTTCCAGCGGCGCGGTCTGGTTTTTTGCGTGGGCGAGCATCAGGCGCTGGTTCATGTAGTCGTACAGCGCATCCAGTTGTAGCGCGATGTCACCGCCTTGCTGCGGGTCGAGCGCTGCGCGCAGGCCATCCAGGATGATGCTGCTGGCCTTGGAGATGGCAGCAGATTTTTTTGCCAGGTCGCCTTCGCTCATGTGCCTGATCGCCATCCGTATCGCGAGCTCGGCGCCTTCGTACAGCATGATGATGAGCTGGTGCGGGCTGGCAGCCACCACGCCGGTTTCCAGACCGACGTTGGCATAGGCGTTGGCGGCGCTTCTCGAATTCGTGTACACGTCTATCTCCCGATTGGCTTAGTTCTGGCTGCTGCCCGGCAGGCTGGCCAGCTGCTGGGTCAGAAATGTGCTGGTGCTGTTCATGCTGCTGATCATGGAATCGAGGGCGGTGAACTGCGCGCGGTAGCGTTTTTCGATCTGGGTCAGCCGTGCTTCGAGCTGCGCCTGGCGCTGGTCCAGACTCTTGATGCTGCTGTCGATGCCGTTGGTGCGTGCCTTCAGGCTGCCGTCGTTGCCGAGCACGGTGTCGAGATACTGGCCGAGTTGGAAGGCATAGCCATGGCTGAAGGTGACGGTGCCGCGCGCACCGAGCGCGCCGCCGGCAATATGCAGTCCCAAGCCTTCGCTGGCATTGCCAGCGGCGCCCGTCAGCGTTTGCCCGCTGCCGGTTGCAGCGACGCCGTTGATAATGCCGGCGACATCGGTGCCGCCGGTGATGACGGGCGCGGCGCCAAGCAGGCTGGCCAGGCCATTGCCGCCGGTTACCGCTGCCTGCGAAGCGCTGCCATAGCGGGCCGACGTAATGCTGAGCACGCCACCAGATTGGCTGAGCAGCACGCTGCCGGAGGCGCCCGTCGCTCCATTGACCTTGCTCTGGATTTCGGCCGCGAGTGCATCGGCGCTGGCATAGGTGGCGGCGGCGAGGGTCACGCTGACGATCTGGCCGTCGACCGTCAGATCGAGCCGGTCGTTGACGCCAGCCGTCACGGTCAGCGATGCAGCCTGGCTGCCCTGGGTGGCACCGCGCGTCGCCAGTTGGCTGACACTGACGGCGTAGCTGCCGGGCTGGGTCTTGCTGGTGCTGGCGCTGTAGCTGACCAGGCTGTCGGTGGTTTTGCCAGCCTTGGCAAACAATGCTGCGATGCCATCAAAGTTCGTGTTGATGGCGGTATTGAGCTTGGCGCTGTCGAGCGACAGCGTGCCGTCGCTGCCAAAGCTGACGCCGATCTGCGACAGGGTGGTGAGCGCGCCGCCGCTGTCGACCGAGGTGCTCAGCAGGCTGCGCATCTGCGTCTGGATCGTGCGCGCGGTGGAATCGCCCAGCAGGATGCCGTTCTGCGCGCCAGGCCCATTGAAGGCAGTAAGCTTTTTGATGGTTCCGGTGGCACTGTTGTAGGCGTTGACAAACGCCTGGACAGCATCGGTGACGGTTTTGGTGTCGCGGCTCACCGTCAGCGTCAGCGCCTTGCCGACATTGGTCTGGGCGAGATTCAGGGTGACGCCGTCGATGGCGTTCTTCACCGTGTTGGTGGACTGCTTGACCGCGATGCCGTCAATCTTCAGCAGGGCATCCTGCGCCGCGGCCACCTGGCCGAGGTTCTTGCCGCTGCCCGCGGCAGCCGTCGGGTCGTAAGCGAGCGCGGACAGGCCGCTGCCGTCGAGTCCGTTGCCGTCGTCGTCGGTGACGCTGATCTTCAGGCTGTTGGCGGCGCCGCTGTCGGCCGAGGTGAGCACAAGGCGGTTGCCGGCGGTGCTGCCGTCGTTGACGATGGTGGCGGTGACGCCTGCATTGGCGGCATTGATCGCATCGCGTATCCCGGCAAGCGTGTTGTGGGCCGGGTCGATGGCAATGCTTTTCGTCGCCTTGTCGGCATTGGCGGTAAAGCTGTTCAAACCGCTGTCATAGGTGCCGAACTGGATTGTCAGCGTGCCCGAGCCGACGACTGCGTCGGTCGTGGCGTATCCGCTGGAGGCCAGCTTCTGCTGCTGCGCCAGTTGGCTCACCTCGATCTGGTAGCTGCCGGGGGTAGCTGTGCCGCTGGCGCTGGCGCTGAGCACGGTGGTATCGGATGCCGTGGCGCTGAGCGCCTGGAATTTGCTGCCGCTGCTGAGATCCTGCAGGGCGCTCTGGAAGCTGGCGAGCGCGCCGCGCACCTGACCGAAGGCGGACAGTTTCTGGGTGTAAACCGCCTCCTGCTTGGTCAGGGCAGTGAGCGGCTGGCGCTCGGCCGCCATCAGCTGGCTGACGATGCCGTTGACGTCGAGTCCTGATCCGATACCGGGCGATGAAAGCATGGTCGACTCCTCAGGCCTGGCGGTTGATCAGCAGACCCTGCATGCGGTCGATGGATTTGGAGATGGCCAGCATTTCCTCGCTGGGAAACTGGCGCAGCACTTCCTGCGTTTCGGTGTCGACCATCTTGACGACGGTGCGTCCCGTGTCCTGATCGAGCGAAAACCGGAGGTTGGTTGAAACGGATTGCACGTACGCATTGGCCGACTGCACGGCGGCAGCGACGGCTTCCTGGGTGGCGGGTTGTGCAGGCGCGAAAACTGGGTTGTCGAGCGTGGCACGCTGCGCAGGTGTAACGGGTGCGGGTGCGGGGGCCTGCCGCATCGCGGCAAGGTCAACTGAATCGACTTTTCCAATAGACATATGTTTCCCCTAATCTAGGTGCGACGAAGGCGGAGCAAGGAAAATCCTTGGTCCGCCGTGTCGTCCAGGCGCTCGCGCGCCTGTTTGCTACTTAACGCAACAGCGAGAGCACATTGTTCGGCAGCGAGTTGGCCTGCGCCAGCATTGCGGTACCGGCCTGCTGCAGAATCTGGCCACGGGTCAGCGAAGCGGTCTCCGAAGCGAAGTCGGCATCCATGATGCGGCTGCGTGCTGCGGAGAAGTTTTCCGAAGCGGCGCCCAGGTTGCTGACAACAGCAGAGAAACGGTTTTGAACCGCGCCCAGTTGCGCACGTGTGCTGCTGATTTGAGTCAGCGCGGCATCCGCAGCCGCCAGTGCCTTGTTCGCACCGTCAACGGTCGAGATGTCCATTGTCGAGACTTTGTAATCGACCTGGGTGGTCCCCATATTCAAGGCGGTCGACAACGCGCCACTGGAACTGATGGTCGAACCCAGTGCTGCCGACAGCGTGATGCCAGCGGAGTATTTCGTAGCGGTCGTCGAGATGCCCGCACCGAAGGCGGCTGCACCAGCGACAGCGTTAGCAACAGCCGTATCCTGAATGGTGAAATCTGCGCCGTTCGCGGACGAGAACTTGAAGTCGGCTGTGCCGTCTGCCGCGACCGTCACGCCCGTCTGCGTGGCTTTTGCGTTGATCAACGCAATTGCCTGGTCGCGAGTGGTACCTGCGGCGAAGTCAACCGTGGTGCCGTTGATCGTTAGCTGCGCGGCGGCGCCGGCGGCAACGGTGACGAAGTCCGTAGTCGTGGTCAGCGTGTTCGACGTCGCGCGCGAAGCGGTCACGCCGGTCGTGGAAGATTTTGCATTGATGGCGTTGATCACGTCAGTGGCGTTCGCCGCGGTGCTGGTGTCGATCGTGGTGCCATTGACGGTCAGGGCTTGAGCGAAGTTCGATACCGAATTTCCGCCGGTGCTGCTCAAGGTAGTCGCGCCGAGCTTGGATGAACGCGAGTCGGCCACCGAGACGTTGATGACTTCGCCGGCATTGGCACCCACCTGGTACTGTTGATTGGTGTAGGAGCCGTCGAGGATTTTCAGGCCGTTGAAGCTGGTGGTGTCGCCGATGCGGCTGATCTCGCTGACCAGTTGGCTGACTTCCTGCTGCAAGGCGGCACGGTCCGACGAGCTGTTGGTCGCGTTGGCCGATTGTACGGACAGTTCGCGGATTCGCTGCAGCGCGTCGCCGACCTGGCCCAACGCGCCTTCAGCGGTCTGTGCCAGAGAAATGCCGTCGTTGGCGTTGCGGGAAGCTTGGTTCAAGCCGCGGATTTGCGAAGTGAAGCGCTCGGAAATCGCCAGACCGGCGGCATCGTCCTTGGCGCTGTTGATGCGCAGGCCGGAAGACAGACGCTGGATCGAGGTGTTCAGCGCGGACTGCGAGGTGCCCAGGTTGCGCTGCGCATTCAGCGAAGCCATGTTGGTGTTGATTACTGCTGCCATGATATTTCTCCTTTGGTGGGTCGAGGGTTCCGGCTCTGGTGCCGTCAACGTTGGTCTGCCCGCTGGGCTACATGAACCGCCGTTGTGTGAGGAATCGTCGGGGGTTGGAGAAAGTTAAGGCCGCTGCTTCAAAAATCTGCATCATCGTCATTGCGCCGTGTCCTGAGGGGCGATCAGCGCCGTGCAGACTCGGTTCTTGCCGGTCTGCTTGGCCTCGTACATGGCGGCGTCGGCGCGGGCGATGCTGGCTTCCTGCGATTCGCCTTTGGCGCGCTCGGCGACGCCGGCGCTGAAGGTGATTAGCACGCGCTCGTTGTTGTCGAGGAAGTATTTCTTGGTGAGGCTGCGCTGCAGGCGGGTGATGATTTTCGCGGCATCATCGAGCGGCGTGTTGGGCAGGATGATGAGGAACTCCTCGCCGCCCATGCGCGCGATGTGATCGGTAAGGCGCAGCTCTTCCTTGGCGACTTTGACCAGATGGATCAGCGCGTCGTCGCCGGCCTGGTGGCCGCGCTTGTCGTTCAGCGCCTTGAAGTTGTCGACGTCGAGCACGGCGATGCTGAACGAGGTGTCGTAGCGGTCGGCGCGCGAGGCTTCGCGCGCGAACTCGTCGTCCAGGCCGCGCCGGTTGAGGCTGCGGGTCATCGGGTCCTCGCGCACCAGGGCGCTCATCTGGGCGAGTTCGGTTTCGAGCTGCTTGATGCGGTCTTCGGCCTGCAGGGCGGTGTCGCGCTCCTCGATCAGCTGTTCATGGGCGCGGCGGCTGTCCGCCTGCGCGCTGCGGGTTTCCTCCAGCAGGGTTTCGAGGATGCGGTTCAGCTCCAGCACGTCTTCGGTGTTGCTGATGCGTTCGATGTGGGAGGCGATCTTGCCCTGGTATTCGTCGTTGGCCGCCACGGCGTCGCTCATGCGGCTGACGAAGGTGGTCATGGTCGCCTTCAGCGTAGCGGTGGCCTCGCGCAGGCCGTGCTTGACCATGCTCTGCTTGTAGATCACTTCCTTGAGCCGCTTTTCCGCTTCCTGCAGCGACTGGATTTTCAGGGGACCGGTGACGACTTCCTCGACCATGTCGAGCTGGCCGCGCAGCCAGGTGTCGTCGTCGAGCAGCTCGCCGATGTTTTCCACCAGCAGCAGCAGGATGCGCTTGAGCATTTCCTGCTGCTGCTGGGCATCGGAGGCCTGCAGTTCGATGCTGACCCACAGCGATTTCAGACCGGCTGCGGCGCCCCGCAGGGTGAGGTCGTTGCTGGCGTCGCGCACGGCGACGGCGAGCTGCTGGGCTTTTTCCGCCAGGCGCGGGGCGTGCGACAGCTGCGGCATCATGCCGAATTCCAGGGTTTTGGCCAGCAGCTCGCGCAGCAGCGCCAGATTGTCCTCGAGTTCCGCGGTGCCGAGGTCGTGCGGCCGGGCCGCTTTGCCCTTGTCCGCCTGCGTCCGGTCCTTGCCGTCGCCGGGCGGGTGTTTGAGCTGCACGGCGATTTCGGACAGCAGAAAGCTGCATTGCCGCCAGTCGCTCTTGCCGATGGCCTTGTGGAGGCTGGCCGCCTGGGTCGACAGCGCGGGGTAATGCGTCTGCAGGTCGGTGGCCAGCTCGGCCAGCACGCTGGCTGCGGTGGCGATGGCGCCCGCGGGGGCGGGCTTGCCGACGATTTCCTCGTACAGGGTCTGGTAGTTGTCCGGCGTCGGCGCAATCCGGCGCATGGCCAGGCGGCGCAGGGTTTCGCGCGCGACTTCGGTCGGATTGTCCAGATTGATGTTGACGGTGGGTTCTGCCATATATACGCCTTGGCCCCGCTTGGGCCTTTTCACCTTGCCTACGCATGGTAGGGCGGGGCGGGGCGGGATGAAGGGCGGATTAGGGCGGTAAAACCCCGGCAATTCAGAGGACGGTTCAAATCCTGTGCAGGAGGCCCACCTCGGGCCGGTGGGGGTGCAGCGGGCTATTCCACGGACTGTCGAAAATCGCGGCTCAGTCCAGCAGTCCCTGCTTGATGGCGTAATGCGTCAGTTCGGCGTTGTTCTTCAGCTGCATCTTTTTCAGCAGGCGGGCGCGGTACATGCTGATGGTCTTGACCGACAGGGCCAGCTGGTCGGCGATGGCGGAGACGGGCAGGCCGGAGGCGATCATGCACAGGGTCTGGTATTCGCGGTTGGACAGGCCCTCGTGCGGCAGGCTCTCGCGCTCGCCGCTGACCTGGCTGGCGAGTTCCTGCGCGACTTCGGCGCTGATGTATTTCTTGCCGGAGGCGACCTGGCGAATGGCCTCGACCAGCTGGGCCGGCGCGCTCTGCTTGTTGAGGTAGCCGGCAGCGCCGCTTTTCAATGCGCGCACGGCATACTGGGTTTCGCGGTGCATCGACAGCATCAGCACCTTGATGGCGGGGTGTTCCTTTTTCATCAGTTCCAGCGTTTCCAGCCCGCTGCGGTCGGGCATGGTGATGTCCATCAGCACCAGGTCCCAGGGTTCGTTGCGGGCCATCTGCAGGGCGCGGCTGGAACAGTCGGCCTCGCCGGCGACTTCGATGTCGTCGACCTCGGCCAGGATCTGCTTGAGTCCTTCGCGCACGATGGCATGGTCGTCGACGATCAGGATGCGATAGGGTTTTGCTACTGCCACTGCGGTTCTCTGCTCAGGGTTTTGACTGATTATGCCGTCATTTCGCCGCGTCGGGCGCGTGGACGGGCAAGGGAATGCGCAGGCTGACCCGGGTGCCCTGGTGTCTGACGGGCTGCACCGTGAGTTCGCCACCCAGTGCGGCCGCCCGCTCGCTCATGCCGAGGAGGCCGAAGCCATGCCTGTCGTTGTCGTTGCGTCCGGACTGGATTCCCTGGCCGTTGTCGGTGAGGCTGACCCGCAGACTGTCCTTCTCCCGCACCAGCCTGAGTTTGACCTGGGTGGCGTGGGCGTGCTTGGCCACATTGGTCAGTGCTTCCTGCACGATGCGGAAAACCGCAATCGCGGCGTCGGGATCGAGCGGGACAGGCGCGTCGGTTGCGCTGAACCGGTAGGTGATGTCGGTATTGCGGGCAAAGCGCTGCAGCTGCCATTTGAGGGCCGGGACGATGCCCAGATCGAGCGCGGCCGGCCGCAGGTTGGACGCAATGCGGTGGGCCGCCTCGAATGTATGGTCGACCACCTGGTCCAGATAGTCTGTGCGCTGGATCAGCCGGGTGGCATCACGCGGCAGGTTGTCCTTCAGCCAGGCCAGCACGATCTTGATGGCGGTGAGATTGCCGCCGAGATCGTCGTGCACCTCCCGGGCCAGGTTGAGGCGCTCCTGCTCCTTGACCTTTTCGACGTGCGAGGCCAGCGCGCTCAGCTGTTCCCGCGAACGCCGGTTTTCGGCTTCGGCCAGTTTGCTGTGCGTGACGTTCAGCATGATGCCGTCCCAGATCAGGTTGCTGCCCACCTTGCGCTGGCTGACGCGTATCGACACCCATTTCACGTCCTTCCAGGATTTCACCCAGATGCGGCCTTCCCAGTTGAAGCTCAGGTGGCCGCCGCCGGCTGCGGCCAGTTTGGCCAGATAGTCCGGCTTGTCCTCGTCCAGGACCAGCTTGAAGAACCGCTCCGGCTTGGCGCACAGGGCGGGCGCCTTGATGTCGAGCAACTGCGCGGACTGCTCGCTGGCATAACGCAGAACGGGAGGGGAGTCCTGGTGGCGCATGATCTGGAAGGCCATGCCGGGGATATGTGCCACGATCGCGCGCAGATCCGATTCGGAATGCGCCAGCGCCTGCCGCGTGGCTTCGCGCTGGCTGACGTCGTTGGCAATGCAGATGAAAACCGGTTTGTCGTACTCGCTCGAATAGAGCAGACGGGCTTCGACCGGATAGCGGGAGCCGTCGCGGCGGAGGAAGTGCACATTGAGGGCGGTCCGGCGTTTTTTGCCGCTTTTCAGCAGGGCAAGCAGGGTGTTGAACGCGCGCCCGTCCTGGGGCGCCATCAGATCCTGCGGCGTCAGCCTTTGCAAAGCCTTGAGACGGTGTTGCAGATTGCGCGTTGCGGCCGGGTTGGCCTGGACGATATGCAGCGTCTCCGCGTCAAACACCAGTACCTCGGTTGTTGATTCCTGCAGGATCGATAACAGCAGCGCGCTTTCGTTGGCGGCATTGAATGAAGCCATGTTTTTCCTGGTCATCCGTCTTTAAACGGCAAAACCATGTTCGTCTTGAGGCCGACATTATCGGGGTAAACCGCTTGCCCCACGGGCCTGACTTGAAACCCGGCCAATTCCCCCTCATTTACTAAGCTTAAAGAAGAGGAAATGCCCTATGTCTGCCATCCGACCCGCCGCTGTTGCCGGAATGTTCTACCCGGACAGTCCTGCCCAGCTCAAGCACGACATCGCCGATCTGCTCGCGAATGTGAAGCGCGACGCCGCGTCGCCCGTTCCCAAGGCGCTGATCGTGCCGCATGCCGGCTATGTCTATTCCGGCGCCGTCGCCGCCAGCGCCTATGCCCGGCTGGAAAAGCTGCGTGGCCGCATCCGCCGGGTGGTGTTGCTTGGTCCCACCCATCGCGTCTATGTGCGGGGACTGGCGCTGCCCGAGGCTGAGCGCTTTGCCACTCCGCTCGGTGAAGTGCGGCTGGATCGCGAGGGCATGCAGCGCCTCGCCGGCCTGCCGCAGGTGATCAGAAGCGCGGCGGCGCACCAGGTGGAACATTCGCTGGAGGTGCAGTTGCCTTTCCTGCAGCAGGTGCTGGGCGATTTCCAGCTGCTGCCGCTGGCGGTGGGCGAGGCCACTGCGGACGAGGTGGCCGAGGTGCTGGAAACCGTGTGGGGTGGCGACGAGACGCTGATCGTGATCAGCTCCGATCTGTCGCATTTCCTGCCCGACGCGCTGGCCCGCAAGGTGGATGGCGACACGGTGGACGCCATCCTGGCGCTGAATGCCCATCTCAACCCCGAGCAGGCGTGCGGTGCCACGCCGGTCAACGGTCTGTTGCTGGCGGCGCGCCGGCATGGGCTGCATCCGGTCGCGCTGGACGTGCGCAATTCCAGTGACACCGCCGGCGATCCCGACCGGGTGGTCGGTTACGCCGCCTTTGCCTTCGAGGAAGCAGCCGATCCTGACCAGCCGGACGCGGAAAAAGGCGCGACGCTCCTGAAACTGGCACGTTCCGAAATCGCCTCGAAACTGGGGCGTGAGCGTGCGGCCCCCGCCCAGTCCGGCTGGCTGGCCGAGCCGGGCGCGAGTTTCGTCACCCTGACCCGGCAGGGCGAGTTGCGCGGTTGCATTGGCACCCTGGAGGCGCACCGCCCGCTGGGGATCGACGTGCGCGAGAACGCGCTGGCGGCAGCGTTCCGCGACCCGCGCTTCATGCCGCTTTCGTATGCGGAATTCGACGAGATCCGGGTCGAGGTTTCGCTGCTTTCGCCGACCGAAGCGCTGGAAGCGGGCGATGAGGCGTCGGCGCTGTCTGCGCTGCGGCCGCACATCGATGGCGTGGTGTTCGAGTATCAGCACTTCAGAAGCACCTTCCTGCCGCAGGTCTGGGAGCAGTTGCCCGAGCCGGCCGAATTCCTGGCGTACCTGAAACGCAAGGCGGGGCTGCCGATGGATTTCTGGTCCGGGCAGGTGCGCCTGTCGCGCTACACCGTCAGCAAATGGAAAGAGGAGGCGTCAATTCATGAGCATTCCTGAATCGCATTACCCGGCGCGCTGGTGGCGTGTGCTGCCCGACGGCCGCATCGAGTGCGACCTGTGTCCGCGCTACTGCAAGCTGCACGAAGGTCAGCGCGGCCTGTGCTTCGTGCGCAAGATGGAAGGCGGCAAGATGGTGCTTACCACCTATGGTCGCTCGTCCGGTTTCTGCGTCGACCCGATCGAGAAGAAGCCGCTGAACCACTTCTACCCGGGCAGCTCGGTATTTTCCTTCGGCACCGCCGGCTGCAACCTCGCGTGCAAGTTCTGCCAGAACTGGGACATTTCCAAGTCGCGCGAGACCGATACCATGGTCGACCAGGCGAGGCCGGACGAGATCGCCGCCGCCGCCGAGAAAAGCGGCTGCAAGAGCGTGGCTTTCACCTACAACGATCCGGTGATCTTCGCCGAATACGCGATGGACGTGGCCGACGCCTGCCACGCACGCGGGATCAAGACGGTGGCGGTCACCGCCGGCTACATCACCGAGGAACCGCGCCGCGAGTTTTACGCCAAGATGGACGCCGCCAACGTCGACCTCAAGGCCTTCACCGACGATTTCTACGTCAAGCTGACCGGCGCACACCTGCAGCCGGTGCTCGACACGCTGACGTACCTGAAGCGCGAGACCGACGTCTGGTTCGAGATCACCACGCTGCTGATCCCCGGCCACAACGACTCCGACGCCGAGCTCTCGGCGATGAGCCAATGGATCCTGCGCGAGCTCGGTCCCGACGTGCCGCTGCACTTCTCCGCCTTCCATCCCGACTGGAAGATGATGGATGTGCCACCCACGCCGGCGTCCACCCTGACCCGTGCGCGCGAGATCGCGCTGAAGGCCGGGCTGCACTACGTCTACACCGGCAACGTGCACGACACCACCGGCGGCACCACGTTCTGCCCGAACTGCCACGAGCCGCTGATCGTGCGCGACTGGTATCGCATCGACCACTACGACGTCACGCCGGACGGCCACTGCCCGCACTGCGGCAGCGCGATCGCCGGTCGCTTCGGTGCGTTCAGCCATCCCTTCGGCAACCGCCGCATCCCGATTGCCATGCACCGGGAGGATCGGCCATGAGCACGTCGACCCTGGCCCACATCCCGGCCGGCGGCGCCACCGTCGAAGGCATGCTGGAGATTCCCGAGGGTGCCGTCGGTCTGGTGCTGTTTGCACACGGCAGCGGCTCGTCGCGCCATTCGCCGCGCAACAACTACGTTGCCGGCGTGCTGCGCGCAGCCGGCATCGGCACGCTGCTGATGGACCTGCTGACGCCGGAAGAGGACAGCGATTATTCGCGCCGCTTCGACATCGGCCTGCTGACCGGGCGTCTGCTGGAGGCCACCCGCTGGGTTGCTGCGCAGGAGGCCACCCGGGACCTGCCGCTCGGCTTCTTCGGCGCCAGCACCGGCGCCGCCGCCGCGCTCGATGCTGCTGCGGCCCTGGGCGACACGGCCCGCGCCGTCGTCTCGCGCGGCGGCCGCCCCGACCTCGCGAGCGAGCAGGCGCTGCTGAAAGTCCGTGCGCCGACGCTGCTGCTGGTGGGGGGCTACGACGACGGCGTGATCGACCTCAACCAGCTGGCCTACGATCAACTGCGCTGCGAGAAAGAAATGGTGATCGTTCCGGGCGCCACCCACCTGTTCGAGGAGCCTGGCACGCTGGAAGCGGTGGCGCGCCAGGCAGCGGACTGGTTCGTGCGGCATTTGCCGCTGAAGTAAGCGCGCTCGCCGGCTGCCAGCGGCCGTGGCATGATGGATCGCATGCCTACGGATCAAGCTCAAGCCAACGCTGTCTTCGTCGCCCATGGCCTCACCAAGATCTACCGCATGGGCGAGGTCGAGGTGCACGCCCTGCGCGGCATCGACCTCACGCTTAACCGCGGCGAACTGGTGGTGCTGCTCGGCCCCTCGGGCAGCGGCAAGTCGACGCTGCTCAATATCCTCGGCGGGCTCGACGCGCCGAGCGGCGGCGAGGTGCGCTATCTCGACCACGCGCTGACCGACGCCAGCGAAGCCGAACTCACCCGCTTTCGCCGCGAGCACGTCGGCTTCGTGTTCCAGTTCTACAACCTCATTCCCAGCCTCACCGCGCGTGAAAACGTCGCCGCGGTGACCGAGATCGCCGAGTCACCTATGCGGCCGGAAGATGCACTGGCGCTGGTGGGGCTGGGCAACCGCCTCGACCACTTCCCGGCCCAGCTGTCCGGCGGCGAGCAGCAGCGGGTGGCGATCGCCCGCGCCGTCGCCAAGAACCCGGCGGTGCTGCTGTGCGACGAGCCCACTGGCGCGCTCGATTCGGCAACCGGCGTGGTGGTGCTCGAAGTGCTGGAAAAGGTGAACCGCGAACTCGGCACGCTGACCGTGCTGATCACCCACAACGCCGGCATCGCCGACATGGCAGACCGCGTGATCCGGCTGTCCGACGGCCGCATCGCCGACATCCACGCCAATGCCGTGAAGAAGGCGGCGCACGAGCTGTCCTGGTAAAGGCCATGCGCGCGCTCGACCGCAAGCTGTTTCGCGACCTCTGGCACCTGCGCGGCCAGGTGCTGGCGATCGCCGCGGTGATCATGGGTGGCGTCGCCACCATGGTGATGTCGCTCTCTACCTACGATTCGCTGACCACCACCCGCGACCGCTTCTACAGCGAGTACCGCTTCGCCGAGGTGTTCGCCAGCCTCAAGCGCGCGCCAGAGCCGGTGGCCGAAAGGCTCGCCGCGCTGCCCGGGGTGGAACGTGTGGAGTCACGGGTGATGGCAGGGGTGAAGCTGGAAGTGGAAGGCTTTTCCGACCCTATCACCGGCCAGCTGCTGTCGCTGCCGGACGTCGGCGAAGCGCAGCTCAACCGCCTGCACCTGAAGCGCGGGCGCAGCGTGCAGCCCTGGAGTTCGGACGAGGTGGTGCTGTCCGACACCTTCGCCGATGCCCACGGTTTCCAGCCGGGCGACCGGCTTGCCGCCATCATCAACGGCAAGCGTAAGCAGCTCACCGTGGTCGGCGTCGCGGTATCGCCGGAATACGTCTACCAGATCGCGCCCGGCTCGATGTTTCCCGATTTCAAGCGCTACGGCGTGCTGTGGATGGGACGCAATGCGCTGGCTGCGGCCTACGACATGGAGGGTGCCTTCAACCAGGTCAGCCTGATCCTGGCGCGCGGCGCCCATGAACAGGACGTGATCGACCGCGTCGACGCGGTGCTCGGCACCTATGGCGGCACCGGCGCCTACGGGCGCAAGAACCAGTTCTCCAACCGCTTTCTCAGCGAGGAGCTGAAGCAGCTGCAGACCATGGCCACGGTGTTTCCCGCCATCTTCCTCGGCGTGGCGGCCTTCCTGCTCAACGTGGTGCTGAGCCGGCTGATCGCGCTGCAGCGCGACCAGATCGCCATCCTCAAGGCATTCGGCTATCCCTATCTGGCGATCGGCGCGCACTACGTCAAGCTGGTGCTGTTGATGGCGGTGCTCGGCGTGGCGGGTGGCGTGGCGCTCGGCGCCTGGTTCGGCCAGGGGCTGTCCAACGTCTACATGGAGACGACCTTCCGCTTTCCCTACCTCGATTACCGGCTCAATGCCGGGGTGATTCTGGTCGCCCTCGGAATCAGCGCCTTTGCCGCGGTCAGCGGCACCCTGTTTTCGGTCGCGCGCGCGGTGCGGCTGCCGCCGGCCGAGGGGATGCGCCCGGAAATGCCGGTGGCCTACCGTGCCACCCTGGTCGAGCGCATCGGCCTGCAGCGCTGGTTCTCCGCGCCGACGCGGATGATCCTGCGCCACATCGAGCGGCGGCCGCTGAAGTCGCTGTTGACGGTACTGGGCATCGCCTGCGCCTGCGGCCTGATGATGGTGGGCAACTACCAGAAGGGCGCGATCGACTTCATGGTCGACGTGCAGTTCAAGCAGTCTGCGCGCGAGGACCTTGCGCTCGCCTTCATCGAGCCCACCTCCGGACGCGCGCTGTACGAGTTGGCCGCGCTGCCGGGAATCTATTTCGTCGAAGGCTTTCGCGACGTGCCGGCGATCCTGCGCTTCGGGCACTACGAGCACCGTGCCGCGCTGTTCGGCATCCAGCCGGAAGGTCAGTTGCATCGCTCGCTCGACCGCACGCTGCAGCCGGTGGCGCTGCCGCCGGGTGGCGTGGTGCTGACCGATCACCTGGCGAACAAGATCCTGCACGTGAAGCCGGGCGATATGCTGACGGTGGAGGTGCTGGAAGGCCGCCGCCCCGTGCTGCAGGTGCCGGTGCTCGGCATCACCAAACAGTATCTCGGCGTGTCGGCCTACATGCAGCAGGAATCGTTGAATGCGCTGATGCGCGAGGGCAGCACGATGTCGGGCGCCTATCTGGCCGTGGAGCCGGGCACGGAGGCCGAACTCTACGCCCGCCTGCACGAGCGCCCGCGCGTCCTCGGCATGGTCGCCAACAAGGCGGCGATCCAGAGCTTCTATGCCACCATCGGCGAATTCATCCTGTTTTACAACCTGGTGGCCACTTTGCTCGCCGGCGCCATCGGGTTCGGCGTGGTGTACAACAGCGCGCGCATCGCGCTGTCGGAACGCGGCCGCGAACTCGCCAGCCTGCGCGTGCTGGGCTTCACCCGCGGCGAGATCGCCTATATCCTGCTGGGAGAGCTGGCGCTGTTGACGCTGGCGGCGATTCCGGTCGGCTTCCTGGTTGGCATCGGGCTGGTCGGCATCCTGATTGTGGCGTTCCAGAACGAACTCTACCGGCTGCCGCTCTTGCTGACGCCGGAAAACTACGCCATGGGAGCCGCGGTGGTCATCGTGTCCGCGCTGCTCTCCGCCCTCCTGCTGTGGCTGCGCCTCGGCCGGCTGGATCTGGTGGCAGTACTGAAAACTCGCGAATAGGGCAACGACAACACCATGCAGGTACGCGCAAAAATCGGAATGCTGGCGATTGCCGTCATTGTGGCGGCGGGTCTCGCGCTCGGCTTCATGCCGCGCGCCGTGCCGGTCGACCTGGCCGAGGTGAAGCGGGCGCCGCTCACGGTGACGGTGGAGGAGGAGGGCAAGACCCGCGTCATGGAGCGCTATCAGGTGACGGCGCCGGTGGCAGGCTACGTTCGCCGCATCGGCCTCAAGGCGGGCGATGCCGTCGCAGCCGGGCAGGTGCTCGCGGTGATCGAGCCCGCGCGCTCGGTCGCACTCGATCCGCGTACTCGCGCGCAGGCGCAGGCGCAGGTGAGCGCTGCGCAGGCTGCCCTGGCAGTGGCCGAACAAAACGCCCGCGCCGCCACCGCCGCCGCTCAGCTGGCGCAGCAGGAACGCAGCCGCGCCGAATCCCTGCGCGAATCGAATTTCCTCTCCGAACAGGCGCTCGACACCGCACGCGCGGCAGAGACCCGCGCACGTGCCGTGCAGCAAGCTGCCGCGCACTCAGTCAGGGTGGCACGCTTCGAACTCGATACGGCACGTGCCGCCATCGCCAGCACTGCACGTCTGCAGAACGGCGGCACAGCCGATGTACTGCAAGTGCGCGCGCCGGTCGCCGCACACGTGCTGAAGCTGCTGCATGAAAGCGAAGGCGCGGTGGAGGCAGGTCAACCGCTGCTCGAAATCGGCGATCCCGCCAGTCTGGAAGTCGAGGTCGAAGTGCTGTCCACCCACGCAGTGAAAATCGCGCCCGGCTCCAAAGCCATCCTCGACCGCTGGGGCGGCGAGCAGGCCGTGGCGGGCACGGTGCGCGTGGTCGAACCGAGTGGCTTTACCAAGGTTTCGGCGCTCGGCGTCGAGGAGCAGCGGGTGCGCGTGATCGTCGACTTCGCCTCGCCGCGCGAGGCCTGGCAGCCGCTCGGCGACGGCTACCGGGTGGAAGCCCGCTTCGTCCTGTGGGAAGGCGACGACGTGCTGCAACTGCCGACCAGCGCGCTGTTCCGCCATGGCGAGGGCTGGGCCGTGTTCGTCGTGGACGGCGGCCGCGCCCGCCTGACCCCGGTCGAGACCGGCCAGCGTGCCGGACTTGCAACGCAGGTGCTGTCCGGGCTTGATGTCGGGGCCCGCGTGGTCAGCCACCCGGATGACAAGATCAGCGATGGAACGCGGGTGAAGCCGCGTTGAAATGCCCGGCTAGGCCTGCTTGAGGATGGCCTCGACTTCGCTGTCGTCGACCTGCGGAAAGTCGGCATAGAACTGCCCGACTGCCTGGAAGAACATGGGCGCCTGCAGGCACACCACCTCGTCGGCGTATCCCTTGATCTTTTCCAGCGTGTCCGGCGGCGCCACCGGCACCGCACAGATCAGCTTCGCCGGCTTCTTGGCGCGCAGCGCATGCAGCGCCGAAATCATCGTCGCCCCGGTGGCCAGCCCGTCGTCGACCACGATCACGATGCGACCCGCCGGATCGATCGGCGGCCGCAGCGGCGTGTACTGCGCGCGTCGTTTCTTGATGGTGTCGAGCTGGGCCTGCTTTTCCTGCGCCAGATAGGTGGGCGTGCCGCCGGCCGATTCGGCGTAGTCGGCGATGTAGCTCCAGCCGGATTCGTCGATCGAGCCGAGCGCGAATTCCGGATTGAACGGCGCGCGCAGCTTGCGCACCAGCACCACGTCGAGCTCGCCGCCCAGCGCCTGCGCCAGCCGCTGCCCCATCGGCACCGCCCCGCGCGGAATGGCAAGAATCAGCGGATTCTGCCCCTTGTAGGCTTCCAGTGCGACAGCCAGCCGGTCGGCGGCATGATTGCGATTGGCGAACACCATGGTGAATTCCTTCCGTTTCTAAGTTTTCATTCTAGGCTGGCGCGCGGATATGGCCGTCAATGTTCGCGGTGCCAGATCAGCTCGCCGTTCCTGTAGACATCCTTCACCCGGTGAAAGGGGACCTCGTGCGTGTAGCCGTCGGGATCGGTGACCTGGAAGGAAAAGTGATCGTCCGGCGTCAGTTGCACCCGGCTGATCGGCACCCGGATCACCTTGTCATCCACGCGGTCGTAGTAGCCGAGCACGAAGCTGCCCTGCGCGAAATCCGCATCCCAGCGTATCCGGTTGAGCAGTTCATGGATGGGGATCATGTCGCTTTCGGGCCGTAGATGCCAAGGTGGGCTATTTCAATGCTATGCCATCAGCCAGCGGCGTCCAGTGATTATCGGGGGAAGCCTGAAATGTGCATAACGCACAAATATATTCTATTATGTGCAATATGAACACGCATCACGCGAACCAAGGAGCCCTCGATGAGTCTCGCCGTCGCACATGAAACCGACCGCGCCAGCGTGCTGGCCGAAGCCCTGACCAACGCGGGCAAGCACCTCGGCATGAGCCAGGCCGAGCTCGGCGCGGTCATCGGCAAGGACCGCTCCGCCATCAGCCGCGGCCGCATCGACCCGGCCAGCAAGGCCGGCGAACTGGCCCTGCTGCTGATCCGCTGCTACCGCGCGCTCTACGTTCTGGTGGGGGGCAAGCTCGAGCATATGCAGCACTGGATGCAAACCGAAAACCTTCACACCGGCGGTATTCCGGCCGAACAGGTCAAGACCGTGCAAGGCCTGACCACCGTGCTGGAATATCTGGATGCCATGCGGGGCAAGCTTTAATTGCCTGACTGGGAGACGTGTCTGGCGGGCACCCGGCCGGTCAGACTGTCTGGCACGCTGCTGCGGCTGGTGGAAAGCCAGGAACAGGTGGCGACCAATCAGCTGGTGAGTTCGCTCGAGCGGCAGGCGGTGCTGGAAGACCTGCTGGAAGCGACCAAGCCTCGCCTGCGCAAGGGCACTGAATCGCTGCACTATCTGCTGGCGACGCCGTTCCGCTATCCACCGCTGAAGCACGGCTCCCGCTTCGGCACGCGCAGCGAACCCAGTCTGTTTTACGGGTCGCTGGCAACCGGAACGGTGCTCGCGGAAGCCGCCTATTACCGTTTTGTGTTCTGGCATGGCATGGCCCGGCCGCCCGCCGGCAAGCTGGACACCCAGCACACCCTGTTCGGCGCGGCCTACCGCACCGGGCAGGGGCTGCAGTTGCAGGCGCCGCCATTCGCCGAACACCGCGCCGCGCTCGCCAGTTCCTCGGACTATGGCTCCAGTCAGCCGCTCGGCGCGGCAATGCGCGCGGCCGGCATCGAGGCATTCGAGTTTGTCTCCGCGCGCGATCCGCAAGGCGGCATCAATGTCGCGCTGTTCACCCCCCGGGCTTTCGCCAAAAAGGAACCCGTCTCGCAGGAGGTCTGGCTGTGCGAACTTACTGCAGAGCGCGTCCGGTTTCGTGCAGCCCGCGACCGCGACATCCACGACTTTCCGCTCGCACGCTTTCAGGTCGCGGGCAGGCTGCCGTGGCCGGCGTAGCGGGCGTGTTCTGCCAACCCCGCCCGGAATTCATGCACAACCGGCATCCTCAGGCAGGCCCCCTGAAAAAATGATGGAAGTCTGCCGGGCCCGGGGTCAGCCGATACTGTTTTCCTGAAACTGCTGCTGGATTTCTTCGATCTTGCCCCGGTTGTCGATCATCGCATTCACGCAGTGCTCGTCCAGTTTTTTGCCCGCGAGCTGGCGCAGCAGGGTGAAGGCGTCATCAATGCTCCAGGCCGTCTTGTAGGGCCGGCGGCTGGTGAGCGCATCGAAAATGTCGGCCACGGCGACAATGCGCGCCTCGATCGGGATGTCCTCGCCCATGCGCCCATGCGGATAACCCGACCCGTCGATGGACTCGTGATGGAATAGCGCGATGTTGCGCAGGATGTCGCCCCCCTGAATTTGCCCAAACTCGAAGTGCGCCAGCATCTGGTCGATCATTTCACGCCCGCGGATCGGGTGGGTTCGCATCAGCGCTTCCTCGTCCGCATCGAGTTTGCCGGGCTTCAGCAGGACGCGATCCGGAATGCTGATTTTTCCAATGTCGTGCAGCGCCGAAAAAATGAAGATTTTCTCGATGCATTCATCCGTCAGCCCATATCGGTCGGCAACCGATTCCGCGATGATGCGGGCAAAGTGCGACATGCGGTCGAGGTGGGAGCCGGTCTCGCCATCACGCGCGTGCGCCATGTCGCGCGCGGTTTTCACCGAGGCGAGCAAGGTGTGCATGGTGGTGAGATCGTTGATGATGGTGAGCGCGATCAGATGACCGAAGGGATCGATCTGGCGCAGCACTTCCTCGGCGAAACAGTCTGAGTCGTAGGAATTGAAGAACAGAAAACCGAACAGACGCCCTTGATGGTACATGGGCATGGTGTAGCTGGCCCGATACCCCATCGCAGCGACGCGTTGGGTATGTTCGTTCCGGCCATCGGAAAAGACATCCAGGTCGTTGACCACGCGCGGCCGACCCTTCTCGACGATTTCGAGCAGGGAGGATGCATCCGACAGTTTTGCCGTGTAATGCAAGAGCGGAATATCCTCCTCGCCGGAATACAGGAAGGTCTTGAGCGTATCCGTCGTCGGGTCGAAGACCGCGGCGGCAATGCGCTGTATGAAGGTAAATCGCTCGCGCAGTGCAGCGTGAATTGTTCGTACTTTGTCAGCGAGGGTGACACTCTGGTCAAGCGGGCCGAGCCTATCCTCGTGCTCGAACATTAATTGGGGCAGCATAAAAGATATTCACATCCAGATATGCATACATTGTAACCGAACTGTATCGCCTGGCGACGCCGGGTCAGGTGTACGCGTTTGCTTCCAGCTCCCATGACGGGCTTGTCGCTGGTGTCGCAGGCCTTGGCGGGCAGGCTGCCGTGATCGGCGTACTCAGCAAAGCAGCAAGGTGGTGAAAGCTTTGCCACCGGGGACTAAACTGAAGCCCTTCGCATACGATGACCGAGCGTTTCAGCGCCCTCCCGGAAAGGAAAAAAACGATGACAGCCGGAACTCTGCATCTCTGGATCAACGGCCGGCGCGCCCCCTCGCAGGGCAGCCGCATGGGCGATGTGTTCAACCCGGCCAGCGGGGAGGTGATCCGTCGCGTGCCGCTGGCGGACAGGAACGACATCGATGCCGCAGTGGCGGCGGCCAGGGCCGCTTTCCCGGCCTGGCGCGAGACCACCCCGTTGCGCCGCGCCCGCATCCTCACCCGGTTTCGCGAGTTGATGGAGCGGCATCGCGACGAACTGGCGCAACTGGCCTCGGAAGAACACGGCAAGACCCTGGCCGACGCCGCCGGCTCGGTACAGCGCGGCATCGAGGTGATCGAGTTCGCCAGCGGCGTGCCGCATCTGCTGAAGGGCGAGCAGGCCGAAGACGTCGGGCGCGGCGTCGACTGCCATTCGCTGCTGCAGCCGGTGGGCGTGTGCGCGGGCATCACCCCGTTCAACTTCCCGGCCATGGTGCCGCTGTGGATGTTCCCGGTCGCCATCGCCTGCGGCAACACTTTCGTGCTCAAGCCCTCGGAAAAGGTCCCGTCGTGCAGCTTGCGCATGGCCGAACTGTTCAAGGAGGCGGGACTGCCCGATGGCGTGCTCAATGTCGTGCCTGGCGACCGTGAGGCGGTGGACGCGCTGCTCGATCATTCCGACGTCGGCGCCATCTCCTTCGTCGGCTCGACCCCGGTGGCAAGGCATATCTACGAGACCGGGGCGAAAAACGGCAAGCGCGTGCAGGCCCTCGGCGGGGCCAAGAACCATGCCCTGGTGATGCCGGACGCCGACATGGATTTCACCGCCGATGCGTTGGTCGGCGCCGCCTACGGATCGGCCGGCGAGCGCTGCATGGCGATCTCCACTGTGGTGGCGGTGGGCGAGGCGGGCGATCGTCTGCTGCCGCTGCTGAAGGACAAGGCCGCGCAAATCAGGGTCGGGCGCGGCGACGCGGCGGAGGTCGGCATGGGCCCGGTGATTTCAAAGGCACATCGCGACCGCATCGTGTCGCTCGTCGACAGCGGTGTCGCCCAGGGCGCCGAACTGGTGCTCGACGGCCGCGGCGTCAAGATGCCGGGCTGCGAGAACGGCTTCTTCGTCGGGCCCACGCTGTTCGACCGCGTGACGCCGGCCATGGACATCTATCGCGAAGAGATCTTCGGCCCGGTGCTGATCGTGCTGCGGGCGGACAGTTTTGATGCGGCGGTGAAGCTGATCAACGCCAACCCCTACGGCAACGGCACCGCGATCTTCACCGGATCGGGCCACTGGGCGCGCCGCTTCGAGAACGAGATCGAGGTCGGCATGGTCGGCGTCAACGTGCCGATCCCGGTGCCGATGGCCTTCTTCTCCTTCGGCGGCTGGAAAGCCTCGCTGTTCGGCGACCTCCACATGCACGGCATGGAGGGCGTGGTTTTCTACACGCGCACCAAGGTCGTCACCAGCCGCTGGCCCGCGCCGGCCGAGCGCACCGGCAGCACGCTGGCGATGCCCACTTTGGGCTAGGCCGCTATAGCGCCCACCCCGCCAGTTCCAGCGGCCAGCGCACCACTGCCGCCACGGCGAGTGCCACGCCGATGGAAAGCACGACTGAATAGAGCGCGTCGCGCCGGCCGAGCAGCCTCAGCATCATGGCGAAGGTGGATACGCAGGGCACGTAGAAGGTCAGGAACACCAGGAAGGTGGCGATCTGCGTGGTGTCGAGCACGCCGGCCAGTTCCTGCGTGCCGAGCGCGTGGAACACCATCAGCAGGGACAACTCCTTGCGCAGCACGCCGAACAGGATCGGCACCCCCAGCACCACCGGCAGCCCCAGCCACCACCCCGTCACCGGTGTCAGCGCGAAATTGATCCAGGCATCCATGCCGACATGGCCCATCAGCGCCAGCACCACGCTGCCCGCCACCAGGAGCGGCAGCACGATGGTGACGATGTCGCGGCTGCGCGCCCAGGTGTTGGAGAGCAGGGCGCGCAGGGTGGGTACGGCGTAGGCGGGAATCTCCTGGATCATGCCGGGCGTGGTCTCGGGATAGCGGCGCTTGAGCAGCTTGCCGACCAGGCTGACGACGACGGGCGCGAGCATGAACAGCGCGAACACGCCGAAGCCGCCGAGGTACTTGCCGCCCACCGCAAGAATGATGGCCGAACGCGCCGAGCACGGCAGGAAGGTGATCAGCAGCGAAGCCACCGTGCGGTCACGGCCGTGGGTGACGGCAGCGGTGGCCGCCAGCGCCGGCACGTTGCAGCCCAGGCCCATCAGGAAGGGCAGGGCGACGCCGCCATGCAGCCCCAGCCGGTGGAAGCCGCGATCGACCACGAAGGCCACGCGATGCATGATTCCCGACTCTTCCAGCCATACCAGCAGCAGGACCAGCGGGATCATGTAGGGGATGACGATGCCGGCCAGCCCGATGAAGCCGTCCAGCACGGCGCGCGCGACCACCCCCGCGAGGTCGGTCGGCTGCCACGGCTCGGCCCATTCGATCAGGCGCGCGACGGTCAGTGCGTCGAGAAAGGCGCTCACCTCGAATACAAAGAACAGCACCAGCGCAAAGATCGCCAGCGTGCCGGCGAAGCCCCAGCGCGGATGCAGGAAGAGATCGTCCGCCCAGCGTTGCCAGCGCGGTTGCTCGCCCTCCTGTCCGGGGCGGGTTACCGCTTCGACCAGCAGGGCGGCGCGGTGATGGCGGTCGGCGTGGATTTCCTCCGCCAGCGGGCGCGGCAAGGCCGCGTCGGCGGCGGCGCGCGCGGCGAGCAGGGCAGCATACTGGTCAGGGAAATGCGCCTGCAGTTCCTGCGCGAAGTAGCCGTCGTTCTCCGCGAGCTGCTGTGTCAGCAGGGACTCGGGCACCGCGAACGCCGCCGCCACCTGCGGCTGCCGGGCGATGTCGGCAATGGCGCGCAATTGCGCCTCGATATGCGCGCTGGGCGGATGCGCCGGCGGGTGCGCGTGGGTATGCTTCGCCTCGCGCGCGGTGCGCACCACGGTGGAGAACAGATCGGCCAGGCCGATGCCCATGTGTGCCACGGTCGGCACCACCGGCGCGCCCAGCCTGGCCGACAGGGTGCGCACATTGATGAAGCGCCGCCGGGCCCGCGCCTCGTCCATGCGGTTGAGCGCAAACACCATCGGCCGGCCCAGCTGCATCAGTTCCAGGGCGAGTTCGAGGTCACGCTCCAGCGCCGTGGCGTCCATCACCATCAGCAGCACGTCGGGGGCGGCAAACGCGCCCGCCGGCTGATGCGCCTCATGCCCGGCGATGGCCGGCCAGCGGTCGCCCCACAGCAGATACTTCAGCGTCACGCACGCGTCTGCGTCCAACTGGTGGAGGCCGTCGACGGCGGGCAGTGCAACCAGGGATATCTGGTCGATGCCCACCTCGACCAGACATTCCTCGTACGCGGGTCCGACGCCAGCCAGCCGCTCGTGTCGCGTCGACGTGCTGGCGGCCGCGCGGAAGATGCTGTGCTTGCCGCTGCCGGCGCGGCCGACGATTGCCACGCGGGGCCGCCTCGTGCCGCGCAGGCCTGGGCCGTGGAGGGGGAGGGGATGCACTGGCGAGGCCATTAATTAGCGATATCTAATATGAGAATGTTTCTCATTAATAGGGGTTTCTGGTGTGGCTGTCAATCCTTGCCCTGACCAGCGTCCGTGCCATCCCTGCACATCCAGCTCATGCCGCCCGCGTCGACAAGGAAGACTCGCGTGACCAGCCCATCGCAGCTGCGTGGCCTGAAATCAAGAAATGCAAATGGCCCGCATAAATGCGAGCCACTTTTACAATACGGGCTCCGGGTTATGAAACCTGATCTATAACAATCAAGAACAACAGCCATGGCGCCTGTCTCAATATTTAAAAATCTCGGGACCCACGGTGCTCTTTGATTAACCGTTTTGTGCAATGGAAACCAAAGGAGGGATCAGATGTTTATGGTCGATTACAAGGAATTGAGCTGGTGGTACTGGTTTATCACCGCGTGCCTGCTCACAGCGGGTGTTGCAGGGCACCCAATCGGATTTTCCCTTGCCATCGGTCTCACTGTGATTCAGTTAATACACTTCACGATACGCGAGCGCAGCATCGCTGCATTCCCGGTCCAGGTCAGATTCTGGTATTTGATCCTCCTCCTCGTTGCGCTGCCGAAATCGATGCAGATCGTTTACTGGATCCCTACCGTGGGAACGTGGGCACAATTGATATTTGGTTACTGCACGATGGCGCGCTGTGTGTCGCTGTTTCCGTGGAATCTCAAGGAACCCTTTTCGCTCGATCTGGTGACCCGAACGTTCTTTTCCCGTCCCGTGCCAGGCAACATCTTGCAGGGGCTCCCTCCTAAAACGGAGTGTGACTCCCAGCGAGCCTAAGTCAAAAAGGCAGGAAATGAAAAAAGGCCCGCAGCGATGCGGGCCTTTCGTATTTGCTCCTGCTACATGTGATCAGCTCATCGTGCCTGGCCGAGCTGCTCGCGCAGGCTATCCAGGGCTCCCTGCTCGCCGCGGACGCTGAAGAACGCACCCTCATCGTCGGCGCGCTCCGCCAGCACCTCGCAGCGCGCGAATATTTCCCCGCGCAACTGCTGGGCCGACCAGGGCAGAAAAAGCTCGGCCTCGACAAGATCCCGCTGGAAGAATGCAACGATCGCCCTGTGCAGTTTCGCGACGTCTTCAGGACGGCGCGCGCTCATTACGATGCAATCGGGGTAGCGGGCGCGCAGCGCGGCTTCGCATTCGGCCTGCGCCGCGGCGTCGCCGACGTGGTCGATCTTGTTGAAGATGCGCAAGCGCGGAACGTCCTGCGCACCGATCTCGTTGAGGACGTCTTCGGTGGTTTCGATCTGCCGTTCGAAGCCGGGATCGCTCGCATCGATGACGTGGAGCAGCAGCGACGCATCGAGCGCCTCTTCGAGCGTCGACTTGAACGACGCGACCAGTCCGTGCGGCAGATTCTTGATGAAGCCGACCGTGTCGCTGACCAGCACGCGCGGGATGCTCTCGGGATACAGGGTGCGCACCGTGGTGTCGAGCGTGGCAAAGAGCTTGTTGGCGACCAGCACCTCGCTGCCGGTGAGCGCGCGCATCAGGGTGGACTTGCCGGCGTTGGTGTAGCCGACCAGCGCCACGCTGGCGAGCCCCTGGTGCGCTTGCCGCCGGGCGCGCTGCGTCCTGCGATCCGCGTCCATCGCGGCGATCTCCTTCTGCAGTTCGGCGATGCGGTCGCGGATCTTGCGCTTGTCCAGCTCGGTGTGCGACTCGCCGGCGCCGCGCCCGCCGACGCCGCTGCGCTGCCGCCCCTGCGGCCCCGCGAGCTTCGCCGCCTCGCGCAGGCGCGGCGCCATGTAGCCCAGGCGCGCGATCTCTACCTGTGCGCGCGCGGCGGGGGAGCGCGCGTTGCGGTGGAAAATCTCGAGGATGACCATGGTGCGGTCCATCACCTGACAGCCGGCCTCTTTTTCGAGATTGCGCGCCTGCGACGGCGAGATCTCGTGGTCGACGAAGAGGACGTCGATCGGATGGGGCGAGACCTCGTCGTCCAGCTCCTCGACGAAGTTGGAGAGGCGATGCAGGGGATTCTGTGGTTCGCGGTCGGGCCCGGTTTCGTCGCCCGGCGTGCTGTTGACGAAGCGGCGGATCTCCTGCCGCTTGCCCACGCCCAGATACGCCGTCGAGTCGAAGCCGGCGCGCTTTTGCATGAACGTGCGGGTGACCGTGAACCCCAGCGTCTTGGCCAGCTCGCGCAGCTCGGTCAGCGACGCCTCGAACTCGACGTCGCTCACGCCCGGCAGCTGCACTGCTGCCACGATGGCGTACTGGGGGGCTTCTTTGACTTCGCTTTGCATTCTGCGCTTGCTTCTGTGGAGTGGGCGAAGCCAGATAGTACCCGGCAATGCAATCGTCGCAGTATGCACAGACCGCGGAACCACCTATCAGGATCAACTCATTGCGCACTCGCCCGTTCAAATTGTGCGAGTCATGGAGATTCCTAAATGCGCGGCCCGCCACGCCGGTTTTTCACCCGGCTGAGCAGCAGCTTGCAGTTCACCTTGACGACGTGACGGCGCGAAAACAGGTTGCGCCGAACAAAATCCTCGAGCGCCGTGTTGTCCTCGGTCAGGGTGTGAATATGCAAACTGGTCATGTCGCTCATGATGTAGAGGCTTCTGACCTCGGGTTGCCGGGCCAGGTCTTCGGCAACCATTTCGATCCCCTGCGGGTCGACCTCGACATCGAAGAAGGCCGAGACCAGCGTGCCGACTTTTTCCGGGTTCACGATAACGGTGAATTTTTCGATGATGCCTTCGTCGATCAGGCGCTGCACCCGATCACGGGCATGAACCCGGGAAATGCCCAGTTCGCGGGCGATGTCGGCGAAGCTCATGCGGCCGTCGTCGACCAGCATGGCGAGAACCTTCTGATCCAGATCGTTCATACGTGTCCCCTTTTCGGCCACCTATGCCAGCACGTCCCACAGCATGCGCAGCGATATCGCCAGTACCAGCACGCCAAAAATCCGCTTGAGCCGCTTGACCGGCAAGTCGTGCGCCAGGCGCACGCCGAGCGGTGCCGTCAGCATGGCGGCGCCGGCGATTGCCGCCAGCGCAGGGAGCGACACATAGCCCACGGTGCCGGACGGCAGCAGAGCGTGTCCCCATCCGGACAATACAAAGCCCGCCGCGCCAAACAGCGCGATCGGCAAACCCAACGCGGTGGAGATGGCGATTGCACGCTTGAGTTCGAGATTGCAGGCATGCAGGAAAGGCACGGTGATGTTGCCGCCGCCGATGCCGAGCAGCGCCGACAGCGAACCGATGCCGAGACCGACGCCCCACAAGCCGCCTCGCCCCGGCAGACGCCAGTGTGCCGCGGGTTTCCAGTCCAGCATGAACTGGGTGCCGACGAAGAGCAGGAACGCAGCGAAGAATCCCTTCAGCATGGCCGCCGGGATGAAACCCGCCAGGTAGCCGCTGGCGAACCCGCCAAGTAGTGTAGCGGGGACAAGCAGGCGTACCACCGGCCAGTCGATGGCGCGGCGCCTCTGCTGCGCCCAGATGGCCGACATCGAGGTGAACACGATGGCGGCCAGTGAGGTGCCGATGGCCAGGTGCGGAATGATCTCCGGCGGCAGGCCGTGGTGCTGGAAAATCCAGATCAGGGCCGGGACGACCACGACCCCGCCGCCGATCCCGAGCATGCCGGCGAGCAGTCCGGCTATCAGGCCCAGGCTTAGAAAAGAAACCATCATCAGCAATTGAGTTCCTCTGCGTTCGTGTTTGAATCAGGCGCCGGCGGCGGCGCCGTCGCTGCGCGGATCGGAAGCCGCCTCGCAGGCGCCATTGTCCAGCACGCGGATGACGCCCGCGTGCCCCATCATCTGCGCGTAATCCTCTACCCGCTCCACCACGTGTCCCCGCTTCGCGAGTTCGTCGAACACCTCGGGCGCGAAGCGGCCTTCCAGTTTCAAACTGTCGCTGCTCTGCCCCCAGGTGCGCCCGAGCAGCCAGCGCGGACTGTCCAGCACCTCGGGCAGCGGCAGGCGATAGTCCAGCGCGCGCGTGGCGACCGCGGCCTGCGTCTGCGGCTGGCCGTCGCCGCCCATCGTGCCGTAGACCAGGCGCGGGCGGCCGCTCTCCAGATACATGGCAGGGTTGAGGGTGTGGAAGGGGCGCTTGCCCGGTTTCAGCACATTGACGTGCCTTGGATCGAGCGAAAAGGACGCGCCGCGGTTCTGCCAGAGGATGCCGGTTTCCCCCGCCACCACACCGCTGCCGTATTCGTGATAAATGCTCTGGATGGCACTGACGGCGCGGCCTTTTGCGTCCACCACGCCGAACCAGACCGTATCCGCCGGCCCCACGCCCTTGCCCCAGGGCGCTGCGCGGGACACATCGATGGCGTCGGCGAGGTCGGCGGTCGCGGCGGGCGAGAGCAATTCGTCGACCGGCACGGCGACGTGATCCGGATCGGCCACGTGGCGGTCGCGCAGGCGGAAAGCCTGCTTGGTCGCTTCGACCACGAGATGCACGTAATCGGCGGAAAGATGTGGATAGCGGGCCAGATAAAAATGGTCGAGCTGACCCAGTATCAGCAGGGAAGCCAGTCCCTGCGTAGGCGGCGGCATGTTGACGGCCAGCCCGTTCCGGTAGCGCACGCTGATGGGGGCCACCTGACGACAGTGGAACGCCGCCAGGTCTTCGGTGGACAGCAGGCTGCCGGCATCGGCCAGACCCTGTGCGGCGCGGCGTCCGAGCTCGCCACGATAGAAACCGTCCGCGCCGTCCCGTTGCAGCAGACGCAGCGATTCGGCCAACTGCGGTTGCCGGAAAATCGCGCCTGCCGGCGTCGGCTGGCCATCAGAAGCATAGATGTCGGTCAGATTCCCGAACCCGCCGAGTTCCGTCCACTTTTGCGTCAGGAAGTCACCCTGGCTGGCGCTGCACGCGAAGCCTTGTTCTGCGTGGCCACTGGCAGGTTCGAGCACGTCCTGCCATGAAAAACGACCATTCCAGCGTGTGCGGCTGAGCGTATGGGCAGCCCCCCACACCGAGACCAGGCCTGCCACCGTATTCGCGGCATGGGGACCTCGGGTGGGAATCGCCTGCAATCCTTGACGGGCGTAAAAGTCGGGGGCATAGGCCTTGCCGGCAGAGCCGGCGCCGTCAAGGCCGGTCAGCCTGCCTGATTCGTCACACAGCAGCCAGAAGCCATCCCCGCCCAGGCTGTTCATGTGCGGATAGACGACGCAGAGGGTGGCGCCGACGGCGAGCGCCGCTTCGATGGCGTTGCCGCCGGCTGCGAGGACCGCCTGGCCGGCGGCGGTGGCGATGTGGTGCGGCGACGTCACCACGCCGCGCGAGGATAACGCGTACCCGTTCATCGTGCGCCCGCGACCGGAAACAGGCAGGCCACCTGTCGGTCCGCATCGAACATGGTCAGGGCCGGGTCAGTTTCGCGGCAGGCGGCCTGCGCCTCGGAACAGCGTCCGGCGAAGCGGCACCCTTTGGGAAGATCGACCGGACTCGGTATTTCGCCGCTCAACGAGGCCTTGAGCGGGGCGTCGAAGCGGGGAAAGGCCTGCAGCAGCGCACGCGTGTAAGGATGGCGCGGGGCGTTGAGGATGGCCTCGGTCGGCCCCTGCTCGACGATGCGCCCCAGATAAAGCACGGCGATCTTTTCGCACAGATAGCTCGCCACGCCGAGGTCGTGCGTGATGAACACGAGCGTGATGCCGGATTCTCGGCACAGGTCGCGCAGGAGGTTGAGCACCTGGGCCTGGACCGAGACATCGAGTCCCGCCACCGATTCGTCGGCCATGATGACCTGGGGTTCGGCGGCCAGGGCGCGTGCAATGGCGACTCGACGAATCTGCCCGCCGGACAGTTCACCCGGAAAACGCTGCAGCAGGCCGGCGGGCAAACCGACACGATCCAGCAGCGCCGCGACGCGTCCGGGGAGGGCGGTTTCCGCGCACAGCCGGTGCAGGCGGATCGGTTCGGCCAGGATGTCCTCGATGCGCATGCGCGGGTTCATCGAACCGCGGGCATTCTGGTAGATGAACGCGACTTCCCGCGCGAAGCGTTTCCGTTCTTCCGCATCGAGTTGGGCGAGGTCGCGCTGTCCGTACAGCACGCGACCGTCGCTGGCCGGTTCGAGACCGAGCATGAGACGGATGAGGGTGGATTTGCCGGAGCCGCTTTCGCCCACCAGGGCGAGGGTGTCGCCCCGCTGCAGGTCCAGGCGCACGCCGTCGAGCGCCTTGAGCTGCCGCGATGCACGGTGAAACCAGCCGCGTCCGCGCAACTCGTAGGTGCGTTCGACGTCCAGCAGGGAAAAAATGGGTTCTTGCATGAGCTTACCTAATCGATGAACCAGCACGCGACCTGGCGGCCGTCGCGAATTTCGGCCACCGGGCGCTGAGCGCTGCAGATGGCCTTCGCCTTGGGGCAGCGCGGAGCGAAGCGGCAGCCGGCAGGCATGGCGTTCAGCGGCGGAACCTGGCCGGGAATCGGTTCGAGTTTCCTCGACCCCAGCTCGACGACGCAGGACTTGAGACCACGCGTATAGGGATGCAGCGGCGCGGCGAGCACGCGCTCGCTGGGCCCTTCCTCGACGATCTGTCCGGCATACATGACCGCGATGCGATCGCATACCTGGGCACCCAGGGCGAGGTCGTGAAGCACGAAAACCGCGCTGGAATTCAGCGCCCGCACCTGGTCCAGGATGAGCTCCATGATCTGCGCCTGGATGGTGACGTCGAGCGCGCTGGTGGGTTCGTCTGCGAGCAGCAGCTCCGGGTTGCAGGCCAGCGCGATGGCGATCATGACGCGTTGCTGCATGCCGCCGGACAGTTCGTGCGGATAGGCATCCAGCCGCAGGCGCGGTTCGGGAATGCCGACGCTGTGCATCAACTCCGCGGCGCGTTCCCGGCGATCCCATTTCGACAATCCCAGATGCCGCTTGAGCGGCTCGGCGATCTGTTCGCCCACGGTGAAGCAGGGGTTGAGCGCCGCGGTCGCGTCCTGAAAAATCAGGCCGATCTTGTTGCCGCGCAGGCGGCGATAGTCGGTTTCCCTGAGTCGGGTGAGCTCGCTGCCGCGAAAGCGCAGGCTGCCTTCCAGCTGCACCTCGGGCGCGCGCAAGAGGCCGATGAGGGCGAGAGCAAGGGTGGATTTTCCGGCCCCTGACTCGCCGATCAGGCCCAGGGTTTCGCCGGGCTGCAGCGCCAGGTTGACGCCGTCCAGCACGACGGCCTGGCCGCGTCGCAGGCTGAAATCGCGCACGTCGAGCAGCGGCTCCTGATTCGCTGGCATGTCGGCAGCCTGGGGGTTCATAGCGACAGCGCAGTCCATCTAGGCGTCCTTTTGGGTCGTGGGGTCGAAGGCATCGCGCAGGCCGTCGCCGAGCAGATTCAGGGCCACCAGCAGGATCGCCAGCGCCACGCCCGGCACTCCCGAGATCCACGGCGCCATGGTGATGAAGGCGCGGCCCTCGGCGATCATCAGGCCCCAGTCCGGGGTCGGCGGCACCACGCCGATGCCGAGGAAGGACAGCCCCGATTCCAGCAGGATGGCGATGCTGACCCGCATCCCGGCCTGGACCAGGATGGGCGACACCACATTGGGCAGGACGTGTCGCCAGATGATGGCCGCAGTCGACACGCCCATCAGTCGGGCGGCTTCGATGTAGGGCTGGTTCTTCACCTGCAGCACATCGCCGCGCGTCATGCGCGCGAAGGGGCCGACGAAGGACAGCGCCAGGGCATAGACGACGTTTTCCGTCCCCAGGCCGAGCACGGCCATGAAGGCCATCGCCAGGATCAGTTCCGGAAAGGCGAGCAGACCGTCGACGATGCGCATCAGCACCCACTCGGTGCGCCCGCCCATCAGCCCGGCCGCCAGACCGATGGCCACGCCCACGACCAGGCCGAGGGCGACCGAGGCGAAGCCGATGATGAGCGCCAGTTGCGCGCCGTAGAGCAGCCGCGAGTAGAGGTCCTGACCGTAGGAATCCGTGCCCAGCCAGTGCGCGGCGCTCGGCCCTTGCAGCGAGGCCATCAGGTCCTGGGCAGCGGGATCGTGGGTGGCCAGCCAGGGGGCGAACACCGCCGCAAAAATATAGACTGCGATGATCGCGAGGCCGACCATGGCGCTGCGCTGCCGCAGCAGCGGCTGCAGAAAGCGCCGTTTCCATTGCGAGCCCGGGGGGGCGGTGATATTGAGTGCGTCACTCATGGTCAGCGTCTCCGCAGGCGTGGATCGAGGAGCTGGTAGGTCTGGTCGACGGCAAGATTGACTGCCACGAACAGCAGGCCGGTGAGCATGATGCCGGCCTGTACCACGATGTATTCGCGGTTGAGCACCGCGGTGGTGACCATCATCCCGAGACCGGGCAGGGCGAACACCACCTCGGTCATGACCGCGCCGCGCAGCATGCCGCCGAGCTGCAGTCCGATGACGGTGACCAGCGGCATCAGCACGTTGCGCATGCCGTGCACCCACACCACGCGCCAGCCCGGTTCGCCGCGCGCCTTGGCGGCCAGGATGTACGGCTGCCCCAGCACTTCCAGCAGGCTGGAACGCGTGATGCGCGCGATCAGCCCGACGTACCAGGCGCCCAGCGTGACGGCCGGCAGGGTCAGGTGCCACAGCCCCTGCCAGAAGTCCTCCCAGGGCGCGACGAATCCCAGCACGGGGAACCAGCCCAGGTCGACGCCGAACAGCCAGATCAGCAGGATGCCCAGATAGAAACTGGGGAAGGCATTGCCGCCGATGGCCAGCGTGGTCGCCAGCACGTCCGCCCAGCTGTTGCGATAGAGCGCGGCCATCACCCCGGTGGGGATTCCGATCACCAGCGCGATCAGCAGCGACAGCGCCGCCAGCGTCAGGGTCACCGGCAGCGCCTGCAGCACCGCCAACTCGAAGATGTTCTGGTTGGTGATGTAGGAGGTGCCCCAGTCGCCGCGGACGAAATCGGCCAACCAGTTGCCGTACTGAAACACGACAGGCTGGTCCAGGCCGAGCTCATGGGTCAGCTGGTCATAGGACGACTTCGAATAATCCGAGCCCAGCATGATGCTCACCGGGTCGCCCGGCGCCAGCTTCAGGAACGCGAAGCTGGCTGCCGAGACGATCAGCAGCACCAGCAGGGTCTGTGCCAGTTTGGCGGATGCAGCCTGGAACATCAGGCCAGCCAGACGGAATGCAGGTTCAGCAGGTCGACCGGGATGTACTGGAAGCCCTGGACCCGCTTGCTCAGGATCTTGAACACCTTCATGTGCGCGAGCACTGCGAGCGGGGCGTCGGCCATCAGCAGATCCTCTGCCTTGTCGTAGAGCTTCTTGCGCGTCGCCTGGTTGAGCGTGTCCTGCGCTTCGGAGAGCAGCTTGTCGAACTCGGTGTTGCTGTAGCCGACGAAGTTCCAGGGCTTGCCGCTATGCCATTCGGGGTAGATGGTCTCGTCGGGATCGAGGTCGGCGATCCAGGCCTCGTCGTACATATCGAAGTCGCCGCCGTTGCGCCGCTTGGTCCACACGGCGCGATCCAGCAGTTCGATCTTCGGCTTGATGCCGATCTTTTCCAGCATCGGCAGGATGAGCTGCGAGTTGCGCGTGCCGCTGCCGCCCGATCCGGTGAAGCCCTGGGCCACGATATAGACGGGGTTGACCTCGCCCTGGTATTTGGACTGCTTGCGGTATTCCATCGCCTTCTTCAGGTCGAAGCGCTGGCCGCGCCCGCTCTTGCCGATGTTCTTGTCGTAGAAACCGGTCATGGGCGGCGAGATGCAGCTGTAGGCAGGAATGGCTTCGCCGAAGTAGCCCTGCTTGACGATGGTGTTGCGGTCGATCGCTGCGGCCACGGCCTTGCGCATCATCGGGTCGTCGAAAGGCGCGCGGCGGTTGTTCATGCCGACGAAGCTGTAGTTGCCCTCGACCTCGCCGTAGACTTTCAGGTTGGGGTTCGCCTTCAGCTGCGGAATGAACTGGAAGGGCGACAGGCTCATGCCGTCCACCTGCCCCGACATCATGGCCGCCACCGCGGCGGTCGGTTCCTTGATCAGCAGGATCTGCACGCCGTCGAGGTAGGGCAGGCCCGGTTCGAAGTAATCGGGGTTGCGTTCCAGCGTGATCGATTCATTCTCGCGCCAGCCCGCGAACTTGAACGGCCCCGTGCCCACGGGATTGCGTCCGAAGGCCTTGCCGTACTGCTCCACCGCGCGCTTGCTGACGATGGTGCCGGCGCGGCCGGTACTGCCGGTGAGCGCCACCGGCAGGAAGGCATAAGGTTTGGAAAAACGCATGCGGATGGTCGACTCGTCGACGATGTCGATGCCGGCCAGCGTCTCGAACTTCCACGCGTGGGGCGAACCGACCGCCGGGTCCTTGACGCGCTCCAGGCTCCATTTCACGGCGACGGCATCGCAGGGATCGCCGTTGTGGAACTTCACGCCCTTGCGCAGCTTGAATACGTGGGTCTTGTCGTCCGGCATTTCCCACTTCTCGGCCAGGTCCGGTACGAAGGACACCTTCTTGCCGTCGTAGGCCACCTTGAGCAGACCATTGAAGATGTTGTTGAGGATCTTCACCGAGCCCAGCGAGGCAGTGAAGTGCGGGTCCAGCGTATCCACTGCATCCACCCAGGCCAGCTTGATGGTGCCGCCCCGCTTGGGCGCGGCAGCCATGGCGCTCTGCACCAGCGTGCTCCCCATGATGGCGCTGCCAGCGGCCAGTCCGGCCCCGCTCCCCATCAGTTTCATGAACCCGCGACGGTTGATTCCGGCAGCCAGGACAGCGGCCAGTTTGTCCTTGTGATTCTGTTCAGACATGGTTTTCTCCTAACAAATGATTGGGTTTTACCAACAGTGCTGGAAGGTCTATAGCAAACCATGTGCCACCCCGTCTAAGCAAATATAACTTATTGAAATTCAATATATTTATCGGAAATTCCCTCGTCGTACTCCGCCCTGTGCCTCAGGCGATGCACCACTGCTTGGCAATCTGCATCGTGGGTGCACCAAATCATTTGTAAGCAGTTACAACATAAAATACTTACAAATGCATTCAAAATGGCATGCAGAAGGATTTGGAGGCATGCAGCCAACGGTTTTTGAATTGTTTGTTAGATGCGCTGCGAAAAGACCGTGCGCAGGATGAGCAGGAATGGTGCACGCAGCGATTTGTCGGCGATCTGAGGGGAGTGTGCTGTCGACACGCGCTGCTGCCCGCGTCCAATGAAGAACAAAGCTTCGATCGCAGATGATCGACAGGGCAGTGCGCTCTATCGCCCTTGCCAAGCGGGTGTCTACAAAGGCAGGAAGAAGGCCCTAAGCCCCGAGCAGGTCCAGGCCCTCATCGCACAGGACAAGGCTAACGGTGGCAAGAACCGGGCCGCCCTGGCGCGGGACACCGGAATCAGTCGGGAGACACTGTATCAATATCTGAGAGAGGCGGGGGCGGCTGCGGCCTGAGCCAGATTAATCCGGCTGGTGCATGGGTGACCCTGAGCCACTTCGTTCTTGAGTAACGCGAACTGCTCGAATGTCATACTTAGAATAATAGTTTCATCGGTCGCCCCCTGTAGGCTTGGCCGGCTGTGTCTGACACTCCAGTGGGCGCCCCTCAATAGCGGCCAGGGCCATAGTCTCCTCAGCGGTGTCAGGTAGACCCAGAGCACGCCTAGCAAGCACTGAGCTGAACGCACGCTCCTCATAGGCGAGACCGGGCAAAGGGTTTTTCCTTACGTGTTCAAGCACCGGGTCATTCTCAAAAGTCAGGTTGTCGAAGAGGGCATACTTGTTGCAGAGCTGGCGGAACTTGGTTCCCCGTTCTGTGAGGCCGTTATAGAACAAAAAGACCTGCTCAATCCACGAAAGCTGCCCGCGGATGATGCCAACGTATAACCACTTCTGTGCCTGGCTTAGCTGGCTTGCGTGTTGGGAGTCCACCCAAAGAATGAGCCGATAGAGATTCCTGAATAGGCTGTCGAGCTGGTACTCATGGCTCAGATAGGTGTCCCTCCAGGTACGAAATATCTCAGGCGTTAATTTATCCTGCACTAGTTCAATAGCCGCCGCGCGCCGTAGCGTTTTGTCGTCTGGAAGCTTGCCAATCCAGGCGTTATAGGGTGTCCCATGGTCATTCGGGTCGATTTTCTCGCGCGCCAATTGAAACAGCGCACTCACAGAGCGTTCTGGCCCCCACCATGAGTACAGGGCGGCGCGCCCACTTGTCCCGGATTCAGTAATCTGACTGGCTGCCGCCACAGACTGAAGCAGCTCGTGGTAATTGTTCAGCCAAGCGAAGAAAGTCTGCTCAAAGCTCTGACGTTCAATAGCCCTGTTCTGCCCCTCAAGCGCTGCCGAGGAGTGCCGAAGCTCCCTCGTTGACAGCCTTAGCTCTTTGCTCTGGACAATAAGCGTTATGAGAAGCGCGAGCACCGACACGAAGCCAAAGAGCGGGTTCAGTGTCCCGCCGAAGTAATCCCCAAGCTGGCCCCATTCGGCGCGAGCTTGTGCCTCTGCCGCGCCCAGTTCGGCTGCCCCCTGAGGTTTGGCGGGGGTTGCTTTCTGGTGAACCTGCTCGTGGGCTGTCTTGGGGCGGACGTTGTCCGGGAATGCCTCGTGGTAAACACTGTAGACATACCAACCAGCGCCCCCTCCGCCGACCAGGAACAGCGCAAGCAACACTGCAAGGAATGCGGTAAGCCCGTCGAACTCCGTTTGTTTCCCCCCGGCAGTCATCCCGCGCTGTCCTCGTATTTAATTGCTTCGCTCACTGAGCCTTTTTCAGCTTGGCATAGCGGACAGCGCTGGCGTCTAGAAGCGTTTTTTCAACGAAGACGACACGCTCCACTATGTTCTTAATATCTGCGTTTAGCGGGGCCTTAGCTCTATCCGACATTTTCAATAATTGGATAGCGAGGGTGTGTGCCGTGATGAGGCTATCTAAAGGCCGAGTCCCATAATAACGGGTCATATATAGCTTCCGCTCCCGCTCGCAGTAAAAGCTTGCCATTGCATCGTCCACCCCGCCTGCGGCCCAGCACGTGACAACGTAAGAAGTAAACGCATCCAACTCGTCCTTTGGCATAGCCCGCACATCCTCTAGCGCGCCTACGAAGATGTTGTTATCGAGGAGGGTGTCATGTACAGATGCCGCGTGAAGGGTAGAGGACACCAACAACAAACCGGCAGTGAGCAATCCCCTTTTCATTATTCATCTCCCTTTGTAATTGTGCTCCCAACAATTTAACACGCGAGCCACCGCGATAAGGGGTCAGCTTCGCAATTAGAAACTGAACACGACTGTCTAAACGCTGAAATGAGAAAGGCCCGCAGCGATGCGGGCCTTTCTGTATTTGGCTCCCCGACCTGGGCTCGAACCAGGGACCTGCGGATTAACAGTCCGTCGCTCTACCGACTGAGCTATCGGGGAATGGGAAGCGCGCATTCTAGAGATGACGGGCAATCCGGTCAACCCTCAGCCGTCACTTTCCACCTGCAATTCGGGGACGTGGCTGAAGGCGATGCGCATCGGTGCTGCGCCGCGGCCGTTGTGGGCGCCGCCGAAATACAGGGTGTTGGGGCCGTAGCGCTGGTTGATCTGGTCGAGCACGCTGTTGAGGGTCTCGTGCTGGTCCTCGGGGTCGAACAGGTCGCGCGTGACCTGGCTGTGCTCGACCAGCGCGGTGAGGGTGACGCCGACCTTGAGGATGGGGCCGGGGTCGGGCGGGCGGCGCTGCCACAGTTCGGCCAGCACGGGATTGAACTTGAGGGTGTCGGCGTGCGGCGAGAAGCGCGCCTGGTCGACCCAGTGGGCGTGGCCGGCGCCGGTTTTCAGATAGCTCAGATGCAGGCCGAGGCCGCCGGCGCAGTAACCGTAGTGGCGCAGTCGCATCGCGGCCTTGTGCAGCAGGCGATACAGGACGGACAGCGCGGAATCGGGGTCGCGCAACTCGGGCGCCAGCACGTGCGAATGGCCGACGCTGGCGCGCTGGGTGGGCAGTGAGGCGACCACTTCGCCGCGCAGCCTGGCGTAATAGCGCTCGCCCTCGACGCCGCCCCAGGCGCGGCGCAGCATGTCTTTGCTGGCGGTGCAGAGCTGCTCGACGCTGTGGATGCCGAGCTGGTTGAGGCGCTGTTCCATGGCGCGGCCGATGCCGTTCAGGGCGCCGAGTTTGAGGCCGTACAGCCGCTGCGGCAGTTCGTCCTGGCGGATCACGACGAGTCCGTCAGGCTTCTGCATGTTGGACGCGGTCTTGGCAAGGAAGCGGTTGGGCGCGATGCCGACCGAGCTGTGCAGCACCTCGCCCACCTGGTCGTAGATCGCCTGCTTGATCTGTTTGCCGAGTCGGATGGCGTTGGCTTCCTCGCGCTCGCTTCCCATCAGCTCGCAGGCCATTTCGTCGATCGACAGCACGTCGCTGACGGGGGTGCACGATTCGACCGCGGCGACGATGCGATGGTGGATTTCGACGTAGATCGATGGCCGTGCCTGCACGAACACGATGTCCTTGCACAGCTTCCTGGCTTGCCACACCGGGGTGCCGGTACGGACGCCGAAGCGCTTGGCGTCGATGCTGGCGGCGATGCAGCAGGTGGTGTCGGCCATCACCGGCAGCACGCCGACCGGACGGCCGCGCAGCTCGGGCCGCAGCTGCTGCTCGGCAGACGCGAAAAAGGAATTGAGGTCGACGTAAAGCGAATGCAGGGCCATGGGGTACTCCGGGTACTTCTCAGACTATGTGATTCAGCCCGGGTTCGCCAGATTCATCCGTTCCAGCCGCTGGCACAGGATGTCGATGATGCGGCGCGACAGCGGCGCGGAATGGCGCATCAGCTCTTCCAGAATATGCGGCGGCAGCTCAAGCACGGTGATCTCGGTTTCGGCGACGACCGAGGCGGTGCGTTTTTCGTTCAGCAGATAGGCCATCTCGCCGAACAGCTGGCCTTCGCCGAGTTCGCCCAGGCGGCGGCGCCCGCCCTCGGTGTTCTTGTACGCCGCGGCGCGGCCGGCGTAAAGAAAATAGGCGGTGCGCGAGTCGTCCCCTTCCTCGATCAGGGTATGACCGGCAGGGTGGACCTGGCCGTATTTTTCCAGCAGGCGATGGCTGTCGCCGAAGACGTAGCTTTCGAGCTTGCTGGCGCCTTCGCCGCTGCCGCCGAGGAAGAGCTTTTCCAGCGCGGTGATGTCGGCCTTGCCGTAGGCGTACAGCGCCTGCGCCCACAGGTACAGCAGCAGGAAGGCGAAATAGCCGCCGATCAGCACGAACACCACGCCGCCGAGCGCGCCGTACAGGCTGTGGTAGTTCTCCAGCTTGAAGAAGGCGCCGAACAGCGCGAGCAGCAGCCCCAGGTTCACGGTGGCGCCCAGCGCGAACACGGCGGCGTCGCGCGCGCGCGGATGCTGGCGCGGAAGCCGCCAGTAGGCGGCGAACAGCAACGCCCAGATCATGGCAAAGCCGAACAGCGAGTTGAGCCCCTGCAGCACCTGCGCGTTGCCCGCGCCGATGAAGTCGTACTGCGCCAGGAAGCTTAGCGTCACCTGCGCCAGCGCGGCCAGCCCCATCAGCAGGAACAGCACCGGCAGGATGATCAGCGGCAGCACCCACGACACGACCAGGTTGCGCTTGGTCTGCTCGGGGAAAATGACCTTGAACGCGCCATGCACTGCGTGCACCAGCCCGCGCGACGACAGCAGCAGGGTGACGAGGCCGACGCCGCCGGCGGCGAGCTGGGTCTGCTGCGGAATGAAGCCGAGCGCGGTCAGGCTTTCCAGTTGCAGTTGCTCGTAGAGCGCGGCCATCAGGATGGTCGCCGGCACCGAATTCTCGGCGATGCGGCCCAGCCACTGCAGGGCGTAGCTCAGCAGCAGCAGCAGCGGGGTGGCCGACAGCAGGAAGTAGAACGAGGTCGCCGCGGCGTGGTTCTGCAGGCCGTTCTGCTTGAACAGGCGTGTGGTGGTGTAGCCGAGCTGCAGCAGCCAGGACAGCGTACCCTTGGGGGCAGAAATGCCGCGAAGGAAGGGAAGGGCGGGGGTGCGGAACATGGCGCTAGCCTACCTGCACTGGATGCAGGAGGCCAGCATTCAGGCCATCGCCAGCGCGATGCGCTTGATCGCCTTTTCCAGGTTGGCCTGCGAGGTGGCGAACGACAGGCGGATGTAGCCTTCCGCACCGAAGGCCGAGCCGGGGACGACGGCGACGTCGGCCGATTCCAGCAGGTATTCGCAGAAGGCGATGTCGGTGCCTTCCTCGATGACGTCGCGCGCCAGCAGGGCCTGGATCGCCGGGCGCACGTCGGGGAAGGCGTAGAAGGCGCCGCCGCTGTCGACGCACTTGAAGCCGGGGATGGCGTTGAGCGCGTCGACCACGTAGCGATGGCGCGCCTTGAAGGCGTCGAGCATCGGCGTGATGCAGCCCTGGTCGCCGTTCAGCGCAGCTTCGGCGGCCACCTGCGAGATCGAGGTGGGGTTGGAGGTCGACTGCGACTGCACGTTGGTCATGGCGCGCAGGATGGCTTCCGGGCCGGCGGCGTAGCCGATGCGCCAGCCGGTCATCGAATAGGCCTTCGACACGCCGTTCAGCACCAGGGTGCGGTCGTAGAGATCGGGGCAGACGTTGAGGATGTTGACGAAGGGCACGTCGTTCAGGCGGATGTGCTCGTACATGTCGTCGCTGGCGATCAGCACCTGCGGGTGCTTGCGCAGCACGGCGCCCAGCGCGGCCAGCTCGTCGCCGGTGTAGACGGCGCCGGTGGGGTTGGACGGGCTGTTGATGACCACCAGCCGGGTTTTCGGGGTGATCGCCGCCTCCAGCTGCGCCGGGGTGATCTTGAAGCCCTGCTCGATGCCGGCCTTGACGATCACCGGCTTGCCGTCAGCGAGGATGACGATGTCGGGATACGACACCCAGTAGGGCGCCTGGATGACGACCTCGTCGCCGGGATTGATCACCGCCTGCACCAGGTTGAAAAAGCTCTGCTTGCCGCCGCAGGAGACCAGGATCTGCTTGGGCGTATAGTCGAAGCCGTTGTCGCGCTTGAACTTGGCGATGATCGCCGCCTTCAGGCCGGGGGTGCCGTCGACCGCGGTGTATTTGGTGAAGCCGCTGTTGATCGCGCCGATCGCCGCGTCCTTGATGTGCTGCGGGGTGTCGAAATCGGGCTCGCCGGCGCCGAGGCCGACGATGTCGCGGCCGGATGCCTTGAGCGCAGCGGCGCGGGCGGTGACGGCCAGGGTGGGCGAGGGTTT